>DIVV01000215.1 GCA_002423385.1 bacterium UBP16_UBA6123
TAACCTTTTCTCTCCCTCCCTTTTTAAAAAAACGGCTTTCAGAATATTTTTAAGTGATAATATGATTATCTGTCGAGAACGTTATCGATAGCGTGGCCTACCGCGCTTCCGGTTCTTTGAACGACATCTTTAACGCTGTATTTAATGGGGTTAATCTTACGCTTTATGTTAGCAGAAGCATTGCTTACGGTATTTTTGACGTTTCTTTTAAAATTATCAAAGCCCTGTTTAGCGGTTGCGCCTACATCATTTTTAAGATTTTGATAATTACTGGATGTTTCTTGAATATTGCTTTCTACGCGATTATTTACATTTTCGCGAAATTCGGAGCTGGAAGCTCTCTGGGCTAAACTTTCGACTGCGGAAGCGGCCTGTGAAACGCTGCGTTCGATGCTCGCCGCTTTTTCGCCGATAACCGTACGGGCGTTTTTGACATCTACGGATATTTGAGCCGCGTTATTTCTTAAACCTTCGCGTTCGCTCTGGAACGTATTATAAACGTTAGCGTTCATGTTGGGTGAATTAGCCGCATCGCCGAAAGCGAAAACAGGGGTTACGGATAATATTATAACTACAAACACAGTCAAACCTGATATCATATTTTTCATAATTTACCTCCGCTTTTTATCATCAAATAATTATTTTAATTCTTTAACCAGAGCCGATTTATCAACTACAAAACAATTATAACCGATAAAATTAAAGGTGTCAAGGCGGGATTTAAAAAATATTCGAAATTAATTCAAATTAATTTGATTATTGCAAATCGAATGAAAATAAGTTATAATATTATAGCCATATTAAATAAAAGAAAAGGTTTCTAATTTTGTGATAGAAGCTGTTAAAGAGGCGCATAACTTGGACAAAAAAAATATTTTAGCGTGCATAAAATCGGGCGGTTTAAAACTCACGAGGCAGCGCGAGGTTATTATAAGCGTTTTGATCGAAAACAAGGGCAGGCACCTTAATTTAGATCAAATCCTCGAAAATTCGCACGCGCATCACGCTAATATTTCAGCGGCCACGATATACCGCAATATTACATTTCTCGAAAAAAGCGGTATAATAAAGAAATTTACGGGTCACGACAAAAAATCTTACTACGAAATTGAAGAACGCGGCGCATCTCACAGGCACCACGACCATTTTTTCTGCCTTAAATGCGGCGCCATTATAGAGTTTTATAATCATGAAATAGAAAATCTCCAGCAGAAAATCGCGCGGGATACCGGATTTAAAATATTAGACCATAAACTCGAAATATACGGCGAATGCAATAAATGCGCTTCTATTTAAGTTAAGAGTTTTTTTACCGTTTTAAAAAAGGCGCGCCTCGTTAAAAGTGGTTTCGGCCAGAAAAGAGCTCCTGACTAACGCGCCGGAGGCCACGGCTTTAAAGCCGAGTTCGAGCGCCGCTTTTTTATATTTTTCAAATATTTGATTATCGATATATTCTTTTACCGCATAATTTTTTACCGACGGCGCGATATACTGTCCTATTGTAAAGATATCGCAATCGACGGCGCGCAGGTCTTTCATGAGGCTTACCACCTCGTCGAAGGTTTCGCCGAGCCCGGCCATTATTCCTGATTTCGAATATATGCCATTCGACATTTCTTTGACCCGGCCGATTAATTCGAGCGAGCGCCTGTAATCGGCGCCGCTGCGCACCTTTGCATAGAGCCGCTCGATGGTTTCGAGATTATGGGCAAGGACTGTCAGGCCGGGTGTCAATATCTCTTTAAGCGAGCCGGACGAGCCTTTAAAATCGGGAATAAGCGCTTCGATTTTAGTATCGGGACACGTTTTATTTATGGCTTCGATTACCAGGCGGAAATGCCCTGCGCCTCCGTCTGGAAGGTCGTCGCGCGTCGGCGAAGTCAAAACGACGTATTTAAGTTTAAGCTGGCGCACGGCTTTTGCCACATTTTCTATTTCAGCCGCATCAGGAGGGGCCGGCGGACGTCTGTCTACCGCGCAAAAGGTGCAGGCGCGGGTGCATCTATCGCCTAATATCATAAAAGTAGCCACTTCGTCTTTAAAGCAGCGGCCGCGGTTCGGGCATAACGCGCTTTCGCAAACCGTATTCAGATTGAGTTCCTTGAGCAGGCGCTTGGTTTTAAGACTTTCGTTCCCGCGGTATCCTTGCTTATTTTTGATAATTTCAGCTTTTAAAGTTTCCGGGATTCTGACAACCTTTTTATTTTCGCCGCCGTCCATATTCCGCCGCCTTTCAATAATAAAAATCTTATAATTATAACCTATCGCGGCTTTAAATGTCAAATACAACTTTTTAAAACCTTTATTTAAGCGGCTCTTTACTTTTAAAGCGTTTTATTGTAATATAATGAGAAAAGATGGAACGCAGATGTTAAAAATATTAAAAATGAAAAATAATAAAGTAATGAAANNAGTAATGAAAAATAATAAAGTAATGGAAAATAATAAAATAATAAAGTAATGAAAAATAATAAAGTAAGGAGCTAAGTATATGTCTTATTTCGAATATAAAATTAAAAATCAGCTTCTGAAAGTACAGAAAATAATATCCGAAGAAGAACTGCGCGACAGGATAAAAGAAATGGCCTCACAGATAAACGAAGATTATAAAGATGAAAGCATTTATTTAGTCGGCATTTTAAAAGGCGCGTTCATGTTTATGGCCGAATTATGCCGCCACGTGATAATTCCATGTGAATGCTCATTTCTGGGAGTTTCGAGCTATGGCAACGAAAAAACTACGAGCGGCAAGGTTAAGATAACTAAAGATATCGAAGAAGATATCGAAGGCAAAAACGTTATAATTATAGAAGATATCATCGATACCGGAGTTACGCTAAGTTTTTTAAAGGAATATATGAAAACGCGCAATCCTAAAAGCGTCAGAATATGCTCTCTACTTTCAAAACCTTCATGCCGCAAAGTCGAGCTCAATATCGATTATATCGGCTTTGAAATACCTAACGAATTCGTGATAGGCTTCGGCCTCGATTATGAACAGTACTTAAGAAACCTTCCCTATGTAGCGTCGGTATTAATAAGCCCGCAGCATCACAGCGCGGTTTAATATAAAATAATTGCATAATTTTAAATAAACAAAGTTAAAGAAATAAAGCTAAAGAAATAAAGCTAAAGAAACAAAGCTAAATAAACAAAGCTAAAGAAATAAAGAAAGGGAAATTATTTAATGCTTAAAAATATTCTGCTTACGCCGGTTGGCGAACTGCAAACGAACTGCTATATTATATACTGCGAAACTACTAAAAGATGCGCCGTCATAGACCCGGGCGCCGAGGGCGAAAAAATAGCGAAAAAAATAGAAAGCCTTAAACTGATTCCGGTTTATATCATATTGACGCACGGCCATTACGATCATATCGGCGGAGTTAATTATCTTCTGCAAAAATATAAAGAAAATAATATACAACTGGCCGCCCACGAAGCCGAGGTTGAAATGCTTAAAAATCCGATGATCAATTATTCGATTATCACCGGCGCCGGAATTTCAATTAAAACGCCCGACAGGATACTTAAAGACGGCGATATTATCGAAATATCCGCTGAGCTTAAATTAAAAACCATACATACTCCCGGCCACACTTTCGGCGGCTCTTGCTTTCAATACGAAAATAAAGCGCTCTTCGCCGGCGATACCATATTTTTAGAATCGGTCGGGCGCACCGATCTTCACGGCGGCAGTTTCGATAATATTTCACGCTCGATCAAAGAAAAATTATTCACGCTCGATGGCGCGATGATAGTCCTTCCGGGCCACGGTCCTCATACGAGCATAGCGCACGAAAAGGCGAACAATATATATCTTGAGTAAAACCTTTACAGGCACGATTAAACGGCCTTAAATAACAAAAATACTTAATTAAATAAAATAAATACCGATAAACACTCTAATAGGAATGGCGTTTTTTGTATTCATCAAGGAGAGTGGATTATAAATGAAAACTACAGAAGCTAAGCCCAAACCTAAAAAAAGGTCACTGGTCTTTTCATTCATAAAGTTTTGTTTCTTTTTATTTTTAATGCTGTCGGTAATCGTCACCGGCGCCATCATAGGCATTGTAAAAACCTTTTCAGACCAGCTTCCCGAAGTCGGCTACCATACTTACAAGCCAAAGCTCAACACGAAGGTTTACGATATAAACAACGAGCAGATAGCTGAATTTCACGAAGTCGAAAACCGCACTGAAAAAGTGAAAATGAATGAAATCAGCCTCAAACTTCAGCAGGCGTTTCTTGCTATCGAAGATTCGCGTTTTTACGATCATTATGGAATCGACTTCGTACGTATAATAGGCGCGGCGGTTTCCAACTGGCGCAGCGGCGGCATACGTCAGGGCGCGTCTACTATCACGCAGCAGCTCGCCCGCAACGCGTTTCTGACACAGGAACAAACTTTTGCGCGAAAGATCAAAGAAATATTGCTCGCCTTTAAAATCGAGCAAAAATTCTCCAAACAGGAAATATTCGAATTATATTTAAATGAAATTTACTTCGGCCACGGCGCATGGGGAGTTGCCTCCGCCGCCGACATATATTTCGGTAAAAAGCCGGCGGACCTTTCATTAGCGGAAGCCGCAATTCTGGCCGGGCTGCCTAAAAACCCGTCACGCAACGATCCGTTCGTCAATCCTAAAAAAGCCAAAGAAAGACAGGTGCTCGTCTTAAATAAAATGGCGGAGCATAACTTCATAACCAAACAGCAGGCCAGCGCGGCAAAAGACATGCCGCTGCACCTTAAAACGACTAAAAAAGAAATAACGCGCGCCCCTTATTTCGTCGAATTCGTGCGTAACGAACTTATCAATAAATTCGGGCCGAAAAAAGTATATACATCGGGGCTGAAAGTATATACCACCATAGATACCTCAATCCAGAAGGCCGCCGAAGAAGCTTTTTTAAACGCTAAAATTTATAAAGACAATCCGCTCGATACCCATCCAACCATGCAGGGCGCCTTAATCGCGTTAGACCCTCAAACCGGCCATATTAAAGCCATGGTCGGCGGGCGTTCTTACGAGCAGAGCGAATTTAACCGCGCGGTACAGGCTAAGCGTCAGCCGGGCTCGACGTTTAAAACTTTCATCTACACCGCCGCCATTCAGATGGGAATGAGCGCTAACAGCGTAATGACCGACGAGCCGATCGAAAAAGTAAACCCCTATACAGGCAAAGTGTGGCGCCCGGCTAATTACGAAAATCGTTATCTGGGCGACGTAACGCTTAAAACGGCACTTGAGAAGTCTTTAAACTCGATCGCCGTAAAGCTGCTCGAAAAGGTTGGCATTCAGCGTGTTATCGATATCACTCATAAAATGGGCATTAAATCATACATGGGCAACAATCTTTCACTCGCCTTAGGCGCCTGTGACGTTACGCCTCTTGAAATGGCCTCTTCTTACGGTGTGATAGCCAACGGCGGAATAAGAGTGCCTCCGACGGGTATAATTAAAGTCGTCGATAACGAAGGTAATATTTTATATGATCCGGGATATCACGGTGAGAAAGTCCTCGAACCCGAAACCGCTTTCGTAATGACCGAAATGATGCGCGGCGTAATCGAGCAGGGAACCGGAACCTCGGCAAAAATAGGACGGCCGGCAGCCGGAAAAACCGGCACTACCAACAATTACATCGACGCCTGGTTCGTAGGCTTCACTCCGAATTTAGTCACCGCAATATATGTGGGTAACGACGATCGCAAGCCCTTAGGGCACGGCAAGTCCGGCGGCCGCACGGTAGGCCCGGTATGGCGGGAGTTTATGCTCGCGGCTTTAAAAGATAAACCGGTTGTCGATTTTAAAGAACCCTCGAATATAGTCAAAAAAATGATATGCCGCGAAACGGGCCTTTTAGCCTGCGAAACCTGCAGCAAAAAAAACCAGCAGTCATTCAAACGCGGTTTCGAACCTGAATCAATGTGCTCTCACGGCGCGCCCGACGAGGGCATCGATGATTACTTCGTAAGCAATAACGGCGCCGAAAATAATATCGATTATACCGAAGATGAAAACGATGCTTCAGACGGCGCTGAAAATGAAATAATTGTTGAAACCGAAGATGACGGCGCTTTTGATCCTGGCGCCGCCATCGCCAGCGCGCTGAATAAAAAAAATAGCAGCTCAAAAGCGCCTGCCGCTTTGCCTGTAGATTATGGCGACGACGAAATCACCGCGGACGCCGATGAAGAAAGCGAATAATTCTATAAATTCCATTAAAGGCGGAACCGATGAAAGTTATTGAAATAAGACGCCACAGTATAAGAGGAAACGGGCTTCACCTTAACCGCGAAGGAATCGCGCTGGCGCGGCGCGTCGGAAACGATATGCAGCGCGCGGCGCGCGTTATTACCAGCACGCTCGACCGGGCCTTCGAAACCGCTATTGCGATGGGCTTTGCAGTCGATGAACGATATGAAATACTATCCACCATGGGCGATAAAGCCAGTTGCGAAATATTCTGGGATTCGCCCTACAGCGAGTTTACCGATAAAATGATTGCCGGAAGCGCTCTGGAAAGCCTGGGCGGCGAATTGAAAAAGCTCATCGGCGCCATAGCCGCCGATATCCCGAATGACGGCCGGGCGCTTATAATAACCCACGGCGGAATAATTCAAACCATAGCGGCGGCCTGTCTTCCCGGCGAAGAGTTTTCAGAATCAGGCGGCCCGCCGTCATATTGCGAAGGCATAGAAATTCACTATGACAACGAAAAAAACGATATCTGCGGCTATAAGCTCATTAAATTATAAACAAAAATAATATTTTATAAAAGTAAATTAACGGTTAACTAAAAAGTCGTCCGGGTTATAAAATCCGAACGGCTTTTTAGTTATTTGATTTAATTATCGGCTGATATATAAGTTTTTAAAACTGGCTTCTAAAACTTTTTCCAGAAGCTGGTTTTAGTTTGAGGCTTGATCATCTGCCGCGCGCGTTCCGCGTAGGGCGAATCGAGCGGCGCGTAGGTTATTACCGCGATATTCGCGTTAGTCGATTCTTCCATCATGCCTTTGTCGCGATAAGCCTGGCCGAGTTTAAAATGCGCCTCATAATTTTTTTCGTCATGCTTGATGACTTCTTTATAATGCGAAATAGCTTCTTCGGTAAGCATTTTTTTCTGATAAACTTCAGCGAGCCTGAAATGGGCTTCTACATAGTCGTATTTTTGAGTTATGGCCGCTTTATATTCGGATATGGCTTCATTCATCATGCCTTTTTCTTCGTCGATCATGCCGAGGTAAAAATAAGGTTGATGCTGTTTGGGAGATATTTTAATTATATTTTCGAATTCATTTCTGGCTTCTTCGAAAAGCGAGTTTTCAAAAAGCGTAACCGCTAAATTAAAACGCGCCTCGTAATTGTTGGGGCTTAAAGAAGATATCTTTCTGAACTGTTCGAGCGCTTCGCTCATAAAGTTTTTAGCTTTATAAAGTTTTCCGAGTTCTAAATTAGCGTCGATGCGGTTTTCATTTAACTTCAGAGCCTCTTTGTACTGTATTATGGCCGCGTCGAAATCTTTCTGGCCGTTATAGAGCGCGCCGAGTTTAAGCCGCGCTTCTATATTGTCGGGATAAAAACCGATTATCTTGCGCAGATAGCCTTCGGCCTGCGTTGAATTCTGTCCTTCCTCTGAGGCTTCGGCGACGGTAAAGAGCGTTTCGATATTATCGGGTTTAATGCTTAAAAGCTCATTGCCGGTTTCTATAACATCGTACCACATTTGCTTATTGAAATAGCATTGCGACAATCTGGCGAGAACCGCCTCGTAGTTTGCATTTTTTTTCAACTGAAGCTGGCGGTACAAAGTAATGGCGTTATCAAAGTCTCTTAATTCGAAATACAGGTCGGCAAGAGCCAAAACCGGCGCAGTATCGTTTTTATCGGATTCGATGGCGCGTTTATACTGCCGGATGGCTTCGTCGTTATTTTCAAGCGCGCGGCAGGCTTCCGCAAGAGCCGTGATATATCCGGTTCTGGCCGGGCCCGCCTCTATAGCCTTTTCATACTGGACTATGGCTTCTTTATACTCTCTGGCGCCCATGAAAATACGGCCCAGATAATAATTAGCTTCGGCTATGCTCGAATTAAGCGCGAGCGCTTTTTTAAGTTCGGTGCGCGCCTCGTCGAAACGCTCATTTTTAAAGTAAATCTCTCCGGCTAACGCGAAAATTTTATGGTCGTTCGGATTGGCCGCGCCCGCTTTTTTGAGCGCGCCGAGCGCATCGGCATAAGATTTTCTAAGATAGGAAATAAAGGCGATTTCAAATAACGCTTCGCTATTGGAAGGATTTAAACCCGCCGCCTTCTGGAACGTAGAAAGGGCCTTTTCGTAATACTTCGCGTCTTTATAGTAAACGCCGAGTTGATAAAGCAGAGAGTCGGATTCCGGGCTGACCGCTACGGCCTGTTCAAAAAGACTTATCGCGCTTTCCATATCTTCACGCATTTTATATATCTCGGCAAGATTTATATAGGCGGATAGATACTTTGGATCGGTTTCGACCGTGCGCCTGAAATAAAGAAGCGCTTCATCGAGCGATCCGTTTCTTTTCTTTGCCGCGCCCATATTATAAAGCGCTTCCAAATTTTTTCCGTCGACGCCGAGCACCGTTTCAAAGGCGAGCATTGCCTCGTCATCGCGCCCTAAAGCGGCGAGTATTTTTCCTTTAAGGTTCAAATACTTTTTATCGTTAGGCGAAAGTTCGAGAGCCGCTTTGATCTGTTCTAACGCCGTCTGGCACTTATTCAGCCTGTAATTAAGGTCGGCCTGACTGTAAATAACAGCGTGGTCTTTGCCGCCCGCTTCAAGCAGCCTGTCGTAAGCCGCGAGAGCCTCATTCAGCCGGCCCGTTTCATTATAAATAAAAGCCAGCTTTGACAGAGCCTCGGTATTATCGGTTTTAATCTGCATAACTTTTTCGAACCATTCGATAGCTTCGTCGTATAATTTTTTATCGTAAGTGGCATTAGCCATTTCAACGAGCGCTTCCACGTTACCCGAGTTCTTTTTGATGGCCTTTAAAAGGTGCGCGATAGCCTTTTCCGGTTTTCTAATAAAACGGTAGAGCCTGCCGAGTTCGAGGCTTACCTCGCTGAGATCCGGCTTATACTCGATCGCCTTTTCGTAATATTCGATGGCCTTTGTTTCGTGAAATGTCTGCTGATAGAGTTTGCCAAGATAATAGTAGCCCATAGGCGCTTCCGGCTCTCTGGTTATATAATCGTGCATATGCTTAAGCGCTTTCTTTTTGTTTTCTTCGCCAGGCAAAGCGGAGTAAAGCGAGCCTAATTCATAAAATATCCGGCTGTTTTTATTATCGAGTTCAAGAAGGCGCTCGAAAGTTTTAATCGCCTCTTCGCCGCGGCCGGCTTTAACTAACGCTTCGCCGAGCTCCCATAGCGCCCTGTCGAATTTAGGCGCCAGATTAAGCGATTGATAAAAGAGTTTTATACCGCCTTCTATATCGCCCACTCTTGTTAAGACCTGAGCCTTATTATAGTAAAATTCGGGCATATCGGATTCGGTAATATTCTGCTCGATATTTTCGAAAATAGTTTTAGCCTCGAGAACCTTACCCTCTTCGTTATAAATTATGCCAAGTTCAAGCTGCGCTTTATAATATTTAGGATTGATCTCGCAGCATTTAGTAAAACTGAATTCAGCGTCACGGTAACGCTTGAGTTCTTTTTGTGAAAGACCCTGGTAATAATAAGCGTCGGTATTGTTAGGGTCTTTTTTAAGAGAAACGGCGGCTTCTTCTAACGCCTGTTCATAATGTTCGGACTTATAAAGCGCTTCGGCGAGTTTGGCGAAGGTATCGGAAGTATTGCGCGTGGGCGATATTTTTTTGAGTCTTAAAATCGCGTCGTTGAATCTGGCATGGGCGATTTCGATAAGCGCAAGATAATAGTTCGCCTCCACGTTGACCGCGTCTTTTGAAACGGTTTTTTTAAAATCGCTTTCGGCGGTCTCAAAGTTGTGTTCTTTATAGTTGATACAGCCGAGCCTGTTATGAATAATGAGAATATCGGAAGAAAGAGAAAGCGCCTTTTGATAATTAGCTTTTGCCAGAGCGTAATTTTCAAGATTATAATACGATTCGGCAAGATAGAAAAACGAATCGGAAGAAGTGCCGTCTATTTTAACGCATTGATCGAACTCGCTTCTGGCGCGCTCGAAAAGTCCCTGATCAAAATATGCCGAGCCGCTCAGATAGTGCAACTGGAAATTGTCGGGTTTGAGCTCGTTTACCGCCCCCAAATGCTTCAGGGCGTCGGAATATTTTTTCTGTTTAAGATAAAGCCCTGCGATTTCGAGGCGCGCGTTAATATTGGCTGGATCGCTCTTTATGGCCCTGTCGTAATAAGTCACGGCATTGGCCGTTTCGCCGAGTTCTTTATAAACCGAACCGGCTTCGTAATCGAAGGATAACGCAAGATAAAATTTCAGAGCTTCCGAATACTGGGCGCGGCCGCGGTGTATGCGGGCAAGGTTTATCATGGCCGCGGTATTTTTTGGATCGAGCCTTAATATTTCGTTAAAGGCGCTGAGCGCTTCCGGCTCATGCTTGAGTTTAAGATAAATTTCAGAAAGGCTGTTTAAGATGTCTATATCGTCAGGCCGCATCTTTAAAGCGCCCTGATACATAAACATAGCCTTATCGAGCGCCCCGCGCGAATATAAAATTTTAGCCATTCCAAGGCGCGCTTCAACGTTATTTTCGTCGACTTCATAAAGCCTTTCATAAAATGAAAACGCGTTATTTATTTCGCCGAGACTTTCTTTTATAGTGGCTAAATGCAAAAGAGCTTTCGCGTTTTTAGGTTCGGAAGCAAGTAATTTTAAAAAATAACTGACGGCTTCGGGCAGCCTCTTAGAATTCATGAGACATTCGCCGATTTCAAGGGTGATTTCGGGCATATCCGGTGAAACTTCGAGTCCCTTCATAAACAGCGTGGTGGCTTCTTCGTAACTTCCAGCGGCTTTTTTGATGCGGGCGAGTTTGATGAGGGCCTCTTTATTGGCCGGCTGAAGCTCGATGACCTTTTTAAAAGCCGCCGCCGCGCCTGCGTTATTAGAAAGCGCCAGCATGCACTGCGCGCTCATAAAGTTAGCGTTGGCGTTAAAAGGCTCTTTTTCGATAACCTTATTAAAACATGCCAGCGCATGTTCTTCTTTATGCAGTTCGAAATAAAGGCCGCCCAGGGCCATATTGACTTCGGAATACTCCGGGGCGATTTCACGGCATTTCATGTAATTATTGACCGCTTCGTCGTAATTATTCATTTTTTTAGCGCAATTGCCGTTAAGCAGATAAGCGTTAAAATCGCCCGGTTTAAGTTTTATATATTTAGCCAGCGCAAGGCATGCCTCTTCGTAATTTTTACGGCCGTAGTTGATTTCCGCTATTTTATACAGCGCTTCGAAATTATCCGGCTCGTAAGTAAGAAGTTTTTTATAATGCAGCAGGGAATCTTCGAAACGGCGCAATTCGAATTCGCATCGGGCGCCGCTTGAAATCCAGTCGATATTTTCCGAAAATTCCTCGGCCGAGCGGCTCAAATAAAACATGGCGTCGTTATAATTAGATGTGCGTGTATAGAGTATTCCCAGTTTAAGTTCGGCTTCGCCCAGCTTCGGAGATATGTTAAGTAAAGATTTATACTTATCGATGGCTTCGCTCGAACGGCCAAGTTTGAAATACGCGTCGGCAAGTTTTTTGACGATTTCGGCGTCGGCGGGCGCAAGTGAATAGGCTTTTTCATAGTAACCGACGGCCTGGGAATGATTATTTTTGATAATGGCTATTTCCGCAAGCTGTGTATAACAGGTAAGCGAATATTTTTCGTCGTTGAACGAAACGAGGCGGCTGAATTTTTCTTCGGCCTCGGCGTATTGTTTGAGCATAAAATGGCAGAATCCTGACTGAAGGACCGCGTCGTTAGCCGCTGCGTCGGCCGATGCGGCCTTTTGATAGCAATCCAGGGCGCGTTTATAATCTTCGAGTTCATAATAAACGGCGCCAAGATGCATAACGCACTCCGTAAAATCGGGTTCTATTTCCAGCGCTTTTTTCATGGTGAGGATAGCTTCGGCGACCGCGCCCTGCTGTTTTAATATCAGCGCCATGCCGAGGTGGGAGCGGTAATCGCGCGCGTCTTCTTCGATAGCGTTTTTAAAGAGAACGAGCGCCTCGGAGGTGTTACCCATTTCGCTGTAAGTGCGGCCCATTTCAAAATAAGCCTTCGAGTTTTTAGGGGAAATATCAAGAGCTGTTTTAAAATGGCGCATAGCTTCTTCGAGCATTCCGCGATTGCGGTAAACTATTCCGAGCTCGATATTGGTATCCAGGTCGTTCGGAGCTATCGAGTGAGCGCGCTTGAGCGTATCGAAGGCGTCGTTAACGCGCGCGTCATGCAGAAGGCATTTAGCCAGCAGGACGTAGGCCGGAATATGATCGGCGCCGTACTCTATAACGGCTTTCAACTCCGTTATGGCTTTATAATTTTGATTAAGGGCGATTAAATTTTTCGCGTAGCCGACGCGGGCGTCTATATTAGCGGGATCTTTAGCCACGAGCGCCTCGAATATCGAAATCGATTCGCCGTATTTATATTTAGCGTAAAGCATGCCTGCCAGAAGCAGCCTTACTTCGGTATTATCGGGTTCCAGCTCTTCGACGCGCCTGAAATTGTCGATGGCCTCTTCATACATATTCTTTTGCTGATATATCTTTCCGAGCTCGATGAATATTTTCACGTTGACCGGCTGCTGTACGGCGGCTTCGTTTAAAAGATTAACGGCTTTCTGGTGAGCGCCCTGAATGTTATAGACCTGCGCGAGTTTAAAATAAGCATCGATATTTTTCGAACTTATCGATTTTTGAAGATGTTCGGCGGCGTATTCGATATTATTCTGGTCGAGATAGATAAGGCCTAGATTGTAATGAATACGGTAATCGTCGGGCGATATCGCGAGGGCTTCTTTAAAATGCTGGATAGCGTCGTCTTTGCGCCCCATCTGGCCGCAGGTTATAGCTAAATTATAAAGAGTTTCGGATGAGTTAGGATTATATTCGAGCGCCTTTTTAAGATATTTAACGGCCTGGTCGTACATTTTTTTACGGGTATAAATGGAGCCGAGGTTAATATAGCTCGCGGTATCGGCCGGATTTATTTCCATGGCGCGCCGAAACTTTAATATCGCCTCGTCGAGCATGGAATTGCATGCGTAAGTTTCGCCGAGAAGATTATGCGCATCGACATTGTATGGCAGCAACTGGACCGCTTTTTGAAGATATATAAGCGCGTCGTCGTATATGGCGTTTTTATAGAGCGCCTCGCCGAGCTTAAGATAGGCTTCGCTGCTGGCCGGATTGACTTCCAGCACTTTTTTAAATGAAATTATGGCATTGGCGTATAAGCCTTCCATTATATAGGCGGTTCCGGCATAAAATAAAGTTTCTTCGTTGTACGGGTCCGATTCGACTACTTTTTCCCATTCACCGATAGCCTCTTTGACAAGGCCTTTATGAAATTTAGCCAGGCCGTTCTCGAAGCTGCTTTGCGCATGGAATTTGCCGTTGTCTTTTAAGACGCGGGCGACCGATTTGCGAACTTCGGCCGATTTATCTTTCAAAAGCGGTATGAGCGCATCGAGCGATTTTTCGTTGCCGATTTTACCGAGAGTCGCTATAAGCGAAAGTTTAACGTCTTCAGAATCGTCGTTTAATATCTTCACCAGATACTCGACGCAAAGATCGTTACCTGAATTGCCGAGCGCTTCGCAGGCGGTCTTGCGCACTATGGCGTTATCGTCGCCGAGCGCGCGGCAGAGAGGATCGATAACTTCGTCCGTGGCTATTTTACCGAGAGTGGCTATGATATTTATTCTAACTTCTTTATTTTCGTCTTCGATATATTTAATAAGCGTATCGGTGCAGGATTCGTTGGCATTAGATGCTAAGGCGCGCGACACGTTGATTTTGACCTGTGAATTTTTATCGGCCATGGCTTTTAAAAGCGCTTCTATGGCCTTTTCGCCGCCTATTTTTTCGATAGCCAGGGCGGCGTTCGCGCGCACTTCCCACTGCCTGTCGTCGAGCGCATCGATCAAGGAGTCTATCGCGCGTTCGTCGCGTATTTCGCCGAGCGCCAGAACGCTGTATTTGCGAACGTCGGCATTAGTGTCTTTCAGCGAAGCTATAAGCGGCTCGATCGCGTTTTCGTCGCCGAGCCTTATCAGAGCGAAACTTGCCGCAGCCCTGACCTGGCCCGAACTGTCTTTGAGCGAATCGATGATCGGCTTCTGAGCGCTGAAATCGCCTATATTGGAAAGCGCCTCGATCATTTTTATTTTAAGCGGGCCGAACCCCGCCGTAAGGGCGTTTATAAGCGGCTCTACCGCTTTTGCGCTGCACAGAAGGCCGAGAACGCTGACGGCGGTCATGCGAACGTCGTTATTTTTATCGTCGAGAAGTTTAATGACCTGTTCCACGGCTTTTTCATCGCCGATACGCCCGCAGGCCTCCAGAGCGGCCGCGCGGATATCGCCATTGGGATCTGAAAGCATTTCGATAAGGTTTTCTACCGCGCGCTTATCGGCTATTTCGCCGAGAGCTTTTATGACGGCCTCACGGACTTTTTTATTGCTGTCTTTAAGAGCTTTGATGAGCGAGTCGACCGAACGGGCGTCTTTAATTTTAGAAAGCGCGTTGGCTGCGAGTATCTGCACTTCGGCGTTATTGTCGGTGAGGCTTTCGCAAAGCGGTTCCACCACGATACGAGGGTCCATCTGGGCCAGAGCTTTGACCGCGTCTAACCTTATCGCGATGGAATTGGATTTTAAATCGTCAATAAGCTTTTCGACTTTTTTATCCATAAAAATCATACCATCCTTGTAAAAAAATGAACACTAAATCCAAAACTATAATATTATACCATAGATTCGTTGAAATAACAATAATATGTAAACAAAAATAAGCGATAATTTCACTTGAAAATTTCAACGATTTTTTCGGCGGAAAGCCTTATGCTGTCTTTAAAAGATAAGCCGGTAAAATATTGCCCGGTTTTGGAATCACGGAACATGGACTTTTCGCCTTCTTCGAGCAAAAACCTGTAATCGATGGTTAATTCAGTCCCGGCCGAAATATCGCGAGATGCGAAAACGAAACCTAAATGCCACACGCAGTTGGGATCGAAAGAATGGTTATAATAGCACTCATCGCTCCATTCGCCCACCGCGCTGTAGCGGTCTTCGAACCATCTGACGCTTCCGGCGTATTCGACGGATTCCTTCGGCAGCCGGTTAATTTCATCTATCGAATAAAGCCGCTCTATTTTATCGGGCGCGGAAACTACACGCCCGCGAGGAATATCACTACATACAAATATTCCTTTTCCGGCAAGATTAATCTTCGAAGAACCGATAGCGTAATCGATTAGTATCATTTTAAAACGCCTTCCTTAATTTTTATTTAATTTATTAAAAAAGATATTGACAAATCATTTCTGTTTGATGTATAATACAATCACAAAATCGGGGCGTAGCGCAGTTGGCTAGCGCACTTGTATGGGGTGCAAGGGGTCGGAGGTTCAAGTCCTCTCGCCCCGATTTTTATTTTTAAAAGACTTATTTTTGCGATACGGCCTCACGCAGATTTGCCGCCTTCGTCTTTTTTCATAAAATCCCCGAACCCGATTCCATAAGCCGCCATAAAAAAGGACGCCGGCAGAGCTATCAATATTATCTGCAGGGCGTGAAAAAATACCGCATAGGCTACCGCGGTGTTTTGCGCTACGGCGTAAAACATAAGCCCTTCTTTGCAAAAATAATGAAAAGTGCCGACAAAGCCTGGCGGCGGTGGAATAACCAGCGCGACGCTTATAGCCGCCTGAATAAAACAGGCGCTCAAAAAGGGACTTTCAAGATTTATTCCCATGGCCCTCATCGAAAACATTATAGTCGCCGCGGAAACGAACCACGATATCAGAGTATATACAAAAGCCGCGGCGAGCAGCTTTTTATCGCCGTAAACTCCGGCGCCTTCGTTAAAAGATTTTAGCAGAAGCGATATTTTCATTTTAAATGCGGGCGCCAGAGAATAAATTCGGGATGCGAGCCATGAGCGAAAAACGCCGCCCTTCGTGATGAATTTAAGCGCGATAAACCCGGCCGTGAAAATACCGGCCACGAGCGCGAGTGCAATTTTAATATATTCGACAAGTTTGTTATTAACGTGCAGCGGCGAAAACCACAACACGAAAATTATAAGAAAAACCTGTCCGCAAAGATCGAGCAGCCTTTCAACGAAAATTACTCCCAGAGTGGCGCTGAAAGAAGCGTTATGCGTTTTTTTCATTATAAGCGGACGACTGAATTCGCCCAGCCTGAAAGGCAGAATATAATTGGCGAAAAGCCCGATATAAAAAACCTTGAAAGAGTCTATGAATTTCGCGGAAAATGCCCCCGAAAGCATATGCCAGCGGGCGGCTCTGATAAACTGCGTATAAAAAAAAGAAAAAATCGAAACCGCGAGCCATAAAGGGTCGAGCGTGAAAGCGCGCGCGACGGCCTCGGAAAGATCGGCATTTTTAAGGGCGAGCCAGAGAAAAAAAAAGCCGATGATAACGCTTGATAATACTTTTAAATATTTCATATAAATATTTAATCCGCCTGTAAAAATAACGGGGCTTAAGCCTGACGGCAAAAAGCCCCGTAAATATATAATAGCTGTTGCTATCAGATGAAATTAACGCTTCGAATACTGGTATCTTGCGCGTGCGCCGCGTTGACCGTATTTTTTACGCTCTTTCATGCGAGGATCGCGCGTAAGCAGGCCGGCTTTTTTCAATAAAGGCCTGTAATTAGGGTCGACGACCAAAAGCGCGCGGGCGATGCCGCAGGCAATGGCTCCGGACTGGCCGGATATTCCGCCGCCGTAAACGTTAACGGTAACGTCGTACTGGCTCTGAGTGCTCGTAACTTCAAAAGGAATATCCATTTGAATCAACAGGGTTTTTAATCCGGAAAAATATTTAGCGGATTCAACTCCGTTAATAGTTATCGAACCTTTGCCGGGTTTTAAAAACACTCTGGCTACGGACGATTTACGTCTGCCGGTACCGATGGTTTTCTGCACTTCCATTAATTTCCCTCCTTATTAAGGTAATAAAATTCAGTTATTTAAATTACAAATTAATACCGTTTTAAAAAATATTAATACTTCGAAATTAAGCTTCTATCTTGATGGCTTTAGGCTGCTGAGCGGCATGAGTGTGCTGTTCGCCTTTGAATATTCTGACGTTTCTCATAAGATCGCGTCCAAGAGGGCCTTTAGGAAGCATTCCCCAGACTGCCCTTCTTAAAATTTCTTCAGGATGGCGTCTTTGCAATTCGACGAAATTTTCGGATTTAAAGCCCTGCGGGTAGCCGGAATGCCTGTGATACATCTTCTGGATCGGTTTTTTGCCGCTAAGGCGTACTTTTTCGGCGTTGATTATTATTACATTGTCGCCCATATCCAGATAAGGCGCGAACGAGGTTTTGTGTTTGCCTCTTAATATAGAGGCGACCTGGCAAGCAAGACGACCTACTATGGCGTCTTTTGCATCAACCAAGACCCATTCTTTTTTTACTTCGCTTGCTTTTAACGCGTGTGTCTTCATTTCTAACGTTCCTCCCTTAGTAAATAAAACATCTAGTTTTTATTAATTTTATATTGAATTATAATTGTTATTGATTAGAAAACCCTTGATTTTATTAGTTTTGCGTCAGGGGTGATACAAAAATAATAAACCATGCCTTTTTTTAATCATTTAATTATACCTTATTCCATTAAAAAAATCAAGTTTTTTTTTATTTTTTATTTTATCTATTTTTTTCACTCTCTTTTTAATTTTCGGCTTATTTTTCTTGACTATAATAATAAATTGATATATAATCTAAACCGAATTAATAAAAATGAATCGAAAAGCGCGCGCCGGCCGTTTTTACAGCCGACCGGCCGTAAAAAAAACGAAGCGCTTTATTAAAATACAATATAAGGAGTTACGTATGAAGGTTAAAATGCTTGGCAAAAAAACCGAATTATGCACCGCCTGCCACGAATGCGAAAAAACCTGTTCTAATCTTTTTTTCAAAACATCAGAAATTGAAAGGGCCCGTCTCAGAATCAAAGAAGCCGGCCAGTCTAAATGCGAAAAAATAACGACGTGTACCCAATGCGGAGCCTGCATCAGCATTTGCCCTACTGAAGCCATAAGCCGCAATAAGGCCGGAATTGTCGTAATCGATAAAAATAAATGCGTGGGCTGCCTTTCCTGCGTCGGTTTCTGCCCCGAAGAAGCCATGTTTCAATACCGCGAAGACACTCTTCCTTTCAAGTGCATTTCCTGCGGCCAGTGCGCAAAAAAATGCCCTACCGGCGCTATATTTTTAACCGAAAACGAAGTCGCCTGATTAACCTCGCGATTCTTGCGAAAAAAACTTAAAGGTTTAATAGTAACATATAATGGAGGAAAAAGTGGAAAACAAATATTCGATAGAAGAAATTAAAAAAGCCCATAAAATATTAAAAGAATTCACCTACTCTCCTAAATCGCTCAGTAAAGGCTACAGCGGAGAAACCCTGTACGTAAACCTGTCGACTAACGAAATTAAAATAAAACAGGTTACCGATCAAATGAAAAATATATTTATTGGCGGTCGCGGTTTCGGGCTGTGGTATTTATGGAACGCCGTAACCGGAAAAACAAAATGGAACGACCCCGAAAACGAAATTATTATATCGCCCGGCCCGATTTGCGGTATAACGCAGTATCCAGGCGCCGGAAAATCCCTGGTGGTAAGCCTTTCTCCAACGACTGGTTCGGTCATGGACAGCAACGTAGGCGGTTATTTCGGGCCATATTTAAAATTTTCGGGTTTCGATGCGCTCGAAATCCAGGGCAAGGCTGAAAAAGACGTCGTGGTTTTTATCGACGGCGACAACGGCCGCGTCACAATCGAAGAAGCCCCGCTCGAAGAAGTCAACAGCCACATAATATGCGAACAGCTCACCGAACTATACGCAAAAGACGAAGCCGACCGTATGCACGTAGCAACGGTGGCGTCCGGAAAAGCCGCAGAGCATTCGCTGATAGGCCATCTTAACTTCTCATTTTACGACAAACGCCGCAAGGGAACGCGCCTCAAACAGGCCGGCCGCGGCGGCATCGGAACCGTTTTAAGAGATAAAAAAGTAAAAGGCCTCATCGTCAGAACTTCGAATATAAAGGGCGACACCAATAATCCCGCCGACCAGGCACTTTTAAATAAAACCGGAATCAAACTGCATAAAGAAATTTACCGCAACGACGAAAAGCAGTGCCACATGAGAACCCAGGGCACCGCGCACTTAGTCGAAATAATGAGCGACTACGATCTTCTGCCGGTCAACAATTTCAAATTCGGAGCGCATGAAAAAGCCAGACAGATGGCTTCCTGGGTATGGCAGAAAAAATTCACGCAGGGCATTCCCGACGGCTGCTGGTTCGGCTGCACGATGGCCTGCGCGAAAGCCGTTGACGGCTTCGAAGTTAAAACCGGCCCCTACAAAGGCCATAAAGTAATAGTTGATGGCCCCGAATACGAAACGGTTGCCGGCGTCGGCTCCTGCTGCGGCATATTCGACCCCGACGCGGTTATAGAGTTAAATTTTTATTGCGATACTTACGGCGTTGACACGATATCGTTCGGAACCCTTACGGCATTTGCAATGGAATGTTTCGAAAATAAAATAATCACCGAAAAAGAAACGGGCGGCCTCAAGCTGAATTTCGGCAACCACGAAGCGGCGCTGGAATTGCTTCACATGATGGCGCGCGGCGAAGGATTCGGAAAAATCGCCGGCATGGGCGTGCGCAAAATGAAAGAATATTTTGTAAAAAATTACGGCGCCGACGCTAAGTTCCTTCAGGACATAGGAATGGAATGCAAGGGCCTGGAATATTCGCAGTACGTATCCAAAGAATCTCTCGCTCAGCAGGGCGGCTACGCGCTCACCAATAAAGGCCCTCAGCACGACGAAGCATGGCTTATTTTCATGGATATGGTCAATAACCATATACCCACTTTTGAAAATAAGGCCGAAGCGCTTCATTATTTTCCTCTCTTCCGCACCTGGTTCGGTTTGAACGGCCTGTGCAAATTGCCGTGGAACGACGTGGAGCCCGAAACCAACTCGAAAACCGACGAACCGGCTAAAGTTCCCGAACACGTTCAGAATTACGTCGATTTATTTAACGGCGTAACGGGTAAAAATATCGATAAAAAAGAACTTATCAGAATGTCGGAACGCGTATATAACTTCCAGCGCGTATTTAACCTGAAAATGGGCTTCGGCACCCGCGAACACGATATACCGCCCTATCGTTCAGTCGGTCCGGTAACCTCCGAAGAATACGAATCACGCAAAGACCGCTACGACAAACAGCTTAAAGAAAAAGCCGGAATCGACCCGGCGGGCCTGAGCACGGAAGAAAAAGTTAAAAAGATGCGCGAATTCCGTGAAAAACAATACCAGACGCTTGTAGACGCGGTTTATAAACGCCGCGGCTGGAACGAACGCGGAATTCCCAAACTTGAAACTTTAAAAGAGCTTTCCATAGATTTCGAAGACGTGGTTAATTTAGTTAAAAGCAAAATATAAATAGTAACCGCTTACTCCGGCAGCCGCGCGCCTGTTTTCATGGACAGCGGCTGCCGGCGGGCGGCACATTTAAAGGGAGGCGCTTCGCGCGCCTCTTTAATGCGATTTTTTTTTATAATAACGAAATCACGGCTAAAGCAAAAAAATATCAAAGTTTTATGCACAATGAATAAAATTGACATAACGGGCTTCAATATTTCAAATATTTCGCAGGCCGAATTCGAAGCGGAGTTTTATAAACGAAATCCTCCCGGCGCCTTCGATATTTTAAAGAAAAAGACCGCTGCCATAGCCGGCGCCGGCGGACTCGGATCTAATATCGCCGCAATGCTCGTTAGAAGCGGCGTCTATAATTTGATTATCGCCGATTACGACTCGGTCGAATTGTCGAATCTCAACAGGCAGCAATTTTTTTATAACCAGCTCGGCGTTCTTAAAATCGATGCCTTAAAAGAAAATCTTCTTAAAATTAACCCGTTTATAACCGTCACTGCCGTCCCCGTGAAAATAACCGAAAACAACGCGGCGCTAATATTTTCAAAAGCGGATATATTAATAGAGGCATTCGACAGGGCCGAAATGAAAGCCATGCTTATACAAGCCTGGTGCGCGGCTTTTCCTCAAAAATATATCGTCGCGGCCTCGGGCCTTGCCGGCATAGGCCGCGGCAGCCTCATTAAATCCAGCGTTTACGGCAAACTTATAATATGCGGCGATCAGATAAGCGAAGCAGATGAAAAGAACGGGCTTATCGCCCCAAGAGTGATGATCACGGCTGCTTTACAGGCTAATTGCGCGGTGGAATTATTATTAAGCGGAGGGATTAAAATTTGATAGAAGTTAATGAAAATAAAATCGCATGGCACGAAAACATGAGCGTGAGCGAGCTTCTTAAAATATGTAAATATTCTTTTCCTTTAATTATAGTTAAAGTGAACGGCGAATTCGTGGCCAGACCCGAATACGAAACTCATTTAATAGCCGACGGTTCGAATGTCAGCGTAATTCATTTAATGAGCGGTGGTTAATTTTCCACAGGCTTTTAAATACTTTAAGATGAACGGTGAAATATGCCCACTAATTACCAGCTTTTATTGATAAGCAGAGATATAAACCTTGCGATCAGGCTCGATCAGGCCTTTAAAAAGTCCTGCGGGAGCTTTTCTTATTCTTTATATATAGCCCGTGACGAACAGGCCGCTCAGAAAGATCTTCACGTTAGAAATTTTGACGCGGTAGTGGTAGCCGAAACCGCCCCGTACTGCTCTGGATTCGCCGATTTGACGGCTACTATTAAAAAAATAAAACCCGAAACGGCCGTAATTTTAATCGGCGATAATTTCGAGGCTGAGCAGGACCGCGCACTGGCGCTTAATGCCGGCGCCCAATGCTGCATGACCAAAAAAAACCTTAATGAATACGATTTTATCTTTAATCTCGGTCAATCCATTTTAAGGCAAAAATTTTTAAATAATAAAGTTCGTGAGCTGGAAACCGCGGACAAATCCAAAAGCGATTTTCTGGCGGTCATGAGCCATGAAATAAGAACGCCCATGACAAGTATTATAGGCATGAGCGAGTTGATTCAAAAAACCGCTCTTAACTCCGAACAGCTTGAATATGTAGATATAATAAATAAATCATCTCAATACCTTCTAAACTTGATAAACGACATTCTTGATTTATCAAAGATCAATTCCGGAAAATTAATTTTAAAACAATCGCCATTTTGCGTTGAAGACATAGTTAAATTCGCTTATGAAATGCTTCTGGTAAAGGCCGAAGAAAAAAAAATAAAATTCTGCTACAATATAACGCCTGAAATAAACGAAACTCTTTCCGGCGACGATTACAGAATAAGGCAGGTTTTAATCAATTTATGCGCGAACGCTATCAAATTTACCGATTCAGGGAGCGTTACCATAAGCGTAAAAACCATAAGCGAAAACCAGACTAAAGTCAAGCTGGCTTTTGAAGTATGCGATACCGGGATAGGCATAGATATTCAAAAACAAAAAGAGCTGTTTATGCCGTACTACCAGATCGAAAATAACGACGTTATAAAAAAAGAAGGCCACGGCCTCGGCCTTATGATATCAAAAAAAATAATTGAAATAATGCGTGGCAATTTACTTTTTAACAGCACGCCCGGCAAAGGTTCGAAATTCTGGTTTATAATCGAAGTCGACAAACTTAGCGCGTCGGAGTACATGAATGACTCCCCGGAAGAGACGCGCCTGGAAAAAGTCGAAAAAACGCCGGCGTGCGAGTGCATCGAAAATAAAACCGGTGCAGAAAATTCGCAGGGTTATGAACTTAACTCCCGGCAAAGTTTCGACGCTAATTTTTCGATTTTAATAACCGAAGATAATGTTTTCAACCAGAAATTAATACAGGCGTTCTTCATTAAAAAAGGCGTTAAAAATATCGAAATAGCCTCCAACGGCAGGGAATGCTTCGAAATATTCACGCGCGGGGCAATTTCAGCCGTTATAATGGACTGTCACATGCCCATTATGGACGGCTTCGAAGCGACGCGGCTCATTCGCGAGCATGAAAAAAAACAGGCCATAACGCGCACTCCGATAATAGCTCTCACGGCGGATCATATTAACGGCACCCGTGAAAAATGCATCGAAACCGGCATGGATGATTTTTTAACGAAGCCTATCGATTTCGAACTGCTTAACAACAAACTTATTACTCTTACCAACGCCGGCACTAAACAGAGCGGCGGCAATAATAATCAGGCCGTCATAAACAGTAAAGATTGTTTACAGGAAATCATTTTCGATCCCGAGTTTATCGAAGAACTCAAAAAACTCCAGATTCCAGGCAAACCCGATATAATTACACAGCTATTCGAAATATATTTAAAGGAAACAGGTTTAAAGATAGATAATTTTAAAAAATCCGCCGTGGATAAGAACGCCGATTCGATAAGGATGATAGCGCATAATTTAAAATCGAGCACCGCTAACGTCGGAGGCGTAAAATTATCCGCTTTATTTAAAACTCTTGAAAATAAAGCTAAAAATAACGATATCGAAGATATCGAAACGCTTATAGAGGAAATCGATATTAATTATAAACGCCTTGAAGAAAAATTAAACCAAATGCTTGAAGCTAAGGAGTACAGATGAGTTACGACGACCGCCTCAAAAATAAAAAATTTAAGGTCCTTGTAGTTGACGACGAAAGAAGCATAAGATTTTTACTTACTCAAATGCTTGAAAGCGAAGGCTATCTTGTAATAGAAGCCGAAGATGGCGAAAGCGCCATTGATATATTTAATAAAGAAAAGCCTGACATGATATTAATAGACGCCATGATGCCCATTCTCGACGGAATGAGCACCTGCCGCCGCCTCCGGCAATCGGATGCGGGCAAAAGCGTTCCCGTTTTAATGGTTACCGGGCTCGACGACGACAGCGTGGTAGAAATGGCTTTCGAGGCGGGGGTTTCCGATTTTATTACAAAGCCTTTCCAGTTCAGCGTCCTGCGTCAGCGAGTTAAAAGAATTTTGCAGCTTAAAACCGCCGAATCGCTTCTCGAAGAAAGGCTGTCGAATGAACGTTCCATAACCGAAGCCGTAGAAGACGGCATTATCATAACCGATATGAAAAACCAGATTATTTCTTTTAATCCTTCGGCTGAATTTATATTTAATTTTAAATCGCATGAAATGCTCGGCGAGAAAATTTCAATCATCATTGCCGAACTTACCGATGAAACCATAAAATCAGACTATAAGCAAAGCGGTGAAAATAAAAATATTAGAATAAAAAAAGAAACGGCCGGAATTAAAAACGGCGGTGAAAAGTTCCCTATCCGCATTACATTAAACGGTCTTGACTCGGGCAATAAATTAATAAGCGTCCACGATCTCACCGAAGGAAAAAAAACGCAAGGCGCCATCAAAACAGCCGAGCTTGTTTTCAACAATATCAAAGAAGCCATCTGCGTTCTGGATTCAGGCTTCGCCATTCAATTTACCAATCCGGCGTTCTGGACGCTAAGCGCCTGCGACGAATCTCAATTGACCGGCCGGTCTTTAAAATCTATAATCACTAACGCTAAATCGCTGGCGACTTTCGAATATGCCATTAAAAATATTCTTCCCGGCGAACAAAAACAGATCGAAATTATGATTTCTACCAAAAATAATATCGAGTGCCCGGTTTTTATGATTATCAACCGTATCGAACTCGAAGAATTTTCAAGACAGTCAAAATACGTTATAATTTTTCACGATATCACCGAACAGATCAAATTAAGAGCCAAACAGGAGGCGCTTCAAAAGCAGGCCGTCAGCATTCAAAAAATGACGCTTTTAAGCACTATTTCCGCGGGAATAATCCATGAAATAAACCAGCCGCTTAATTCGATTAAAATACTCGCCGACAGCCTTATTTTTCTTAATAAAAAAGGCCGTACGATCGAAATGTCGAAAGTATTTGAAAACCTTCAAAAAATATCTGACCAGATAATCCGCATTGACGAAATAATTAAACAGATGCGCGCGTTCGCGGGCTATAAGCAGGGCCAGGCTGCGAGCAAATGCGATCTTAACGCGGCCATTGAAAAAACTCACGAAATGCTCAAACATCAACTTTCACTCAAAGGAATTAAACTCACTAAAAACCTGAGCCACGATTTAGAAGAAATTCCGGGTAATACAAATATCATCGAAGAGGTCGCCGTTAATTTAATAGTAAATGCCATACAGGCTTTTGAAAAAATCAAGGGAAAAGAAAAAGAAATTATATGCGAAACGAAACTCGAAAAAAATAGAGTCGTTTTCGAAATATCAGACAACGCTACCGGCATTGAAGATGAGCTTAAAGAACGCATTTTCGATCCTTTTTTCAGCACGAAAACTTTAGACGGCGGAATGGGACTCGGATTAGCCATCGTAAGCAGCATTTTGAACGGCTATAACGCTAAAATAGAAGTCAATAACAACTCTCGCGGCGGCGCTACTTTCAGAGTGGAACTGCCGTGCGCCCCATTAAGCGCAGCCAAAGCCGAAAATTAACCGTACTGGAGATTTATTTTGAATATTTTGATCGTAGATGACGATAATACCAGCCGGGAAAGTATTTCTCAATTTTTAAAAGAACTCGGCCATAATATAACCGAATGCCGTGACGGCGTATCGGCGCTCAAACAGTTTGCGCCCGATTACTACGATTTAATATTTTCAGATATAAAAATGCCTTTAATGTCGGGCATCGAACTCGTAAAAAAAATCAGGTGCCTTCCCGGCGGGACCGAAGTAAATATAATTCTTTTTACGGGCTACAGCGAAACCGACTCCGCTATCGAGGCTTTAAGGTACGGCGTTTACGACTATTTGATCAAACCGGTCAACGTAGAAGAAATAGCCAGCGCCATCGAAAGAATATCGGAACATAAACTGATCAAGAAAAAAAATGAACTGCTGAACGCGAAAATTGAATCGGCGCCCGAAACGATCTTATCTAAAGAACCATGCGGCAAAGAATCAGATGATAAAAGCTATAAATTGACGGAGCGGTCCAAAAAACGCAAAAATCCGGTTAAAGCGGAATATACTATAGGCATGAATAAAATCGGCATTTTCTGCGAAGAAATGAAAAATATCTTCAATTACGCCAGCATGCTGCACGCCGATAGAAATATACCCGTTCTCATCGAAGGCGAAACCGGCTCGGGAAAGGAAATGGTGGCTCAATTCATTCATTACGGCTGCGATACAAATAACTGCCGGCCTTTTGTCGACATTAACTGCGCCTGCATTTCCGCGAATCTTTTCGAAAGCGAATTATTCGGTTACGCGCCGGGCGCCTTTACGGGCGGCCTGGATAAAGGACAGCCCGGCAAATTAGATATAGCCGACACCGGAACTATTTTTTTAGATGAAATCGCCGACATGCCTTTTGAAATGCAGGCCAAACTTCTCAGGGTAATTCAAGAAAAAGAATACTACAGAGTCGGCGGACTGAAAAAAATAAAAACCGATCTTAGAATTATATGCGCTACCAACGTGCGTCTTGAAGAACGCGTGATAGAAGCTCGTTTCCGGCAGGACCTTTACTATCGGCTCAATGTCGGAAGAATTTATATTCCGGCGCTGAGGGAAAGGCCCTCCGAAATAATACCTTTAGCTAATATGTTTTTAACGGATATCGCCAAAAAAAAGGAAAAAAATTTAAATATATCAGCACGGAGGCCGAGTCCCTGCTTACCGCTTATAACTGGCCCGGCAATATAAGACAGCTTAGAAATGTTATAGAACGAGCTGTTTTCATGTACGAATCCGACACCCTGACGCCGGCCCATTTAGATGTCATAACTAAAACCTCCGACGGGCGGCCACGCTGCGATTCAGCCTCATTAGCGCCTGCTGGCGCCAATCATGCGAACCTCAAAATATGCACGCAGGATTTAAATTTAATACAGCTTCCAGACGGGCCGTTTTCACTGGATGAATATATCGATTCGATCATAAAAAAAGCTCTCATATTAAACGAATATAACAGAACTAAAACCGCTAAATATCTTAATATAACCCGCAGAACGCTATATACATACTTAAAGCGTATCGAAAAAATATCCGCCAGTCAATAAAACGATTTGCATAAACTCTATTTTAATCACTCCCCGTATTTTAAAAACGCTCGTAAAATCGAGTAAAAAAAAGCCTCATCTATTAAGATGAGGCCTGCCTGTGTTATTCTAAAAATAATTCCGGCAAATTAGGGGTAGGTATGAAGTTAGGCAAATACTTGCCTTAGAGAAACTCTATAAAAAATTAAAAAACAATCGGATCTTTTGCTTAAAATTAAATTTATCGATTTAATTACACAATTAGTTAAGCAATTTGTGTGCCAACTTTTTTCGATGATTTTTTATTGTTTTTCATATTATTTTAGACCATTTTTGTTAATTATTAATCAATTGCCTGAATTCATTGCCCAAAAAATAAACAGCAGTGATTCGTTCGTGATTAATTTTTGAATAGATGATGTTGGGTTCGTTTATTTTATAAATGACGGATAATGAATAATCGGCATATCCTGTTCTATAATATGCGCCGTATAAAAATCGGCGAAATGAAGGATGGTTAGTAAAGGCGTTTCGCGGTGCGCCACATCGCGGCCCTGCGGAATATACTGACCGTCGTGATAAGCTATTGCCTGCGCTTCGTCCGCGGATAGATCGATATAATTAGATACCATAAAAAGCGATCTGATCGCCACCTGCATCTCTACAAGGTTTTTATTTATTTCATAATCCTTTTTGTTTTTAATATAAAGCGGTTCGCCTGGCAGCCCCGCCTTTCCGGCGTCGTGAAATAAAGCGCATATTACGCAGGATTCATCGGAAAGCTCGGGAGTCAGAGCGTTTTTAATTTTAAGCAGAGTTTCGGTAACGCCGACCGAATGATAAAAAAGCCCATGCTCGATATTTAAATGGTATATCGTTGACGCGGGGGCTTGAAAAAAAGAGGTTTTCTGCTTCAAAAATTTTACAAAATTATTAAATTGTTTTTTTCTTTTAACGACTTTTTGAGAAAGAATTTCGAATTGTTGAAAGTATTGCTCATATTGATATTCGGGCATTGTCATATTTCCTTTCATTTTCTTTATTTAACTCGTAAAGAAAAGAAGAGGCGGCTGCCCCTTCTTCTCATATTACTTTAAATTTTTATTAAATTCTTTATTTTAATATATTTCACAATTTCAGCTTAATCTTCTGTTTTGGTTCGGTAAACCCTTTAAAATTATTTGCTCCAATTATAGTTTGCGGCATGTTTGATGGTTTTAAAGTTGAATTGTTTGCTGTAAAGCGTTACATTTTTATTGCGGCCGTTCATATTTAAAGCCTGCATTTCGACCGTAACGGTAGGGTTGAATAATATTTTGCGTTTTTTACCAAAACCCCACCATTCTTTAGCCTTGACCGTTACTTTATCTAAAAAGCCTGGAAAATTAAGGCCTATCGTTTTAAACATGGTGCTGTTATGGCCGTATGGATTTTTTAACATAGCCGCCAGAACCGCATCGCAACTGCCGAAATCGCCGGTCATAAAATCCTGCTTTTTAATGCTGACAAGATGCGTTATCGAATGCACGTGTATTTTAACTTTTAAAGCGACGCTTTTTAAAGGTTTAGCCTTATAATTTTTGCGCAACTGCGATATAAAATGCTGTTTAGCCTTATCGGTAGTGACTATAACGCCGAGTTTCTGCATGATTATCATCTGATTAAACGCGCGATAGATCATAATAGGCGCTTCATGTTTCTTGCAAAAAGCTTCGAAGTTGGTTATTTTATTTTTTGGAACGATGCAATAGTAAAGAATCGGGCCGGACGAACGCGTAACTGCCGCCCCGGAAGATTCGCCTTCATTTTCGCAGGTATCGTTTAACAATATATCGCCGCTTATATCAGCGCTTTTCGAAACGCTATTTTCTTCAGGTTCGGCTATTTGTTCGTTTTCCTGCATGCCCCATAACTGACGCATTTTTTCATAATCAGCATAATCATTTTTTTCGGACGCATAAGATGAAACAACCGATAATAAAATTATAAATACACTTACCGCTAAAACTAAGTAATTATTTCTTCTCATTAAAATAACCCCCCTTTAATTAATTTTGGAAAGTTATACTTCTAATTTTACTTTTTGTTCCATATTTTTAAAATTATTTTTTATTTTTCATGCCATAAACTTTTTTCTTGTCTTTTGTTGGTTTTGCCTCCGCGCACGATGTGCGTGAAGGCATACTATTTACGCACCGACGGAACTTAATATTGCAGCTCACGGTAATGCTTTAATGTTTAACAACTTTTACTATACGAAAGCATTATTAAAAATATTTGTTTAAATTAAACAATATTTACCAAAACTATTGTTTTATACAATTCGTTTAATTCTTAGCAGTGCCATTATTAAAATCGATTTTCGAAGGTTTTTACCGCGAGCAATAAGGTATATTTGCTGTAGGGCCATTATTGCTACGCCTGTGCGCGCGACGCGCGCACAGGCAAACAAGCAGGCTGGCATAAAAAAAGTAAAAGCTATCGACAAACTAATGATAAAGCGTCAGGCAAATTGCCGAAAGAGGGTGGGACATAGGGAGGGAGAAAGGGTTGCTAACCTTTTCTCCCTCCCTTCAAAAAATAAAAACCGCTCCACCAGGAAACGGCTTTTATTCAAAATTAATATATTAAGATTAACTGATATACTTTTACTTGTTATTTACATTTATGATTAAATTTATATTTAAAAATATAAATTATTTGTTCCAGTTATAGTTAACGGCGTGTTTAATAGTTTCATAATAAAATTTATTATGGTAAAGCGTGACGTTTTTGCCTTTGCCGTTCATATTCAAAGCGAGCATTTCGAGGGTAACAACGGGATTAAGGAGCATTTTGCGTTTTTTACCGAAAACGAGGTGTTCTTTTTCTTTTACGGTAACTTTATCTAATAATCCGGGGAAGCTCTTGCCTATAGTTTTAAACATCGTGCAGCCGTGACCGAACGGAGTTTTGATCATTTTAGCAAGTATTTCGTCGCAGCCGCCGAAATCGCCGGTAACGAAATCTTCTTTTTTCATATTAACGCCGTAAGTTACTGAACTTACATGAACTACGACTCTTAATGAAACGTCTTTAAGAGGTTTCGCGTTATAATGTTTGCGTAATTTAGTTATGAAATATTTATCTTTGGGGTTAACGGTGACAACGACGCCGAGTCTTTTTAAAACCACGAGCTGGTTGAAAGAGCGGTAAACCAATATAGGCGCGCCGTATTTATTGCAGAGCGCTTCGAGATTGGTAACCTGGTCTTTAGGAACGACGCAGTAATATAATTTAATATTTTCGGGAATAGGAGCGTCGCCGTTATCGGGCGTCGGAATCGAAGGGGCCGAGGGAGTGCCTGGAGCGCCGGGAGCCGGCTCAGGGCTGTCTGCGTTATCATCTGATTTAACGTTCATCAGTTGATGTGATTTGTTAAACGAGGAATCATCTTTGCCTGCGGCAAACACCGGATTAATAGCGATAAAAAAAACAAAAATGAGAATAGATAAAACCAATGCTCTGTTTTTTGTCATAATTACTTTAAACCCCCTGTTATTTTAGCTTTAATTAATTATACAACAAAAACCCTATTAAATCAATAGGGTTTTTGTTATTTTTATCTTTTTATATGTATATGCCCTTTATTGAATGTTATTTTCGGAAGTAGAAGCGGGGACCGCGGTACCGTCGGAACCGGCGGCGGAATCATTCAACGCTCCCGGCGGCGGCTCGACTTTAGCGAGCTGTTTTATTAAAGTGGTTATTCTTGAAACTTTTTCAGGCGGCAGTTTTTCCATTATAAGCGCGCTTTTTTTCTCTTTCATTCGCGCCAATAGATCGAGCAGCAGGCTATCTTCAAGCGCTCCGAGCGCGTCGGCGGCGAGCCGAGGATCCATTCGTTCGTACATTTTCGAAAACTGTTCGAGCGTTTGATCTGAAACCACTTTCTGCTTTTTAGCCTCTTCAAAGCCTTTAATATTTTTAATAAGAGTCTTTTCCTTCGATATAACCTCGAGTTCGCGCTCACGCAATTCCTTTTCCCACATGGATAATTTAACGCTCTGCTCTTCTATCGACACTTCTTTATGCTTAAGTTTATCGGCCATATCTTTATAAGAGCTTTCCTGTTCGTAAAGCAGCGCCTTTATTTTACTTTCCTCGGAAGATTTTATTATGGTGGATTCTCTTATATAATCTTTAACGTAGGGATTTTCGAGCACGGTCTGAGGAAGGAAATCGCGAATTCTGATAATACCCAGAAAATCGAATAAAATGGCGATAACGACAAAAAGCGACATTAAAAGAACGCTTAAGAAACTTATTAAAAACCATGTTATTATTGCGCTCACAAACCCGCCTTGAGGCGGTTTTTTAGTCTGCGGCTTAGAAGCCGGAGTTTTTTTAGTTTCCTGCGGTTTCGCCTGGTCTTTTCCGGCGGCCGCGTCCTGTTTTTTTTCAGTCGGCATAATCTAAATTCCTTTTTAATTTAATGATCCGGCGGCCTTCAATTATCTTTATTACGGCCGCTTTATTTAAATTTTACGGGCGGGGCTTATTATTAGCGATTTCATCCATCTGTGCGTTATCGTTTTTATTATAATCTTTTTTATACTGCGTAAATTGATTTTCTTTAAGTTTTTCGATTATTTTACGCTGCTTTACGGCCTCCGCCAGCTTCTGTTTTACCTGTAAAATCTTCTCGTCGGCCGTCCGCAACTCAATTTCAAGCGCCGCAAGCTGCTTTTTTAACAGTTCGATATAATTTCTTGAAATTAAAAGCGAGTCTATCCTGATGCTGGCTTTCAAATAACTTTTCGAATCTTCGATCAGAGCGTTCACTATTTTTTTCGTATCGCTGATTTTATTGACTATTCTTACTTTCGCCGCCTGCGCGGCGGCGAGCTCCTGCACGACGAGTTCTTCACGTTTTCGCCTCATATTCAAAAGCGATTCGAGCTTAAATATAAATTTTTTCATTTAAACCAACACTGATAATTTATCTAAATTAATAATTTTGACGGCAAAATCATCCAGAACGCTTCGCCTGGTGAGTTTAACCGGCGCTATAATATCGTTATTTATAGTCTTTAAGTATATCGACTAATTCATCGACGGTGTCTTCGAATGTAAAACGCTCATTAACCGTTTGCTTTAAATAAGCCGACATTTCGGGGTAAAGCGCCTTGGCCTTATCGATATGAGGATTGGAACCGTCCACGTAAGCGCCTATATTGATAAGTTCCTGCGCCTCGCTGTAAACCGCGAGATTGGTCTTGAAAATATTGGCGAATTTCAAATGATGTTTATCGGTAACGTCGGTCATAAGCCTCGAAATCGAATCCAGCACGGATATTGCGGGATAGTGGTTCAGCGCGGCTAATTTCCTGGTAAGCACGATATGCCCGTCAAGAATTCCTCTCACCGTGTCTGATATGGGCTCGTCGAAATCGTCGCCATCGACTAAAACTGTATAAAGTCCGGTTATACTGCCCTTTTTCGAAGTGCCGGCCCGTTCGAGCAGTTTGGGCAGTATCGCAAAAACCGAAGGCGTATAACCTCTCTGGGCGGGCGGTTCGCCGACCGCCAGGCCTATTTCGCGCTGAGCGCGGGCGAAGCGAGTAACCGAATCCATCATTAAAACAACGTCCATGCCGAGATCGCGGAAATATTCGGCTATAGAAGTAGCCACTAAAGCTCCTTTCAGCCTTACCAGCGAAGACTGATCGCTCGTAGCGACTATTACCACGGATTTTTTAAGGCCTTCTTCCCCCAGATCGCGTTCTATAAATTCTTTCACTTCACGGCCACGCTCGCCTATAAGCGCTATTACGTTTATATCGGCGGATGTGTTGCGCGCTATCATGCCTAAAAGCGTTGATTTGCCGACGCCCGAGCCGGCAAAAATTCCGACGCGCTGCCCTTTGCCTAAAGTTATAAGCCCGTCGATGCACCTTACGCCCGTAACGAGCGGTTTTGTAATACGCGGCCGGGTAAGGGGATTCGGCGGCGTATTAAACGTCGAGTAAAAATTTTCGGGGTTATTAATCGGCGGATGTCCGTCCAGCGGCCGGCCCAGCCCGTCGACAATCCTGCCAAGCAGGCGGCGGTCCACGGCTATTTTCAGCGGCGAACCGGTAGCCACCACTTCGGCGCCCGGCGCGATTCCGGTAGTTTCAGCCAGCGGCATAAGCTGGACTTTATTATCTTTGAAACCGACCACTTCCGCGGATATTGGAGGCAGATTATGGCCGCGCGGCTTTATGATACAAATTTCACCGAGACAGACGTTCGGCCCGAGCGATTCGACTACGAGCCCTACGAGCTGAGTAACGCGGCCGTTCATCTTGATCGGGTCCATTTTTTCGAGTAATTGATAATATTTATTAAAGTTAAATTCCATATAAACGCCGCTTCCAACTCATAAATAAAAATATGACAATTTAATGACTCTTTCGTGTTTTTATGAATAATCAAAATAAGAAGGAAGCTAAATACGCCCGAGCTTTACGGCGCGTCCGAACCGCCGGTTAAATTCCGGCCTGTTCCTGCTGACCTTCTTCTTCTTCTTCCTGCCGCAGAGCTTCTTCGAGCATTTTTTCGACTTCGAGCATCTGGCTGGATATAGTGGCGTCGATATTGCCCATATTAGTTGAAATTATGCATCCGCCGGGCATTATATTATTATCCTGTATTATTTTAACTTTAGAATCGACGGGAAGCGATTTTAAAATATCTTCCTTTTTTTTAGCGAAGGTGGTTATATCTTTTAAATTCATATAAATATTAATGGTGTCGCGATCGACGATTTTAGATATAGCCTCATTAACCGAATAAAAAATAACATCGCGGTTTAAAAGCACCTCGCACTTAGTTATCTTTTTAGATATGGCCATAGCCAGTTCTACTATCTGCTGCTCCGCTTTTTTAATTATTTCGTCTTTTTCTTTAAGCGCTTCCTTTAAAACCTGTTCGATGGCTTCTAAAATCGATCGGGCGCGCTCTACGGCTTCCGCCTTGCCTTCGGCAAAACCTTTGTCGAAAGCTTCGCGCCGCGTGTCTTCTTTTATTTCTTCGCATATTTTATTGGTTTTTTCAAGCTCGTTTTTTTTGTACTGCTCGACGTTGTGGCGTATATTCGTTTCATGCGTCTTAGCGTTGCCGAGTATTTTTTCGGCCTGCGCGTTAAGATTTTTAATTTCTTCATGCATGCGGTCTATATCCTGCCGAAGTTTAACAAGCACGTTAGACGTTTCGATTTTTTCGAGCGACTTCGATGAATCGATTAAAATCGGCCTGTTATCGAAATTAAAATTTTTAACGATACTACACAATTGTTTCCTCAGCTCCTCCGCGGGTTATAACTATTTCGCCGGAATCTTCGAGGCGTCTGATAGCGTTAACTATCTTCTGTTGAGCGTCTTCGACGTCGCGCAAACGCACGGGGCCGAGAAGGTCTATATCTTCGGCGAGCATCTGGCCCGCGCGCTTCGACATATTTTTCATAAACTTTTCTTTTACCTCGTCGGTCGAGCCTTTGAGGGCCAGCGCGAGATCTTTGATTTCGATTTCGCGTATAATGCGCTGAATGCCGCGGTCGTCGATGAGTATAACGTCTTCGAAGAGGAACATTTTCTTTTTGATTTCTTCGGCGAGGTCGGAAGCCATAGTTTCGAGAGTTTCGACGATCTGTTTTTCGGTGCTGCGATCGACTAAATTCAATATCGCCACCGCCGTATCTATGCCGCCGACCATCGCGCTTCCTTCGTCGATAACAAGCGAAAGTTTCTTTTCGAGTATCGACTCGACTTCACGAACCGTTTCAGGCGAAGTTCTTTCCATGAGCGCTATTCTTTTTACGACCTCCGGCTGAACTTCAGGCGATAATAATTTTAATATAGAAGAGGCTTTTTCCGCCTGCAGATATCCCATTATCATAGCGATGGTCTGCGGATGCTCGTTTTGTATCAAGTTGAACAGTTGAACCGGGTCCACCGTGCGAGCCGTGCTAAAAGGCCTTACGTACTGCGACGAAGTTAGGCGGTTGAGCGCTTCTTTGGCCCGGGCGTCGCCGAGAGCGGCGTTAAGGATTTCTTCGGCCGCTCTAATGCCGCCGGTCGCGACAAACTGGTTCGCCCTTATCATCTCGAAAAATTCCATCACGATTTCGTCTATTACGTCCTTTTCAACGTTCTGAAGGCGTGATATTTCCAGAGTTATAGAATCGATCTGATCTTCAGGAAGTCCCTGCAGCAGTTTACCCGAATACTCGGCGCCTAAAAAAAGGGCCAGTATAGCGGCTTTCTGTCGTCCTGAAAGAAGTTTTGTTTTATCGCCCATATAATTTCACCATTAATTTAATTTAATTTAACTTATTTTATTATGCACTTAATTTAAAGTCGAGTAATTTCCTTTTTTAAAAATCGCTCCGGCGGGGATTTTTCCAGCCGGAATCAATGCGAGCGGCTATTCAGCGTTAAGCCATATTTGCAGCAGAGTCGAAGCGTCTTTAGGCGACTTGTTGATAAAATCTTTGATAAGATCGACCTTTTGAACGCGTTCCCTGGCCTCGAGCGGAAGCACTTCATCGGTAGTGGGTTCCTTTTTAATTTCAATCGGCTTGAAGTGCGTGATAATAAGTTCTTTATTCTTCCATACGAACCATAATATGAAAAATATTCCGCCGGTAGGTATTATTACTAACAGCAACTGGAAAAACATATCCTGCAGCTTATCCTGCTGCGCACGGACTTCCTGTACTTTAATGTCTTCGCGGTTAAACGGATATTTTTCGACCACTACCGTATCGCCGCGCTGCTTAATGATTCCAGCCGCCGACACTATGGCGTTTTCTATTTTTGAACGCTGGTCCTCTTTTAATATATCATCGACTACGACCGAAACGTTCAAACGCTTGACGTCGCCTACCGCGTATATTATTTTTTCCTGTTTTTTATTTAAATCATAATTTCTTTTAGTAGATTTGCTTAAATATTCGTCCTGTTCGTTTTTAGAATTGGGATAAGTAGGTATATTAGACTGCGTTCCAGGGACGCCTACGGGTATTTTCCCCTTGCCTTTGAAGGTTTCCTCGGTAAGCTCCTCCGAAACTATTACGCCGCCTTCTTCGTCCTTAATCGGCGGGGCCAGCGATTCATCGAAAACTTCGCGCTTGTCGAAATTTAATTCGGCGTGAACGGTGACTACCGAACGGCCGCCGCCTAAAATTCTGTCGAGCATTTCTTGCAGCTTATATTCTTTTTCTTCGATATATTTTTTCTGAAGCGTATATTGATCGGCCGCGAAATTATCGGTATTTTTATTTGAACGCAGACGCTTTGAAACATCGACGAAATTTTGATCGATGATGCCGACGTTATCTTCGTCGATGCCGGTGGCGTTGGCCACTAGATTTCTGATACCGATAATCTGGTCGTTTTCGATTTTTTTGCCCGCCTTTAAAACGATAAAAACGGTCGCCTTATCCTGCTTCTGATCTTCTTTAAATACGCGTTCGGGAGCGTAAAAAATATGAAGACGCGCGCTGGATATTATTTTAGAAGAACGCTTTATCGTAGTTTCAATTTCGGCCTGAAGTCCCCTTAAAATATTAAGATCTTCTATTTTGCGCGAATTTGAAAAAGCGTTCGACGAACTGCCGAAAATATCTTCGTAGCCTTTGCTGCGATCGGGCAGAACATTGTCTTTAGCGAGTTTTAATAATATAATTTCTTTTTCCGACGAAGACACCATTATGGTAGTCCCGTTATCGGACAATTTGTATTTATGATTACCTTCTTCTATTTTCTCTTTGATATTAGCCGCGGTTTCAAGATCGAGATTGCGATATAACACGATATAATCGCCGCCGCTGAAAAGAAACGCGAAGAGTATAACGCCGCCGAAAGTCAGCAGCGCGGCGACTATTATCGTAACCTTCTGCCACAAGGCGAGATTCTTAAATTGTTCCAGTATCATTTTCAGATAATTCATAATGCTTTCCTGTGTAGTATATTAATTTTTGGTTCAGAAGTTTGCCCCATGGACTGCATTTTCAGAATTAAATCTGCATCCTCATTACTTCTTTATAGCCTTCGATAAGTTTGTTGCGGACTTCGATAGCCATATTAAGGCCTATTTTAGACTTTTCCATCGATATCATAATATCGTGAACGTTCTCGAGCCGGCCGGTAACTAAAGAATTGACCTTACGGCTCGAATCGTCTTCTAATGCGTTCAAGTCGTTTACGGCCTTTTTTAAAACGTCTGAAAATTCGCCGATCATATCGCCGCCCTTAGTTTTAGCCGCCAGACTGCCTCCAAAAGCGGAATTCGCAGAATTCAGCGTTGAAGTTATCGGCTTTAAAGCTGTAAAATTCATCGCTCCTATTTTCATTTTTCCCCCATCGTGTAATAATTTGTCATATATTCTTATTCTACTCTATTTTATTTTGCTTTGCTTTGCTTTACTTAATTTTGCTTAACTTTGCTTTTTATTCAGTTCAGTTCAGTTCAATTCAATTTATGCTTTAGCGCCTATTTCTAATGCTCTTAATATCATATTTTTAGCCGAAGTCATAGCGGTAACATTGGCCTCGTACGCCCTGGAACAGGTTATCATATCGACCATCTCGCGCACTACGTTAACGTTTGGATAGGCGACGTAGCCTTCGCCGTCGGCGTCGGGATGAGACGGATCGTAAACCATTCTCGGCGCGCCGTCGTCCTCGGTTATTCCCACTACCGAAACGCCAGCCGGTATTGAATTATTTATATTTTTAGTCGAAAAAAACTTGCTGTTGTTATCGCGCAGCGAAAAAACCGGCATCTGCCGCTTATAAGGGCCTCCATCCTCGGTGCGCGTAACATTGGCGTTGGCTATATTATTGGATATTACATCCATTCTGACGCGTTCGGCCGTAAGACCGGAACTCGATATATCTATCGATTTTAAAAAACCGCTCATATTTTTTTAATTACACCCTCCCCGCGCGCGTTATGGCAAGATTGATCTTGGTGAGTTCATTATCCAGAACCGAAGCCAGAGTGCGATATTGAATCGTGTTTTTAGACAGGTTGGCCATTTCTTCGTCCATATCTACATTGTTGCCGTCGTTTCTCATCGACTGATCTTTTACGGTTATTAATTTCGGTTTTACCTCGCCTGAAGACGATGCGCCTATGGGTATATGCTTCGCGTTCGTACGGCGCCCCTTGAAGCTCTGGCTGTCGAGGGCCTTTGCCAGTTCGTCTTCGAAGGTGACTTCCTGTTTTTTGTAATTAGGCGTATTAACGTTTGAAATGTTATTTGAAATAGCCTCATGACGCATCATTGAAACGTCCATAGACTGTTTTATATAGGCCATTTTGGGGTTTGAAAATAAAAAATCTCTTATCATATTACCGCCTTTTAATAAATTACAGAAAATATTTATTAAGGTCTTTTGATTTTACGATATCGCCAAGATGTTCACGGACGTAAACGTCGTCGATTTCGACTCTTGAAATATCCGGCGAGGGAACTTCGAATAAAACGCTTTCGAGTATTTTTTCGCACACTGTATAAAGACGCCGCGCGCCTATATTTTCAAGAGAAGAATTAAGCTCGAAGGCTATTTTTGCTATTTCGTCGATAGCCGATTCCGCAAAAGCCAGTTCGACTTTTTCAGCCGCAAGAAGCGCCTGGTACTGTTTTATAAGGCTGTTGCGGGGCTCTTTTAAAATACGGATAAAGTCTTTGCATGTGAGGCTTTTAAGCTCGACGCGGATCGGAAAACGGCCCTGAAGCTCCGGGATGAGATCGGAAGGCTTTGATACATGAAAAGCGCCCGCCGCCACGAATAGTATGTGATCGGTTTTCACCTGGCCATATTTGGTATTAACGCTCGTACCCTCTAAAATCGGCAGAATATCGCGCTGGACGCCTTCGCGCGATACGTCGGGCCCGCGGGTTTCTCGGGCGGCCGCGATTTTATCTATTTCGTCGATAAATACTATTCCGTTATTTTCGACGCGGAAAAGCGCTTCTTTAGTTATGGCGTCCATGTCCATAAGTTTATTGATTTCTTCTGCGTATAAAAGAGCCCGTGCATCGGCTACGCTCAGCGTTTTTTTCTTTTTGCGCTCTGGAAACATTCCGCTAAACATGCTTCCCATGTTAAAACCCATTTCTTCGAGACCCTGATTTGAAAAAACTTCAACCAGCGGCATCTGGCTTTCGCGAATTTCAATTTCGATCATCTTGCTTTCAAGCCGGCCTTCATCGAGCATTTTTTTTAATTTATCGTATGTGGCCTGATAGCTCTCGGAAGCGTTTTCACCGTCGCCCGAAGACTGCCGGGCGTCGTTAGAACCTCCGCCGCCGCGCTCGCTGGCGGATTCAAAGCCGCCCACGCCGGCCGACTGGGCTACAGCCTGAAAAATATTAACGATAGGATTTTTAGACGGCTGCGCGCCCGTATCGCGCGGCAGCAGGGCGTCTAATATGCGCCGGTTAACGCTGGTTTTAGCTTTATCGTCGAATTTGCGGGAGTGTTCCTTTTTTACCATATTTATCGAAAACTCCGTCAGGTCGCGTATCATCGATTCTACGTCGCGCCCGACGTAACCGACCTCGGTATATTTGGAGGCCTCGACTTTTATAAACGGAGCGTTAACGAGTTTAGCCAGACGCCGGGCTATTTCGGTTTTGCCGACGCCGGTCTGACCAATCATTATAATATTTTTGGGCATGATTTCATCTTTAAGATCGCCGGTTACGTTCATGCGGCGATAACGGTTTCGCACCGCTATCGCTACGGCTTTTTTAGCCTCGCCCTGACCGATTATATATTTATCGAGATAACTCACCACTTCACGCGGCGTTAAATTCATTTCTTCCACTTTTAGCTCCTATTCGCTTTTTTCTAAAGTTTCAAGCGTTATGCGTGAATTGGTGAAAACGCAAATTCTTGAAGCTATTTCAAGAGACTTAGAGGCTATTTCGGCCGCCCCGAGCCCGCTGTTTTCGAGCAGCGCGAGAGCGCTCGAATAAGCCATCACGGCCCCTGAACCTATCGCCAGAGCGTCGTAATCGGGCTCCACTATGTCGCCCGCGCCGTTTATAAGGTAAATATCGTTGAGATCAGCGACTAAAAGCATAGCCTCCAGACGCCTCAAATATTTATCCTGACGCCATTCTTTGGCAAGTTCGTAAGCGGCGCGCTTGAGCGAACCCGTATATTGATCTAATTTTTTTTCAAACATTTCAAAAAGGGTAAAAGCGTCGCTGGAAGCGCCCGCGAAACCGGCGAGAACCTTTTGCTCATACATTCTGCGAACCTTTTTTGCATTCGCCTTTAATACGGTGTTGTTAAAAGTGACCTGGCCGTCGCCCGCCATGGCAACTACTCCGTTACGCCTGACGGCGATAACCGTGGTAGCATGGAATATATCCCGGCCGTCGCGCCCTTGATCAAAATGAAATTCGTTCAATTAATACCTCTTTGCCTCGAATGCTATTTTTTACTTTTACTTTTACTTTACATAGCTATAAATCATTTATTGAATCGGCGCCGCTCCTTCAAGCGCGCGGATGCGCCTTATTATAAACCATTTTTAGACGTTCCTGAGTAAGATGCGTATAAATCTGGGTAGTGGAAAGGCTCTTATGGCCGAGCAATTCCTGCACCTGCCTTATGTCGGCGCCATTTTCTAAAAGGTGCGTCGCGAAGCTGTGGCGCAGAATATGCGGGCTCACTTTTTTTTGAAAGCTCAATTTATCGAAGTAATCGTTTATAATTCTTCGCACGCTTCTGTCTGAAAGCGCGCCGCCGGAGGGATTTAAAAAGATATATTCCGAAGCCGGATAATTGCTTTTATTTTGCTCCATAAGCCGCAAAACATACGCCAGCGCGATCTCTCCGGCGGGAACCTGCCGCTCTTTAGAGCCCTTGCCGCTGAATGTAAGAGTTTTATTATAAAAATCGATATTGGAAATTTTTAAATTACACGCCTCGGATATACGAAGGCCCGAAGAATAGATCAATTCGAAAATAGCGCGGGCGCGAAGCGATTCATAGCTGTCGCAGGGAATGCTTTCCAAAAATTCTTTTACCTGATGATAATATAAAAATTTAGGGAGCGGTTTTTCGGTCTTCTGCCGCGATATATTGGCGAATGGATTCGCGTCGATATAATCGTTTTTCAGAAAATAATTAAACATCGAATAAAGCGACGATAATTTGCGGTTGATCGTAGTTTTCTTTTTATTCTGTTTGTTTTTTTCAGCGATGTAACGCCTGATTAAGAAGGTGTCGATTTTAGAGAAGCTGCCCGAAAAATTTTCTTTAGTGATCCCGTAGTTAATCGAAGTGAACGCAATAAAGTCCGAAATATCTTCGGAATAAGACTTTTGCGTATTTTGCGAAAGGTTTAACACTGAGGATATATAAATCAAATACTCATCGATAACGTTCATAAAAAGTACACCGCATCACTTTAAAACTATCGTTAAAGTCAGCTTTTAAGCATCATAAAAAAATGCCTGCAAAAATTAAATAAGACCAGAAACGATCTTAACTAATTCTACCACATAAATTCGTATTTGACAATATAGAATTTAAAAAAAGTTAATATTTTTTTAATAAATCGGCTAATTTTAAAATCTGTTCGTTAGAGAGTTCATGAAAAGTTTCTTTCGGGTACTTTGCGGTATCGACAAGGCCGAAATTAGAATTCATCGGCACGAACCTTTTTTTAGCGACGCCGCTTAAAATAAGATACTTAAAAAGGGAGCCCATCATCGTTCGCTCATAATCGATTGATTCGAGCACCGATTTATTATCGCCGGTTTTAATCGAATGAACCACATTGAGCGCCGCGAGTTTTCCGCCAGCAATGGCTTCGCAATAGCCTTCCGATCCGAGAATCTGACCGGCGGCGAATATATCGGGAGCCGATTTCATGCTTAAATTAAAATTAAGCAACTGAGGCGAATACATATAGTTATTTTTATGTATTACTCCGTAGCGGAGTATTTTAACGTTTTCAAGCCCGGGTATCAAAGCCAGCACGCGCGCCTGTTCGCCGAATGTCATTTTAGTCTGGAAACCAACTATATTAAACGCCGAATTCAGGCTGTTTTCGGTGCGCAACTGTATGAGCGCGTAAGGCATTCTGCCTGTGCGCGGATCGTCGAAGCCTTTAGGCTTCATGGGCCCGAAACGCAGCGTGTGCTCGCCCCTGCGAGCGAGTTCTTCTATGGGCATGCAGCTTTCAAAATAAATTTCTTTTTCGCCTTCGCGGGCCGGAACGGTTTTCGCCTTTATCAATTCGTTATAAAAGGCGAAGTATTCATCTTTATTGAGCGCTATATTCAAATAATCGTCGCTGCCCTTAGAATACCTGTTTTTCCAGAAGGCGCGAGACATATCGACGGAGCCAGCGTCGATGATAGGAGAAACCGCATCGTAAAAATATAAGTTATCCGAAAATTTATCGGCGAGCGAATTAAAGAAATCGGGCGTACACAGAGGGCCGGCGGCGATTATAACCTTCGAGCCGGTTTCGAATTCGTCGAGTGAAAGCACCTCGCGGCGCATCAGATTAATATTAGCGTTAGTTTCAATTTTAGCGCTTATAATTTCCGAAAATTTTTCACGGTCAACGCACAGCGCCTGGCCGCCCGGAACGCGCGCTTCGAGGGCGGCGGCAATCAAATGGGACCCCAGCGCCGAAAGCTCCGACTTTAACACGCCGGGCGCGCTTTCCGGCTTCAGCGAACCGAGCGAATTCGAACAGACTAATTCGCACAGGCCGCCTGTTTTAAAAACACCCTGCATTACGCCGGGCCGGCATTCGAATAAATTAACTTTAAAACCGTAATCGGCGAGGCTCAGCGCGGCTTCCGCACCGCTAAGCCCGCCGCCTATAATATTAACTGCCGCAATACTCATTATTTAACCGCTTTCTGTCTATTCGACGGACGGGCCGTCAGCGGGCGCCGTTTCGCCTTCATTAGGCACGTCGCGCTTATAGCCGCATTCTTTATTCGAGCAGTTTATTTTACTGCCTTTTTTGCTAACTTTAACGACGGTGTGAGCTCCGCAGTCGGGGCAGAGTTCGCCGCTTGGCCTGTCCCATGAAACAAAATCGCATTTCGGATATTCGGTGCACGAATAAAAAATACGCCCGCGTTTGGATTTTTTTACCGTTACGCGGCCTTCGCAATCGGGCTTGGGACACGGAACGCCTATATCTTTTTGAATGGGTTTAGCGTTTTTACATTTCGGATAAGCCGAGCAGGCTATAAATTGACCGAATTTGCCGCTTTTTAAAACCATGTCCGAGCCGCATTTTTCACATTTGCCCATAGCCTCGGCATTGGTTTCCGAAACTTCCTTCTGAGCTTGAATATTCTGTTTTTCGAATTCTTCAAGCCGCTCTTTTAATTGCAGCACTTTTATCGAATCGGCGCGGAACATGCCTGAGTTAAAAACTACGAAATCCTGCGGAATATTTCTGGTATTTCTGCAGTAAGGAAACTTCGGGCACGCTAAAAATTTGCCTCTGGAAGAAAACAGCAGCACCAGAGGATTTTTACACTTATCGCATATAACGTCGGTCTGCATATTCATCTTTTTTATATTGCCGTCGGCGAAGGTCAGTTTTTCGTGAAACGGTGAATAAAACTCGGCAAGAACCTCACGCCAGTCTTTTTTTCCGTCTTCGATGCCGTCGAGCTCGTCTTCCATCTTAGCCGTAAATTCGACGTTGATAAGATCGGTAAAATAAGATTCGAGAAGCGCGGAAGTCGCCATGCCGATATCGGTCGCGCAAAATTTCTTCTCTTTTATTTCAACGTAATTACGGTCGAGAATAGTTTTAACGATCGTCGCATAAGTTGACGGGCGGCCTATTTTAAGCTCTTCGAGCGATTTGATCAAAGACGCGGTGGTATAGCGCGGCGGTTCTTTCGTAAATTTTTGCATGGGCGTTATTTCTTTAGCATCGAGAGGCTCGTTTTCAACCAGGCGCGGCAGGCGGCCGCTTACGATAGCTTCTTCGTCGCCGTCCACTTCGTTTTCCACTTCTTTTTCTTCGGTATTTTGCGCCTCGACATCGTATAAAGCTAAAAAACCTGAAAATTTAAGAGTTTCACCGACGCTTTTAAAAACAGCCTTTCCGCTGCCGATTTCAACGGTAACACTGTCAAATACCGCATCGGCGGTCTGCGAGGCGACGAAACGCTTCCAGATCATATTATAAAGCCTGTATTCATCGGCGGTAAGATGTTTTTTTAATTTTTCAGGCGTATTAATAACCTCGGCGGGCCTTATCGCTTCGTGCGCGTCCTGCGCCTGCGATTTCGATTTATAAAATCTGTCGGTCGAAGGAAGGTATTGCTCGCCGTATTTTTCTTTTATAAAATTTCTCGCTTCAACGATAGCCTCCGGCACTACTCGATAAGAATCGGTACGCATATAAGTTATAAGACCTACCGTATTGCCTTTTTCAATTTCTATGCCTTCGTAGAGTTTCTGAGCGACTTTCATCGTTTTAGATGGCGGAAAATTCAAAACTCGCGAAGCCTCCTGCTGGAGAGTAGAAGTTATAAACGGGCCGGAAGGTTTTTTGCGTTTTTCTTTATTTAATACCTTTGCGACTTCGTAGCTTTGCTCTTTACAAACCTTTAATATTTTTTCAGCCTCTTCGGCGTTTTTAATTTTAGGCGCTTTTTTATCGAATTTAAAAAGCCTCGATTTAAAAGTTTCGCCGGTCTGCGGCTTTTGAAAAACCGAATCGACCAGCCAGTATTCTTCTTTTATAAATTTAGCGATCTCTTCTTCGCGCTTGCACACTAAAAGAACGGCAACCGACTGCACGCGTCCCGCCGAAAGTCCCTTCTGCAGCTTGCGCCACAGAAGCGGTGAAAGTTCATAGCCGACGAGCCTGTCAAGAACGCGCCTGCCCTGCTGGGCATTTACTTTATTCATATCGATAGGCTTGGGATGCTCGAGCGCCTCCAGAACGACTTTAGGCGTTATCGCATTAAAAGTTATTCGCATACTCGCGTTTACGTCGAGTTTAAGCGCGCGCGCCAGATGCCATGAAATGGCTTCTCCCTCACGGTCAGGGTCAGGCGCCAGATAAACGCGGTCACAGCGGGCTACTTCTTTTTGAAGATCTTCTATGACTTTATCTTTTTTAGGTATCGTCTCGTATCTCGGCTCGAAATTATTTTTAACATCGACGCCCAGATCTTTTTCCGGCAAATCGATAACATGACCCATCGAGGCTTTTACCTCGAAATTTCCCCCGAGGATCTTTTTAATGGTTTTGATCTTTCCGGGTGATTCGACTATTATTAAACTTCTTAAATTATCTTTTTCTTTAACCACTGGCATCCCCCAAACTAATAATTATACATAAATTAAAAAATATTGAAACTATTGAATGTAACGAACCTTAAATTCGATGGAATCCTCCGAGCCGTCACGACTTGAAATATCGAGCGTTCGGAAACCGACCATTATATTGTCGATATCTTCGATAGTGGCGTCTTCGGCCATATATTCGCTCAAAGTTTCGATCACCGATTCAATTTCTTCGTATGAAACCGCGCCGCTGACAAGCAATTCAGTTAAATACCCGCGGGCCTCGAATGAAAGCAGGCGTTCCTCGTTTAAAGTGAAAAACCTGAAACTTTTCTCCGACGGCTCGCTCAAAGGTTTTTGACCCGAATTATCGCCGCCCGGCAAATGCGATTCGCCAAAATACCATTCCAGCGCCGCTTCGATCTCGCTTAATAAAAAACCTTCCTTAACTAATTCGAGCCTCGCATTTTTAAAGTCACGGCCGTTTTCTTTCATTAATTTTAAAAATTTCAAAAAAATCTGCACAAGTTTATTCATCCGTTTATTTCGTACCTCTTTCCACCAAGCGTAGTTATAGCGCCTTTTAATTCGAGCCCGCTTATTATTGAAAGCAGCCGGCTTATTTTAATAGTTTTCGCCGCGTGCTCGCCCAGCAATTCCAGCGAAGGGGGCGCGTCATTCTTAACGCTCAATTCTTCTATCAATGAAATTACTTTTTTTTCCTCATCGCTTAACGGTTCTTTTTCGCCGTAGTCGAAATCGAGAGTCCCCGCTGCGTCCTTATGCGCACCGCCTTTTTTAAAAGGACGTTCCGGCCGCGCGGGATCGGAATTATTCTTAGTTTTTAATAACTTTTCGCCGCGCATGTCATCTAATATATCGGCGCTATTCGAAACAAGTTTTGCGATGTTTTTTTTTATTATTTCATGGCAGCCTTTCATATCGGCCCGGTAAGCGTCGCCGGTTATCGCAAAAACCTCGCGCGACTGCTCGAATGCATAATTAGCGCTTATAATCGCGCCCGATTTAAAGCCCGCGCCGCACACAAACGTAGCGCGGCAAAGGCCTGTAATTATCCTGTTGCGATAGACGAAATTCTGCTTTTGAGGGCCTTCGCCCGGCAGATATTCGGATATTACGGCGCCGCGCCTGAGTATTTCAGCGTGCAGACGATGATTTTCGCGGGGATAAATTACGTCGAAACCGGTGCCGGGTACCGCGTAAGTCGGCGCCTTATTATTAAGGGCGCATAAATGCGCGCATGTATCTATGCCAGTGGCCATTCCCGATACGATGCGATATCCGGCGCGGACTATCGCCGGAGTTATTATTTCACACATAGCCGTCGAATAAGCCGAGGGCGAACGGGTTCCGACTACCGCAAAATTATCGGAGCGCGGATTAAAATCAGCCCCTGCCACAAATATAACTAAAGGCGGCGCATTTATATGCTTAAGCGCCGGCGGATAATCGTCGTCAAAAATCGATATAACCCTCGCCCGTGCGTCTTTTCCGTAACCAGCGGCGAGTTTCGAATCGAATTGATAAAAACGGTCAATAGATTTTTTAACGGCTTCACGCCTGGTTTCATCTTTGGCCGCCCGTTCGATCTTTATAATAAATTTTTCAAGAACCGCTTTATCCGAATCATCCGAAGGCGCCTGCTTCAAGTTCGCATGAATCATATCCGTAACGCCGCTAAAATATCGGCCGATCAACGACCAGTCTGCCTTCGAGGCAAGCGTTGCGCCGCTTGAAGCCAGCAAAAAATGGTTATATAAAGATTCCGCTTTTAATTCCAAAATACACACCTGAAAATAAATTAAGCATTCTCAAATTGCATGAGCGATTTACACGTTAAATATTAAAGCTCGGGCTTTTTATTAAATGAACGGCTTATTTTTATCAGCCAGAACCTCACATTTTCGTTCTCTTCGGTTTCGAGAGCTTTTTGAAGCGGCTCTTTAATCGATGCGCCCATTTCCATCATCGCTTTAGCTAAAGGCTCGCGCCGGTCTATCGGCGAACCCATGAGCGCGTCATAAAGAAGAGAAAATGCGTCCGCGCCGCAAAAACCGAGCGCCTTCGATACGACTGTTTTCGTTTTTTCGTCGGCGCGCGGCAGTATTGCCACAAGCGCCTCCGCCTCTCCGAGACGGCCTAAAGACATAATCGCGTATTCGCGGACCCAATCGTTGCCGTCGGAAAGCGCCGACTTAAGCTGCGGTATGGCGGTCTTATCGTCTAAAAAGCCGAGAGCGTATGCGCAGTTGTAACGCATTTCGTTATTTCCCATTTTAAGGTTTTCGAGAAGAATTCCAAACGCGGCGTCTTTTATATTCTGGAGAACCGTAATTATACCCGCGCGAACTTCTTCTTTAGGATCGCCGAGCGCCATAACGAGTTCGGCCACGAATTTATGGCCGTGAGCGATCATTAAATTTATAGAGTTCTCGCGCACGAAAAAACTTTCGTCGCCGAGCCATTTTAAAAGCCTTGACATTATGACTGGATTCATATATTCGGACGCCGCCGCGGCAAGCGACAGCTTTAGACTGTGGGTGATTGCAACCTGCCCCTGTTTAATCTCATCTGGATTTTTCATGTAGATAAGAACGTACTCGCTAAAAGCGTCGAAATCGGAACACAAAGCCTTTATAAGCCAGTGGACCTGGTTTTCAGATAACTGCGCTTCCGAGCCTTTTTGCATCGCCGCAATAGTAGCCTCGCTCATTTTTTTTATTATAATATAACTCGCCTGTTTAAGATTGTGTATTAAATAGTTGCATGCGCTCTGACAGACATAGTAATCTGAATCATTGAGCGATTCTATCACTTTTTTAACCGTAGCTTCGTCACTGGCGAATCTAAGAGCATATGGCGCGTGCCTTCTGAGCGTAAGAGTCGGAGAATCGAGACATTCTGAAAGCAGCTTATACGAAGGCGCGCCTATTTTAAAAAGCACTTCCATCAAGATCGCGGCTATATGATCACTGCAATTTTTAAAAACTTTCTGTACTAGAGGAATTACCTTTTCGCCGGTTTCTACCAATGATTCAATAATAAGTTTATCGAGCTGGTTATCTTCGTTCGCCAGCGCCTTTATAAGAGAAATAATAACTTTATCGTCATTTTTTATTTTACCGAGCACATGCGCCGCGATTAATTTCATCGACTGATTACCGCTTTCAAGCATTTTAAGCATGAAAGCCACGTTGACTTCTTTCATATTGCGAATTATTTTAGCTATATTCATAAGAAGAACGCTATCGTCGATTGCGGTAGCTTTTACCAGAGGTTCGACGGCGTTACGGCCTATATAAATAAGCGACAGCTCGGCCTGCTTTTGTATCGAATAATTTTTATTTTGCAGATACAAAATCATTTTGTCGATCGCGTCCTTATTTCCGTTACGACCGAGTACTATGGCATAAATAAAACCGGCCTCGGATTTAGGGTTCGAATCGAACATTTTAGCGATGGCGGCCAATTGTTCTTCGGCGATATTAGAAGAAAAAAAATCAATGGCGTTTTTTTGAGTAATTTTATTTTTACTTATCAGATCGTCTAATGTAAACTCAGCCATTCATACTCCTTACTGTTTCATTTTGATATGAGCTTTTATCTGCGAAGGTTTAATTTCAATCGGCACGCTTTCATCTTTTATAGACAGCTCCAGCGTTACGCTTCCAGTTTCAAACCCGCCGCCGTTGAGTATTTTTGATTCCAAACTTATGGAGGAAGTGTCGATTTCTTCGATTATATTAACGGGTGCGTTGGCTACTATATCTATAAAATCTTTTTCAAGAACGACTTCGTATTCCGCGCCAACTGTCGGCGGAATAATTTTAACCCGGGTTAATTTTTGATTTTTATATACCTGCTGAAGGGTTATAGTTATAGAAACCGGTTTATTTTCAACGACATAGCCGCAGTCGGCAAGGACATGCAAATTCACATTCTGAACTAAGCCCGATTTTATATTCGATACATCGACGGCCTCGGTAAGTATTTCATTAACGCCGTCTATAACTTTAAGCGGGCCTTTTATCAGTATAGTCTGAGGATCGCAGACGATGGTGGCTATTTTAAATCCGCGCGCGACTTTGCCTGAAATCTGCGCGACTATATTTACCTGCCGTGAAGGAAGAGGCTGAATTTCCACATTAATTTCGGCGTCTTTAGGAGTTATCGTTACATCAGTGTTATCGCCGGAGCCGGCCAATTCGACTATAGTCAGAGGCTGTTTCATCGTAACTCCGGCGTCGAGATTCGCGACGTTAACCGGCGCCAGTATCTGCTTTATGCCGCCAATCAGTTTCTGCGGCCCCTTTATAAGAGCCGTTTCAGGACGGGCGCCGAAACTTTTAACGTAATAACCCTGCTTAACGGTGCCCTGCAAAATAACATTGACTTCTACGGTGTGCTGTTCTATTAAAACCGGCGTCACTTCGATTTCGCGCGGCTCCGTTTTGACGAGTTCGAGACCGCGGGGCAGAACTACGTTTACGGGTATTTTATTCACGCTGTCGGCCGAGGCTTTAGAAACATTGGCGCTGGCAAGAAGTTTTGATTTAACCGGATAATAATTTTCAATGATTTCGCGGCGGCCGCCTTTCATAAATATATTCACTTTCTGCGTCACGTTTTTATAGACGCAATCGCCTCTTTTGTCGGTAAGCGCGAGTTCGACCTCAAATTGCCTTTCGACGGTCGGATTGACGATGATATTAACGTAGAACCAGCCGATGACAGCCACTACTACGGATAATAACCTTAGAGAAAAATTTTCGAATACGAAGTATTTCATAATAATTCGCCGCTTAAATCCGCGCTTTAAAAAGCTGCTTATTCTGGAGCGGGCTCAACATCCTTCTTAAATTACGGCTTAATTCGTCGCCGTCGAGTTTTCTATTGATTATGCCATTTGAGGCTATAGATATTATACCTGTTTCTTCCGAAACTATAATAGAAACCGCATCAGATGTTTCGGTGATGCCGATTGCCGCGCGGTGACGCGTTCCCAGCTCCTGCTGCAATTTCGGATTGTCGGTGAGCGGAAGAATACAGCCGGCCGCATCGATAATGCCATTGGATATAATCACCGCGCCGTCGTGCAGCGGAGATTTGGGATAAAAAATATTCTGAAGCAGTTCGGCCGAAACCATGCCTTTAATAAGCGTTCCCGACTCCACGTAATCTTCGAGCGCCGTTTCGCGGGCGATAACTATGATCGCGCCTATTTTATCTTTTGAAAGCGTGGTGGCCGCTTTTTGAATTTCGAAAATATTTTTTTCGAGTTCTTCGTCTTTGAGATATACCTGGCCGCTAAAAAAACCGCGACGGCCGAGTTTTTCAAGAGTTTTACGAAATTCAGGCTGAAAGAGAACCAGAAGCGCAAGAACTCCTATCGGCAGTATGCGCTCGAGCATCCACACTATGGTGTTAAGCTGTATCCACGGCGATATAATAACCGGAAGCAGCACTAAAATAAGCCCGAATAAAATCTGCATGGCGCGCGTGCCTCTTATGAGGAATATGAATTCGTAAACTATAAAACTAACTATCAAAATATCGATCATATCGAATATTCTGATGTCGCTTAAAAGATATATTAGCATACGCAAAACCACTTCATATAATATTTCATCCCGCAGCCGGTCGCCCGTGTAAGCCGTCCGGCGTCAACCTATATTAATTTATATTTTTTTAAAGTTTCAATTAACTTAATCCGGTTTTCGCCTGAGATTTCCGTTAAAGGCAGCCTGAATTCTTCCGAGCACAAACCCATAAGCGCGGCGGCGGTTTTAACCGGGATCGGGTTCGATTCGATAAAAAGCGCATTATTGAGTTCGAATAATTTTTCATGAGCTTCGCGCGCGCTTATAATATCGCCCGCCATAAAGGCGCTTACACATTTTTTAACGAGCGCCGGAGCTATATTCGAAGTTACCGATATAACTCCCGAACCGCCGAGCGATAAAATCGGGAGCGTAAGGCCGTCGTCGCCGGAAAGCAGGCTGAAGCCTTTTTTTGAGCCGGCACAGGCCTTGATATGAATTTCGGATATCTGCGCGAGATTAGCCGAAGCCTCTTTCACCGCGGTTATATTATCTATGTGAGAAAGCGTTTCGACTGTGTCGGGCGTTAAATTACATCCGGTACGGCCGGGAACATTGTATAGTATAAGCGCGGTACCGCCCGCGGCGGAGGCTGCCGCCTTATAATGCTCGATAAGCCCTTTCTGAGTGGGTTTATTATAGTAAGGCGTTACCGAAAGTATGCCGTCAGGGGATAATTTATGAGCATGGATTGTTTTTTTAACGACCTCTTCGGTGGAATTAGCCCCTGCGCCTATTATTATTTTAATGCCCGATTTCATATCCGACTTTATGCCGGAAGCGATTTCATACATTTCATCGATTTCCCGCTCTTTTATATTCGGCGATTCGCCCGTAGTGCCGTTGATTACTATGCCGTCAACGCCGCCGCCGATCTGAAATTTTACGAGTTTTTCAAACGCCGTGATATCGATTTTCTTTCCGTTGAATGGAGTTATTAAAGCGGTGAAAGTGCCTTTAAACATTATTACCCCCGCGCTCCGCGCTTATTTATTGATATTATTAACCGCTTTCGCGGCGGCGATCATCATTAAACTAACTTAAAAAATAACGACAATATACCGCAATTATTTAAAAGCGATTTTTTTTGTTAGTATCCATATAAAGTTAAGTATGCTAAAGATACTATCAAAAGTTTTTAAGTTTGTCAATATAATTTATAACCCGTGTCAATAAAATTGTATGGCCGTAAAAATAAAAAGGGCCTTCATCGCTGAAAGCCCTCTTTATTTTATTATTTTTTAATAATTACGGTTAAAGTAATTATTAATTCGCTTTTAATCCGTGAATTAGAGAGATATTGTCGAATCTACTACGGGAACCAGGTTGAGGCCGGTGATTGTGATCGAACCCGCCGTAGCTTTTTCGTCTTTTAAGGTTTCGAAAGCAAGAACTGCTTTACCGTTTTCATCGGTAACAGCGGCTTTAGCTTCTTTGCCTTCGCCCGCCGCTATCGCGATGCGCGCTAATTTAACCGCTTTGCCGCCCGCGGTAACCGTTACGTTAACTTTGTCGCCGCTGCGTACAGCTTTATATTCAACCGCTTTAGGAACGTCGTTTCTTACGAGCATCGTGCAGTCGCCGAATATATTGTGCTGTTCGAAAAGCATAACGCCTGACGAAGTAGGAGCCGTGCCCCATATCTGCATAGCTTTGAGAACGCCGGTAAGCGTAAGAGCGCCTACTGAAGACTGTTTTTCGCCAACCGTCTGAACGAGGTTGATTTCAGACTGCATATCGCAGGGAGGAACCCATTCAGCGTTAGTCGATGAACCCAGTATAGCTGCCGCGCCGCCGGGGAATTCGGCCGAACCGTTTTTCATCCAGGCTTCGCAGAAGCAGTCGGAACCGCCGTTGAACTGACCGTTAACGCAGGCAACCGACCATATTACAGGAAGTCTTCTCTGATTTTTGAGAGCGAGAGCATCGTTATTATTGAAAGCCGAGCTAACCCATGAAGTTTTTGAACCATGGCCTATGTAATTGATAACCGAACGGCCTTCGTTTATAGCCGCTATAAGTTTGTCTTTCGGAGCGCGAGGATCGTATATTTGATCTACCACGTCGAAGTTATATTTCATAAGACCGTCACGCAGCCAGTTAGCGCGTTCATAGTCGGTCGGGCTGCCTTCGGCGCTTGCGATACCTACGGCTTTGCGATACCATGCGGCGTCTGCGCCCGTAGCAGGGAACTGCTCGTAATGAACTATTTTAGCAACCTGATTTTTAATATCTTCGGTGGTTTTACCTGATAATCTTGAAATCATGGCATCGGGAACGTGATCGTTGCCGGCAAGTTTGGTATAGCAAGGGTCGGAAGCCGCGCGTTCTTTTACGCCGAGAAGCGTGGGAACGAATTCGGTATCGCCGACAAGAATGATATAAGCTAGACCGGTTTTTTCATATTCGCCTTTAATGAAAGCGTAAACGTTATCAGCGGTGGTGCCGACTTCGCTCATTTTTACGAATTTAACGTTAAAACCCTGTTTCGCTTTCCAATCTACTAAAGGAGCCGCTTCAGCCGCAAACTGGTCGGCCGCGATAACTAAAACGCTGCCGAGTTCGATTCTTTCGATAACGTCTGTCGGGTTGAAATTAATGAAAGTATTTTTGTATATTTCAACGAATTCATAAGGAACCGCTCTTTTAACCGATGAGCTTCTGCCTGAGTTGAATTTCAATTCTACTCTCATTTTTTTGGCTACCATCATAGTTTTTCTTGCGTTGTCGTACTGAAAAGGATTAACGGTGATTTCAACGCCGCGTACATCGCGCATTACGAACGATTCGCTCATAACGACTTTGTTATCCATGCCGGGGAATGTATTTTTCGATTGATAAAAATCGGAATATTCGTATTTTACTTCTTCGGGATTAACATTTCTCGTGATATGACCCTTTGAAGGAGCCGCCGCGTTTTTCATTTTAATTTCGGCCCAGTCTTCGCCAACTATTTTAGCGCTGACTTCCTGACCGTCTTTTAACATGATGAAGTTTTTCATTGAAGGAACTTCAGGCATGCCTTTCTGCATGTGTCTTGACGATAAATCGGTGGTCACAAACGTAGCGTCGGAGCCGCCGGCCCTTTTAACTTCACGATAAAAACCGGGAACGCTGATTTCGATTATTTTAGTGTTGCTGTCTCTTGTCGGAACTAACTTCATTGTTGGGGTTTTCGAAACCGCTCCCTTTGTAAGGGGCACCCATTCCGGAGCTGCAAAAGCCGGTCCTACAAGACTTAAGGCCATGACAACGATAATCGATAATACTAAATACTTCTTCATTAACTACCTCCATATTTTTTTTGTGATAAAATAATTATACCATAAATTTTAACTTAGTCAAGTTAAAATATTTTTTTTTCAATAATTTTTAATAATTACTCCGTTTTTCGAAAAAACACTACCCGCGGCCACTATTGTTCGAAAAAATAAGAAAATAAAAAAACATTGCGGAAATTATTATATTTGACTTTAATAAACATTTTATGATATATTCCATAACCAAAACAATATCCGCAATAAAAAATACTTGCACTAAAAAAATATGAAAAAAAATATTTCGTTTTTAATTTATTTTGCTATAATATTATCCGGCGTATGTTATCCGGCGGCCGGGGTTTATTCTTCGGTCAAAGGCAATTTTAACTCGCATTTATTCCACGCACTTGAAACCGCGCATATCAGCGGCGAAATTTTTTTATTGTCAAACGTGCGCACCGCCATCGAAAACGCTTCGCGCCCGCTCGGCGACCCGGTCTCGATGAAGGCGGTCTGGAAAAATTTAAAAGTCGACGCCGGCGCGATCGAAGACGTTTATTTAATAGTCGAACCCATGGATCAAATTCGCGCGCTGCGCGATATATGCACTCACGACTGCCTCTGGTTCGAATTTAAACAGGAAGCTCCCGCGACGGGCGAAGACGGGTATAAAACCTACGGAATTGTATGCTCCGGCCAGTTGACGTTTAAAAATGGCAAGCAATATTTTTTGTTTCAGTTCTGCTCCAAGGAAGATTACTTCAAATTAGCCTACTGCATGGACAGCACGATTTATATGCACAAGCTGAAATTAAGCGAATCCCAGAAAAAACAGTTGTTTTATAACGCTATAACTACCGCCAGCGAAAGAGCTGCCAATGAAGAATATCACGTAATCAACAATAACTGCATCAATAATATGCTCGAATTATTAAATTCAATTTTACCATTTTACCAGCGGTTTAATCATTGGCTCGTTTATAAGATCATTTTCAATCCATTGTTTTGTTCGCCGGCTTTTACCGAGTTTATATTCAGGGCGCATTTTCTCGTAAAAGAAAAACTTCCGGTTTTTAAAGTGTCGTATTAGTTCGCTGACCGGCTGTATATATGCCTGAGAAACATTTGTAATATTAAATAATTTCGTTAGCAGTAAAAAAAATGTTAGATTCATTAACCCTTAAAAATAAAAAAGATTTGTTTATTTATATTGCTTTTTCAATTATAATCAGCGGTTTATTTTCTTTACTCGCTTATTATTCTTACAATTCACTTATTTATTATAAAAATTCCACGGTTTCACCTTTTTATAATTCGACCAGCGATCCCATTAAAACGTCGGCTACCTCCATGACGCGCCAGTTGATATTAATCATCATTGACGGCCTTAGTTATCAAGATTCCGGCCGGCTTTCATCTTTAAATGAATTCAAGGATAAATCGGTATATTCAAAAATCGAAATACTGCCTCCCACGCTTTCGATCACTTCCTGGATGACTTTTATGACGGGAGCGTCGCCTGAAGTGCATGGCTTTATATCGCCGGTCGGCGATAAATTAAAATACGCGCCATGCGAAAATATATTATCATCCGCTAAAAGCCGCACATTCAAAACCGCGGTTTTCGGCCACGAAGACTGGAAAAAAGCCTTCGGCGAATATGCCGATATCTCCTACTACGCGCAATTCAACGGTAATAACACAAATATCATCGAGATCGATTCGCATATAATGTCGAACGCGATAAGCCACATCAGACATCAAAAGCCCGAATTCGCCATTATACACCTTCCGGGCCTCGACAAAACCAGCCATATGTTCGGACGCGAAGGCCACGAATTTAAAGTCCATCTTCAAAAACTCGACGATATCTTAAAGACCTTTCTTAATTCTTCCCTGGTGAACGGACGCTACGTTATAATAACCAGTGATCACGGCCACATCCGTAAGGGCGGCCATGGCGGAGGCGAACCAGCCGTAACCGGAGTCCCGTTTATGCTCGCCGGCCCCGAAGTGATCAATCAAAACATAAAATTCATGCAGATCAATCAAACCGATATCTGCCCTACCATCTGCTCGCTGCTCGGTATCCCCGTTCCATTCCTCAACGGCGGTTCTTTTCTTAACCGCCTTTTTTCTTTTGAAGATTATATCAAAATACTCAAGATGAAGGCTATCTTAGCTCAAAAGTCCATGTATTACAGAACTTATCTTAAATCCTGCGGCATCGCGGCGCCCGAGATATTTAATTACGAACCTTACGCAGCCGAAATAGAAAAAAACGCCGGTTCGAATTTTAACCAAACTCTCATCAAACTTGAAACATACGAAAAAACCATCGATATCGAGTTTAAAAAATTTATCGACGATAATAAAGCCTATAAAAAACTTTTTCGCCTGTTTTATCTCGGCTTTATTTTAGCGGCGTTTTTATCGCTTTTAATATATAAATTTAAAAATAAGTTCAGACTCTTTGCCGTGCTGGCTCAAATAATTATATTTTACAGCATATATTACGGCATTTACTTCTTCCACGGCTTTAATTTTTCGCTTTCCGGTGGNNTAATTTTTCGCTTTCCGACTTCAATTCATTCGAATATTTCAACTCGTTTATGGATAAAAGACGCATCGAAGCGGTTTGCGCGCTGCTTCTTTCATATACGCCGCTGATGCTGAATTATTTTCTGATGCATAAAAGACTTTATACATGGCTTAATTACGTTTTCTTTCCGGTTTTTATCGAATTCAATTTTTATCTTTCTTTCTCGCTCGCCGCGCAATGCGCTTATTACATATTCAACTTCGGGCCCACGATTAAAAACTCCCTGCCCGATATGAGCTCGGCGCTTAAATATTATTTCGACATTCAAATATTGATAGTAACGCAATGCGCTTCGCTTATAATAGCTCTGGCTGCTTATTTTCTGCTTACAGCGGCGGCCGGAAAAAAAACGCGGGCCTTTATGGTTATGGTTATTTCAATTTCAATTTTAAGCTGCGTCAGCTTAAACACGGCCTGCGCAGCCGCTGAAGATAATATTATGCGTCGCGATGCCGGAGAATGCACGCTCGCGGGCGCCTGCGGATATAACGCCATGGGCGGCGGCAGTATAGTTCTTAAAAACCGCGATCGCAACATCCGTTTTATCCAGTCGCTCGATTTCGTCAAAGAAGACGGCGGTTACTTTTTTATCGGCGTAAAAAACCGCGAGGAACGCTCGAAAGATTCACTGGCATACACTATGGGCATTAACGAAAAAGGACTTATATGCGTATCGTCCTCTCCGCCTGATAAAATAAATTTCGACTTCCGCGGGCGTAAGTACCAGGTATATCATCCCGGTAAAATACTATCGCAAATAGCCACCGTAGATGAGTTTATTCAAAAAATTCTCAAAGCCGGCCGCATCGGAAGCGCCATGAATTATATAGTGGCCGATTCAAAAAAAATGTGCCTGGTCGAAGTTATTAACGAAATGCACTATGAATATAAAATTATAATTAACGGCGTCGTATGCCAGACCAATCATTATCATTTCGATAAAATGAAGCCTTACCAGGGAATTCCGATCAATAAAAGCTCGGCCGCAAGACTCGAACGCGCCGTTAAATTAAGCGGCGCCGGCTCGAAAATACTCGTTGCTAAAGATTTCATGGCTATAGCGGCCGATCACGGCGAAACCGAGGAATATAACGATTTTAATATATGCCGCCATCCCGACTCGGATTACGGCAGCCAAAAATTCGACGGCGGAACTATTTCTTCGATGATATTAATCAGCCGCAGCGGCGAGCCGCCCTGCGCATTCGTAACCGTGGGCCAGCCGTGCTCCGCGGCTTATGAAAAGTTTATGATAATAAACGGCACATGCGATATAACGCCTTTAAACAAATATCTTTACCGAAGCGGCGCCGTCAATATAATAAACGACCTCAAACGCGACGCCTATTACCACTTTTTAAAGCCGTTCATAGCTCCGAAAAATCCAGACGCGCTTAATTTAAAAATGAAGTCAACCGGCGGTGATAAATAAAGTGAGAAAGATATCCCAAAAAATTATAAAAAGCCCTAATCCGTTCACTCACTTAGATAAAGACAATAAAGCCATGATGGTTGACGTTTCTGATAAAATCAAAACGGCGCGCGCCGCCGTGGCTGCCATAAAAGTCGTTTTCGATCGCGAAACTTTCAAAAAAGTTACCGAAAGCGGCGTCGCTAAAGGCGATATATTCGCCGTATCGAAGATCGCCGCGATAATGGCCGCAAAAAAAACGGCGGAGCTCATACCGCTCTGCCATCCTATATTCCTGAGCCGATGCGACGTTAAATTCATTGTCGAAAAGAAAGATAATTCTATTTTAATATTCACCCTGGCTAAAACTTCAGAAGTCACCGGCGTCGAAATGGAAGCGATAATAGCAGCTCAATCCGCCGCTGCGGCTATTTACGACATGTGTAAAGCGGTGAGCAAAAAAATAAAGATAACCGATTGTCAGTTGGTATATAAAAGCGGAGGCAAAAGCGGAATTTTTAAAAACGAAACAATATTCGAAGACGCTTTTGAATATATTAAAGATTGGCTTACATAAAAAAAAGAAGCCGCGCCGGCTCAGTTGATGCGTTTCAAACCCGGCGGAGTCTGGCCTTTCGATAATTTATAACCCTGATCGATAAGATTCAGCTTCTTCGTTTTACTCAAAAGAAATTTTGCCTGCGTCATAGCGTTGAAAAGCCTTTTAACGCCGCCACACGAAGCGCATTGCGGACATTCCACGCCGCCTTCCTTATAATCGGCGCGCATGGCAAATACCTTTTCAAAAACTATATCGCATTTACTGCATTCAAATTCAATTAACGGCATAAATCGCTCCTGCTTATTATCTTTTCACCAAATCATACGACATAAGATTTTGCTGATTAATTATAACCTTTACCATCGCCATTCTTACCTGGCGTTTTTATTCTTTAGCCCCGAATTGCATTAAAAGCTGCATTATACGCATCAAATTCTTACTGTGCGCCTCGCCTAACGGCGTCATCCCGTCGTTATTTTTTATATTGACATTCGCGCCATGCAGCGCCAGCATTTTAACTATTTCGGGATTTTCATATAAAACCGACGAATGAAGAGCGGTATCGCCAAATTCGTCCTGAAGATTTACATCCGCGCCCATACTCATTAAAAGCTCGATCATCTTTAAATGCCCGCCAGCTACAGCCTGCATCAGAGGCGATACACCATTGACGGTTTTAATATTGAGATCCGCGCCTTTAA
>DIVV01000220.1 GCA_002423385.1 bacterium UBP16_UBA6123
AAACTTCGGGATTTTAGGTTATATACATCATAGTGGCATAATGTATATGGGGTGAATTATGAAACGAACACAGATATATATTTCCATGGATCAATATGAATTCCTTGAAAATCTGGCTTTTTCAACCAGCAAAAAAAGAGCATAAACGTATTTCTATTTCTAAAATCATCAGAAACGCTATAACTATATTAAATTAATCTAATATTTTTCGCCTTAGCCAACGCAGACGCCGAAGGCGGCGGGGACTGAGGCGAGGCGAACGCTTTTTATTATTTGTTACTGCTGACTGTATTTTTCAGATTAAGGGGCTGTGTAAATGGTAAAATCAGATGGTTAAGATGTTTTTGTAAATCGCTTTTATATCACGGATATAAGAGTCTCTGCCGAAGCGCCTGACGATGAATTCAGACGCCCGCGCGGCGTTGTATTTATATAAATCGTAGTTGCGGTAAATATCATAAATTTTATCTGATAACGCGGCGCGGTCTTCGCAGGCGATAAGTTCGATATAAGGTTCGTTTTTTTCGCCGTCACGGCACAGTTCGTATATTCCGCCCACGTTAAAAGCCGCTACGGGCACTTTTAAGCACAGCGCCTCCATGATGGTGACCGGAATCCCTTCCTGCAGGGACGGAAGCGCGAATAAATCCGCGCCGGAGACTATTTTTGGCACGTCGAGACGCATTCCGCAAAAAATAACGCGGCCGGATATTTTAAGCTCTTCCGCCTGCGCGCGCAAAAACTCTTCGTATTTTTCATCGCCGCCGCCGACCATCAAGCAGTACAGATTCGGTATCCTTGCGATATTTGCGCCTATGGCCTCTATTAAAAATTTATGCCCTTTATTTTTATGCATGCGCGCAACCTGGCAGACGATAAAAGCATTTTCCGGCACGCCGAATTCTTTTTCAATAAAACTTCTGCCGCCGCCGTTTTCCGCTCCGGCTTTAAGCCGGAGGCAGTCTATGCCGTTATAAAGATAAAATGACGGCTTTTTAGCGACCGCTAAAGACCGGCTGCGCACATGCTCCGCCGTATTGATGGAACAGAAGGTAAGATAATCGGGAAACCGCGCATAGAGCGGCCTGACTTCGCCCTGTATCGAGCCGAGCGATTTGGCCCCCGCAAGACGAGCCGCTATGGCTCCAAGCAGAGTCGCCCGGTTCATGTGAAGATGACATAAATCGGGCTGATACTCTTTTATAATGCGATAAAGTTTATAAAGCGAGATTAAATCAGCATTATCCGCCATGGCGGCGGTATATACCCGGCCGCAGACGCCGCGGGCCGCTTTTTCAAGCAAGCCCCCGCCGGCGCAGACGGCGGCCGTCTCATAATTTAAATCGCGCGTAATTTCAAGCATTTCTAAAAAACACTTCTCCGCGCCGCCGATAACGCCCGAACTGATTATATGCAGTATTCTTAGCGCCCGCGCCTTCGCTTCAGGCATTATTTCACGCCCTGTAAATTTTATCGATTCGATTAAAAATATTATTTTCTCTTATTCAACTTCGCTATCAGATTATCGATGCGGCTTTCCATCGACTGCAGTTGCGAGCGAAACTCTTTGAACAATTTAACTAATTCCTTCTTCGATATCTTTTCGAGAACGTCGTCAGACGGAAGCTGCGGCATTATCGCGGGCGCGACTTTATTGAGCGGTTTTTTCATGAATTCGTAATCCGCTTCTGAAGCGCTTTTCTTCACGGCCGGCCGCGGCGCGCTAAAATCTGAAGCGCTTAATTGCGGCATAGCCAAAGCTCCCGTCCTGGAGAAAGAAACCGCGCTTTTTATCTCGAACTCGTCCATCAAACCCGGAACCAGCGATGCAAAACCGTTTTCTGAAAGTTTAGCCTGCAAGGCCTGCTTCGAATCGGCTTCGCCGTGGACTAAAAAAACGTTGCGCGGTTTTTTCGAAGTTGTCGATATCCACTTTATAAGACCGTTCTGATCGGCGTGAGCGGAATAGCCGTGTATCGATTCGATGCGTGAATTGACCGCGTATTTATCGCCCATTATGCTGATGACTTTTTCGCCATCGGTTATCTGGCGGCCGATAGTCCCGCTCGCCTGATAGCCGACGAATAAAATGGTGCATTCTTTTTTGAATATATTATATTTAAGATGATGCAGAATTCGCCCGTTATTAGCCATACCCGAACTCGAAATTATTATCTGCGGAGTGTTGATCTGGTTAATGGCGCGGCTTTCCGACGCTTCGCTCGAGTAAAATAAATTACTGAAATTAAAAGGATCGTCCGATTTATTTAAATACTCGACCATTTCTTCATCGAAACATTCTAAATGCTTTCTAAATATTTCAGTGGCGTTGCAGGCAAGAGGCGAATCAACGTAAAGCGGAACGTTGGCAATAAGTTTTTTATCGCGCAACTGATGCATTTCATAAATCAATTCCTGCGTGCGCCCGAGAGCGAATGAAGGAATAATAACTTTACCGCCCGCGGCTATAGTTTCATTAACCACGCGCGCAAGCTCTTCGGAACGGTCTTTATCGTTGTCTCTAACCCGATCGCCGTAGGTGGATTCCATAATAACGTAATCGGCGTCATTTATAGCTTCGGGGTCTTTTAAAATAGGCACCGGCATATTGCCTACATCGCCGGAGAAAACGACTTTATAATTTTCGCCGTTTTCATTGATGTCGAATTTAATAAAAGCCGAACCGAGCACGTGGCCGGCGTCGTGAAAAGTGGCGCCGACGCCCGGATATGCCTCGAAACGCTTATTATAATCGATCGGTTCGAAAAATTTAAGCGCGGCTTTCGCGTCGTCTTCGGTATAAAGCGCTTCTTTAGGCTCTTTACCGAGTTTAAGACGCCTGCGGTTGTATCTTTCGGTTTCAGACTGCTGGATGCGCGCCGAATCGCGCAGCATTATATCGGCTAAATCGCATGTGGCGCGCGTCGCTATTATCTTGCCGCTAAAACCGTTTTTAGTTAATTTAGGTATAAGACCCGAGTGGTCTATGTGAACGTGAGTTAAAAATAAAAAATCAATATCGGCGGCCGCGAAAGGAAATTCGCCATAATTAAGCAGTTCGTCTTCTTTAGCGCCCTGATACATTCCGCAGTCGATAAGAGCGTGCCTCACGGAGCCGTTTATATTGAAAGTCAATAAAAAACATGAACCGGTAACCGATTTTATCGCGCCGATAAATTTTATTTTCATTTTTTCGCTCCTTTTTTACTTTTAAGCGCCGACATAGAACCGGCTTTCGACATAGCTTTAGATGCAAAAGACGCCGCGTCGCGCATTTTTTTGCCAGCGTTTTTAGCGCCCGGGCGGAATTCCGTGGCCTGGCCCGATTTATTTTTAGCGACCTGTTTCACTCTATTTTCTTCACGTTTTTGCTTCATACGCATTATTTCTTCTTCGACGAGCTGTTTGCGACTTTGAGCCGCCGTTTTTTCTCTGGTGAGTATGGTTTTTTTAGCGGGCTTCGCTTTCTTGATAATTTCGCGCTCTATTTCTTCTTTTTTACTTATCGGCGCCGTCTTTTTAACTGATGCCTTCGCCGCGGCGACCGTTTTTTTGCCATTCGCCGGCGCCGCCTTTACAGCCGTTTTTTCGCCGCGCTTTGAAGCAGCCGCGCTCTTGCGGCCGTCTTTTTTATCGCCGGCAGCTTTTTTGCTTCCTGCCGCCCGCGCGCCCGGTTTAACCGCGGGCTTAGCTTTTCTGGTTTTTATAAGGCCGCTCAAATTATCGCTGGCCCCCTGCTGCACGCGCTCTATTTCATGTTCCCAGAAACGCTCGAGATTATAATGCTCGCGTACTTCGGGCGTAAAAATATGCACTATGACGCGGCCTGTATCTATTACCACCCAGTCGCCCTTCTGATAGCCCTCGCGCGAAGCTACGCTGCGGCCGTTTTCTTCGAGCATATCGGCGATACTGTCGGCGATGGCGCGGCTCTGAACGTTAGAATCGGAAGAACAGACCATGAAATAATTCGTCAATACGGTCACTGCGCTTACTTCAAGTATTTTTATATCGTAAGCTTTTTTCTCTTCGGCCGCCTCTTTAATAAGCGTTAAAAGGTTTTTCGAACTTAATTTCAAATTAATTCCCCCAATAATATTTTTTAAATTTAAATTATTACTTTATTTTATTATAAACGATATTTTCCGCCGCTCCGCCTTCACGGCTCTATTTTTGACTCTCGAGCATTTCCGTAACCTTATCGACTATATTCTTGGGCGAAAACGGCTTGGTCAGGTAAAGATCCGCGCCAAACTTCAATCCGATGTCCTTATCGACTTCCTGACCCTTTGCGGTAAGCAAAATAAACGGTATAGCCTTATACTTATCGTCGCCTTTAACTTTCTGGCAGACCTCAAATCCCGTAAGTTTGGGCATCATTACGTCGCAAAGTATCAAATCGGGCATTTCGGCCTCTATTACGCTGAGGGCCTCCTCGCCGTTAACGGCGGTTATTACGTCATATCCTGATTTTTTCAGGTTAAATTTTAAAATATTAACTATATGCACTTCATCGTCAACAACTAATATTTTTTTGCCCATTTAAGCTCCTTACATAAACTTTTTATTTATTTAAAATATTTTACGATTCTGACTTCGTTACCTTCTTTGTTATATTCGATGCGGTCGACTAAATTTTTTATTATTAAAATGCCACGGCCGCGCTTATCGTATAAAGAAAGTTTTTCATGCGTCGCGAAAACATTATTAACGATAAAGCCTTCACCTTCGTCGCGTATTGTGATTTCAAACTTATAATCGTTAAAAACGTAGCTTATATATACTTTCTTTTCCGGGTCGAATTTATTGCCGTGCTCGATAGCATTCATGACCACTTCGTCTATTATCATCATTACCTCGAAATGATCGAGGCCGGAAGAAGGATTCCGCCTGGCAAGCTCGCCGAAAAATTCAGCGGCCGCCACGGTGCTTTTAGTATCGCTTTCTATAACCATTTGCTGATACTCAAAATTTTTCATACTGACTATCATCAAAGTTAAATCGTCGGACTGCGGAGCCGAACCCGCGAAAGCCTCAACGTCCATAAGTATTTTATCTACGAGACTTTTAGCGTCGAAGTAATGATATTTTTTGATGATATCGATAAAACGCTCCTGGCCGTATTCTTCATCTTTTTCATTCATCGCCTCTACGATGCCGTCCGTGAAAAGAATTAATTTATCTTCAGGTTTAAGCGATATCTTTTTCTCTTCGTATGAAACGGTTTCAAACATTCCGACGAAAAAACCGCGCGCGTCGAGTTCTTCTATTTCGAGAGTGTCGCCGTGCATCCAGAAAGGCGGATTATGCCCGGCTTTTGAATAAGTAAAATCCAGCGTTTCGATATCGAGCATTCCGTAAAACATAGTTACGTAACGGTTGTTTTCCATATCTGAAATTATGAAGCTGTTAGAGCGCTCCAGAATGCTTGCCGGCGAAAAATTATCGACTACCTGCGTTTTTAATACGGCGCGCGTCATCGACATTATCATAGCCGCGGGAATGCCTTTTCCTGAAACGTCGGCAATTACAAGTCCTATTTTTTTGCCTTCGACGTCGTGTTTTAAAAAATCGTAATAATCGCCCGAAACGGTTTTGGCCGGAAGATTGACCGCGAATATATCCACGCCTTCTATCGTAGGCGGATACTTGGGTATAAGTTTCTGCTGTATTCTGTGAGCTACGTCTATTTCTTTTTCGATAGTCTGCTTTAAAAGATATTCTTTTAAAAGATTTTTATCGCGGATTATCGAAGATATCTGCTGGCCTAAAATTTGAAGCAGGTTACGATTAGGCTCGGTAAAGTTATTAAGCCCGTTTTTATTTACCAGTAAAATAACGCCTATCGAATAAGAATTTTCATCAAAAAGCGGCACGATCAAAAGCGATCTGACCGGCTTATTTATAAACTGCGATATCTCGGAAACGATAGAGTCTTCTTTATATTGCCGGGCGTTCAATACCGGCGGCTCGATTTTAACGCTCTGATCTTCGCAGGTAGTAACTAAAACCGACTGAAGCGACTTAATGACACTCGTAATTAAATTTTCATCGGACATAAGAGTTTTAGAAAACTGAAAAGTATCGTTATACTGGCCTTTTATATAAGTGGCATTTATATAATTATTTTCCTGGGGCAAAAACAAAAATCCAGCGGTCGCCCCGAGAGTTTCAGTGGCAAGCTCGAGTATGCGATCACGCGGATCGCTTTTCGGATCGTTTAAAGTAGTCGTCGCCCTGACAATTTCATAGAGAGTATGCACTTCTTCATATAAATTTGACGAAGCCTCGATCTGCTCTTCGAGCTCGGCCTGAGTTTCGATGGCCTTCTGATAATGCCGGGCATTTTGAATAGATATGGCCGCCTGATTGGAAAGCGCTTTCAATAATTTAAGATCGAATTCGTCATACACTTCGCCGGTTATTTTATTATTTATATTGAACACGCCGATAACCTGTTCTTTAGCTTTGAGCGGAACGGAAAGCAGAGATTTATTATTGAATTCCTTACCGCTTTTTTTCTTGAAACGGTCGGCATTTTCGATATCGGTAATAAGAAGCGGTTCGCCGCTTTTTGCCACAGAACCAGCTATCCCCTCGCCGATTTTAACGCGTACGACATTTATGAGCTCCGGCTTCATTCCCTTGCCATAACGCAGAACCAGATCGCCGCTCGATTCATCGATCAACATCAACGAACCGCGGGCGCTTTTAAGCGAACTCGTCGCGCCGTCAACTATTCCCTGCAGAACCTCGTTTAAATCGAGCGAAGATATAATGCTCGCCGAAACATTCAATAGAAGCTGATAATCGATAGATTCGCGGGTTTTATAATCGAGCTGACTGTTGGTGGTTAATAAAGAATCGAATATATTTTTTAAACTTCTTAAAAACGCCGTTATGAAACCTTTGCCGCCGGATAAGCCCGGCCCTTTATCATCGGCCCTGATGATAAAATACAGATAACCCGATTTATAGTGGTTACTCCTGTCCAAAAAAATACTGTTATCTGAAAGACTTAATTTTTTTTCATAAACGACGGCTTCGTCGAGCCTGTAAATCGGAATAGCGATACATTCGCCGCCGTTGAAATTAAAATTTAATAAATCGCCGGTCCGGCCTTTTAAATTCAGCTTTTTTTCGGCCGCCGGATCTTTTTCAACCTGATCTATTTTTTCGATTATCGAAGACACGAAATCGGACTGCAGCGGGTCTATTAATTCACACTGTCCGGCTTTTGAAAAATATCTGAAACCGACAAGATTAATAGTATCGATATAGCCGCAATCGCTTAAATAAGCAAAAACGCTTTCATCCAGTTTGTTCAATAAATTTTCATTTACAAACTTGATAAAACCGTAATAATAAATATCTTCAAAATTGCTTTCCAGGCCCATTTCCATCTTCATTTTTTCATCAACCGGCGCTCCGATAATCTTAAACTTAATTCAGTCACACTCAACCCTTCGGCAAAGTGACTATAAATTTCGAACCTACGTTAACCGTCGATTCGACGGTTATATTACCGTTATGTTTATCTATGATATGCTTTACTATAGCCAGCCCCAGGCCCGTGCCGGACACCTGGTAGGTAAGCGAAGAGTCCACGCGGAAAAATTTTTCAAATATTTTGCCGTGCGCCTCCTTCGGCATTCCGATACCCGTGTCTTTGATAACCATTTCGAAATTACTCTTATTTTCTTTGAGGCTTATATCCACTTTTCCGCCTTCAGGCTTATTGTACTTGATTGAATTCGAAAGCAAATTAATTATCACCTGCTCGATCTTCGATGCGTCGCATTTAATAGGCGCGGCCTGCTGCGGAATTTCAACCGATATCGAAACGCCCTTCTGCGAGGCGAGTTCCTTGACTAACATCGCGCACTTTTTAACGATATCCGGTAGATTCACGCTTGTGATATCGAGTTTAAAATCGCCGGCTTCGAGTTTGGAAAGATCGAGCAGATTCGATATTAAATTGGTCAGCCTTTCGCTTTCCTGGCAGATTATATTCAAAAATTCTTTCTGCGTGTCAACATCTTCACTGCCGACTATGTCAAGAAGCGTTTCAGAATAGGCTTTAATCGATGTAAGCGGAGTTCTGAGCTCGTGCGATACGTTAGCGACGAGTTCCGATTTTATTTTATCTATTTCACGTAAACGCTGAATTTCACGCGATTCCGACATGTCGCGCAGCATGAAAATAACGGCGAAAACCGCTCCCTGACTGTCTTTGATGCAGTTATATGAAATTCTGATGGGAATAACCCGGCCGGTTTCGCTATAATCGACTTCGAGCTCGTTAAACACCTTGTTTTTAGGAACCGCGCCGCCGGCCACACCGTCAAATGCCTCTTTTAATTTTTCGATTATCGAAGCCGGCAGAATGGAATCGAATTTTTTTCCAATAGTCGCCATCGCGCTTATGCAAATTAAATTTTCGGCCACATGATTGAAAGTTTTGATAACTCCCTGCATATCAAGAACGATAATACCGGTTACCATGTTATTAATAACGTCGTTTAAATAATTCTTAAGATTAGCCAGATCTTGATTTTTAAGGCCCATTTCATTATACAAAAAAGTGTTTTTAATGGCGATGGCCGACTGCGCGCCAAGAATATTAAGAAATTCGAGGTCCTGCTGCATAAAACTTTCGGCGGCTTTATTGCAATACATAAAAATTACGCCGACGGTTTCCATCTGCGTTATAAGCGGCACGATTAAAACTGTTGCATCGGTATTATTTTCGATGTCCGGCAACACTATCGAACGCTTCTGCGAGATAGACCAGTGGGCCAGACCGTCGTTGATGATATTTTTAATTTTAATATCGATCGCCGGCTCGACGTTGCGAAGCGCCATATAATTGAAAGTGTCTTTTTCGCCGTCATAAACGGTAATAGCGATAGCGTTATATTTAACGATATCCTTGAGCGTGTCGCAAACTATTTCGAGAAGGTCTTTCAAATCGAATTTAATGGATATGGCTTCTGAAAATTTTGTGAGAATGGAAATAATATCATCGAGCGATGATTTAAGATCCGTATTTATTTTTTGGAGTATTGCTATTTTTTGTGAGTCTTTTACCTGCGATAAGTCGAGGTTTCCTATTTCCTGAACCGCCATATAAATTTACCGCCATTTTATCATTATAAGCCTTTTATTTAAGTTGTTTTGGCAAATTCCATGTATGTATCCGCTTTTTTAACTTCTTCGCGCAGCTCTTCGTATAACCTGGTCAGATCGGTAGGCTGAAGTTTTAACTGGTCCCACGCGGTCTTTTGAAGCTGCGGCACAAGCATGTCGCCGCTGTTTCCTATTTTTTGAATTTTACAAAAAACGTCCGATGCGTGGACTAAAGCCACCACAAGCTGATTGGTATCACAGCCCGCCGGATTGTGATGCGAAGCTATGCAGTCGATAATCGTCGAGGGCAATCCCCACTTTTTAGCCACGATACGGCCTATCTCCGGATGGTCCATATCGTTGAGACGCTTTTCGGCATTTATAAAAAGAAGGTTTTCCGTCTTCGCCAGCTCCATTACCGCGTTAAATTCCTCATGAAAATACTGGTCTAATATTATTTTGCCTATATCATGAAGAAGACCGCAAATAAAGGCCTCTTCGGGGTTTTTGTACCTGAGCTTTTTAGCTAGAAGTTTGGTGCAGGAACCCACGGCGATCGAATGCTGCCAGAAACCCACACGGTCGAATTCAACCACGTCTTTAACGCCCTTATTTTTAAAAATATCAAAAACCGAAATACCCATAGCGATATTCTTAACGTCTTCAAAACCAAGAATCATTATCGCGTGAGTAATCGTAGTAATCTGCTTCGGAAATCCGTAATAAGCCGAATTAACGATCTTTAAAATTTTAACCGTTAATGCCGGGTCGAGAGAAACTACTTTACTTATCTCGACCGCGGCGGTTTTCGGATTTTCAACGAGCTGCATTATCCTTGTAACGACAATGGGTAATGTAGGCAGCGTTTCTATTTTTTGTAATAATTTTTCTGATACTGGCATATTCAATCACCAAAATAAGTATCGCACCAATTGAACAATAAATGCAATACTCATCTCAATCTATGATAGGTGCTGTGACTATTTTATATTACTCTTGCACTGCTCGATCTTTTCGCCTACATAAACGGCTTCCGGCGTTTCGTCTTCAAAAAATTTTTCGGCTTCAACAAAATATTTTAAAGCGACGGCGAATTTATTTTTATTAAAATGCCCTTCGGCGCGTTTAACGTACAGGTTGCCAAGGCGCTTTTTGGCTTCTTTAAAGCCCTCTTCATATTTATTGCGATGCACGGGGTAAAACGGGTCTGAATCGGTGTATGAATAATTAAAATACAGGTTTAGAAGCTCTTTGTAATCTTCCATGGCTTCGTCCCATTCCTGTTTCGAAATAAAATCTTCTTCCGTAGCCTCTTCGCCCGCGCCTTTTTTCTTGTGCGCTTCGTATATTAATTTATCGATATGCTGCCTGAGCTTATTATCGTCGTCGAGAATCTCGCGCGCTTCGTCAAGCTCGATAAGCGCTTCTTCATACATTTCGGTTTCGATGAAATTTTTAGCTCTTTCAACGTAAGGTTCGGCAAGTTTAGTTTCGCATTCGCTCAATTTGAGATGCGCATGTTTTTTAAGCTCGTCTTCGGATTCTTGATAATATTTTAAAAGTTTAAGAGCCTCGCGGTATTCAACCATGGCTTCGCTGAACGAACCTTCTTTAAAAAAATCGTCGGCGCGTTTAATTAAAGGCTCGGCTTCGGTATCCGACTGTTTTTGAAACATTTTTATTCTTGAATGATCGAGCTCGCGCTGTATTTCTTTAAAACTATCGTATGATTTATCGCTTAACTCTAAAGCCACCTCGAGCGATTCAACCGCTTTTTCATAATTATCGGCCTGCTGGTAATTTTTTGACATTTCCAGATGGATCAAAGATAATTTTTTCTTGCATTCGATTATCTTTGCTTCGATAGCTTCTTTTTTTTCTTTTTCCGACTCGGGCGTAAGCTCGTCGGCTTTGTCAAATTCGATTTTAGCTTCGCCGAAACGGCCTTCATTAAAATAAATGTCGCCCTGCTTGAAATATTCTTCAGCGGATAATCCTAACATTGTTGCAAATATAGACATCTTTTTCCTCCCTGGATTTTTTATTTTATTCTGCTTTTGCTTTTTTATTCTTTTTTGTCAATAAAGCCGTCTTAATTTAGCTCGTACCCTTGCCCGATAATCGTTTAATACGCTTATAAAATCTTTGCCTGCGGCGCTTTTATTGAATTTGTACGCTATTTTTAAATACCGGTCGCTATCTTCATAACAAAACAGGTGAAACGCGGCAATACCCATTCCCAGGTTAGCTTCAAAATCGTCGGCGTCGAGGCTTAAATAATTTGCGCTCACCTCTTCAAGCGCGCGCCATCTTTCCATCTGAAAATTAATGACGCCGAGGTTGATATACGGCCATTTATAGCTGCCGCCATGATTAATCGAGCTTCTGAAAAGCTCCCGCGCGTTTTCATAATCGCCTTCATACACCAGAACGACACCGTATAAATTAAGCGCTTCTTTTGAAAACTGAGAATATTTTAACACATTGTTCAAATAAAATAAAGCTTTTATTCTATCTTTTTTTTCAAAAGCCCTTACGGCAAAATCATAGTTTTCTATTACTTTCGCATCAGCGTTACAATCTGGATAAAATTTGTCGTAAAAATAATTTTCAGTTTTTTGTAAATCAAGACCATTTGCCCCGGCTGGCAATGAGCCCTGAATGCAATATAACATAAGTGCGGCTGAAAATGTAACTATAAATATATTCAGTTTTATATTTCGAGTATTTTTTATTCGTTCATTTAATGCCATAATTTTCCTTTTTTTACATATTTTTTTTACCGGCCACCTTAAAAAAATCACCGTTAATTTTGACCGGCTTCCGATTCCGCGGATCTTTTTTTAATTACATCGATTCTTTTAAGCGCTTCGCGCGCCGAAATAGCCGCGGAAGAAGTCGAATCAAGACTTATTATATTCAGATACTGCGAACGCGCCTCCTCAAACCTGTTTTCTTTGATATAAATGTAGGCTAGCGTAGAATAAGCCTGTTTCAGTGATTTAAGGCTTTGCTCACTTTTATCGGCTGAAATGAGCGATATATATTTTTGCAGATACCCGACAGCCCGTTCGGTTTTTTCGAGTTGATTATAGCTAAGCGCCAGGTACCAGAAACATGCAGCCTCATCAGGATTTTCAACCAGAATGCGCTCGAAGAAAGAAATACTTTTTAAATACCTGCCGGCGCTAAATTCACTAACACCCTCATCGATATTTATTTTTAACTGCGGCGAAATAGTTTTAACGAACTTAACTTTATCGTTCGCGATGCCTGTGCCTTTATCGTTTTTAACGCCGGATGCCGCCGGAATTTTATCTTGCAGCGGAACGCGCGGCGCGGCGCCCTCTAACGCCACGCGAGCATAAGCTTTTGCCGCCATTTCATAATTGCCGATTTTTGTGTGGCATTCGCCTATCAGAAAAAAAAGCTGCATCATACGCTCTTTATCGCCCGCCGTTTCAATCAAAGACTCGTAATAACGAAGCGCCAGAAGATATTGAGCGTCACTGAACAATAAATCGGCCAGATTATTTTTAACTTCGATTATCAGAGCGGCATCCTTTGCATATATAAGCGCCGCCGAATAAAATCTGATGGCGGCCTTCGTATCGCCTTCAGATAGATAACAGGCCGCGAGCATATAGAATGAATTGGGATACCATAAAGAGTTTTTATATTTTATAATGAGTCTCTGGTAACACCATTTAGCTTTGCCGTAATTTTTAATTTCATGAAATTTAAGGCCGTCACGATATAAACTCAAATCGGCGCCGCCATAATCGACGGGTTCGTATTCACGACGCCCGCTTATATAAGTATCCAGGCCGAGCGAATTAAAGTCGATCGAATCTAACGAATTAACTGAATCAAGCACCGCCGCCGCAGTAGATGATTTTTTATCATCCGCCGCATGCCCCGAACCCGGCTTGATTTCTTCATGAATCGTCAATAATTTTCGATGCGAATAATCAGGCTGAGGCGCGCTTTGCGACACGCTGTTATATTTTAAAAAAGCACGGGCTTCTTCAGCCCAAAAAGATTGCGGATGGAAATCAAGCAGTTGTTTATAATATTTAATAGCTTCGCCTGATAACCCTTTTCTTTTATAAATATCGGCGAGAGTATGCCGCGCCTCAGCGCATAAAGTCGAGGTCGGACATTTTTCTAGAAGATAAAGATAATTTTCGACAGCCAGACTTTCCTTACCCGACTTTTTATACGATTCGCCGCATAAATAAATAGAAATATCATAATAAAAAGATGAGAGGCGCTTTTCTTTAATATATCTAAAATATTCACACGCCTTAAGATAATCGGAATTTTCATAATAAGAAATTCCCTTTTTATAAATAAAAACATCGTCGGCAATAATTTCCGCGCCCGGATAAGACGCCGCCTCGCTTTTTTTGACCGGCACGCTCTTCGATACGACGCTTTTACCCTTCTTTTTAGCCGCAAAAGCTAGACCGCCGCCTGAAGATAAATCGATAAACATTAAAAAAGCCGGCACGCTTGTAAAAATTAAAAATAAAGCGAACATACCGGCCGTTTTTTTAAAAACGCTCTTCATTGATATCATTTCCATTGTAATAAAAATTCTCAAAATTACGATATTACTATTTCAGGAATATCTTCATATTTTTCATCGATATGAAGCGGTTTTACAGGTGTATTTGGACCGGAGCCGCTTTTAAACATTTCATAAGCCGGCTTAAGATCACGTTTGATCGCCGGAAGCGCGAACAGCGGAAGCGCATGCCTGAAACGCATCACACTTATACCGTGATTATCGATTGAAGAATTGAAAACCGCTTTATTCTGGTCTCTTAAATATTTTATAAACTCCGAACGGCTTTCTTCAATAATTGAAACGATGGCTATTTCGTCTATCTGAGTGCCGGATGGCATCTCCACGGTCGAATACGACCACATGGGGGCCGCCGAACGCATTAAATCGTCTATTATATCGGGGGCGCTGCCGTCTTCGACCATAAGACGCATTATCGACACTTCGTCAACCGCCGCAAAAAACGACTGGCAATAATCAAATATTTTTAAAGCGATATCTTCTTTTTTAGATATGTCCCACAAATTCACCGAACCTGAAACGGCGCTTAAAAACTTGTTAATAACTTCGTCAATATCTCCAGGACAGTATTTTTCATATATTTTTTTAATATCGGCCGCCGAACATTTAACACGCTTTTGCGTTAACACTTCGGCGTTCGAACGCGGGTTTAACAGCTCGCACGCTTTCTTTTCAAATTCTTTTTCGCAATTGGATATGAAATCGTTAAGCGGCGCAACGATCTTACCGTTAATCTCCGCGATACGAGAACAAATACGGCCGTAAAAAGTAATTGCAAGATCGCGCGAATAAATCTCGATGTCGAAATTTATCTCCTTGGCCATTTCATAAATTAAATCGTCACGCGCTTCCGTAATTTTTGAACGGTATATCAAATAAGAAAGAAACGAACCGAGCAACTCAGTTACTTTATTCACCTTAATAGTTATCAATAACTGCTTCTTCTGATCGCGTATTTTCTGAGCCTCACACGAAAGCATGTCGGCGAATGAACGAAGCATGATATCAAGAGAACTTAAAAACTGCTGCGCGTAATTAATGCCGAGAGCACGCTCCGAAAGAATTGCATCGATCTCTTTTTCAAGATTTTTAATTACTGCTTCCGATAGTTTTTCGAGATTTTGATCCATTAATTTATATTTTTCGGGCATATAAATATTTTTAAGCCCGCAATACCATTTTTGTATTTCGGCTAGCATTTGATCGGTTGAAACACAGTCGAAGTCAGATGGATTTTTTATAATTTTAACCGGCGCGCGACCGTCAAAACGCATATAAGTTATAACGTCGTCAGTCACTTCTTCATTGATCTTATTTAACCTGATGAATTCGTTCACGTTGTTTTTAACGCTCTTTTTATCGCATATTTTAATGAATTTTGAACTGAATTCCTCAGCTAAAATGGCGGCGCAGGTTTTTTTAACCTTATGACCGTCAAAAAAAATACTCGACAGACCAAAACTCGAATAAGCCGATATACGATCGCATATCTTGCTGTTAAGTTTATATTTAATATTATCGATAACACTCCTGTGACGCTTGCCGGCGACGCTCATAAAATCGTAGAAGGCTACACTGGCCGCAGTTTCACAGAGACTTTCAACGCTTTCTATATGAAGCGACGACTCGGTCCACGAATCGATAAGATAACAACGGTCAAAAGGCTTTGTTTTAAATGTTTTTGACTCATACTGCGGCCCTAAATTCAAATCGAAATTCTGCGCGGTCATTAAATAGTCGAGCTCTTTAAGCGCGGCATAAGAATTAGCGTCAATACTCGATTGCTGCTCGATCTGAAATATCGAAGGCATCACTAAACATGAATTTATTTCACAATTTTCAATAAAATTCTGCGCTATATAACCCATATCTAAAAACATTCCCGAGCCCGAACCGCCGCAAAGCGAACTCATTATATAAACCGAAAGACCTTCCTGTAAATCGTAACCACGCTCGCTGGCCGCGGTTTTATTTTTAATGGAAGATACCTCTTTTTTTACGCGATTGAGCGCGTCTATAACCTGTGAAATATTCCAGTACAGGGCTAAACGGCCGAGCAGCCTTATTTGATTGGCGCCATTAGATATATCTTTGAATTCGAGATTTTTAGGAAACCACGAAAATATATGAGGATGCTTTTCAGCATTTTTTATGATGCCCTCAACGTCGCGGACCGTAAGATGATAAAACTCGTTTGGCGTAAAAGTCGATTTGATTTGATTATGAGCGATGTGTTCATTGGCTGCGTTAGTCTTAACGCCCATTATATCCATTACGTCAGTATCGAAAATTAAAAATTTAACTAACGAAAAATCGGGACCGGCCTTTTCATTGATTAATTTCTTTAGCTTGAGACATATTTCCGTTCCGGTGCCGCCAAGACCTATTATAATAGAAGGCCTCACACAATATCTTTCACTGCGCCGGCCTTCGATCTGCTGGAATATCGTCATAATATATACCTGAAAAAAAGAGTCGTTAATAAAAAAAATAGGCACGAGCGGATTTGAACCGCTGACCCCTACCGTGTCGAGGTAGTGCTCTAGCCAGCTGAGCTACGTGCCTAAGTAATTATATTATATATTATTTTTTTTTATATGTCAAGAAGTTTATTTATTTTTATTTAATTTATTTTTATTACTATTATTGCTATTATTGTTATTATAGTTACTATTATTATTAATTATTACTTTCTCCGTTTAATTTGCTTATTCTATTTATTTTTATTCGCCTTTTTGTTTTTTTTATCGACCACGCCCATGATTTACAGGAGCGCGACGGGGGAAAAGAAAGGACCAATGGCCCTCTCTTTTCCCCCGTACCCCCTTTACTCTCCCTGAATATAAAACTGCG
>DIVV01000208.1 GCA_002423385.1 bacterium UBP16_UBA6123
AAATACACCTTTAGTATGAAAAAATATAAATTATAAGTTTAAATATTCAAAGAAACAAATTTTTAATAAATAAGATTATGATTTTTAATCAAATTATCAAAAAAAATATCATGTCAGGTCAACCGGAATTGATAGATTATTTGGTTTTCACACAGTCTGTATCAGATGTTTTTCAAAAAGCACTTAATTTTATCAACAACAATATTTTACATAGCCAAAAAGAAAGAGGCGTAAATTCAACGGGAGAACCAGAAATACCACGCATTGCACTTGAGGAATTACTTGTTAATGCACTCATACACAGAGATTATTTTGTATCGGCTCCAATTCGAATATTCGTATTTTTTAATAGAATTGAAATTATAAGCCCCGGCCAACTTCCTAACAATCTGACTATTGAAAATATTAAAAATGGAAATTCAAATATACGCAATCCTATTATTGCATCATTTGCATCTAAAATTCTACCTTATAGAGGCTTGGGTAATGGAATTCGACGAGCAATTAATGCGTATGCAAACATGAATTTTTACGAAGATAAAGAGAGTAATATATTTAAGGTTATTATCACGCGAAAATAAACGTTTGGTTACTTCTTTCTTAGCAAATGGTCATTATGATTTTTAAAAATTATAAAGCAAAAAAAATTTAAGTAAACCCAACGAAAAGCGCCGCTCAATAGAGACGATATAGCAGTCAATTATATCGGCGCTCTCAATCTTATCGATGCCAAACTCGAAGTCAATCCTTTTAACGGAAGTGTCAATGACACCAATGAAATCAATAAATGTTTCGATATTCTTCATTAATTTAATAAAATCCTTGTACTTTTTAGTGTTTTATGGTAAACATAAAGTAATGTATTTATTAAATAAAGATTGTCAATGTAAGAGTCTATTCTAAAAACTTTGAAAGTATTAAAAATCAATCATGCAAATCAGCATAATTGTATTACAAAAATATTTAATTACTTTCAAAAGCATTACTTTATCCATAATTGTTAAACGGCCGGCGGGCTTCGGGAGGTCTTAATGTACATAAAAAAGGGCCTGGGAATAGCGAGCGGACACACGGACGGGTATCGAGAAGGAAAACTTGCCGCGCAAAGAGCGGCCAGTCAATGTCCTCGGGCAGATATCGCTTTACTTTTTGCATCGTCTAATTTTTCGGCCGAGCGCGTTATCGAGGGTGTTCGCGAGGTTACGGGCGATACGCTTGTCTTCGGCTCATCTTCTTATTTCGAGATTACTAACGGCGGACTCAAAAAAAACTCCGTTATAGTTCTAATGATTTATACGGACGCCATCGAGTTCAAGGCATATTCCGAATTATGCGGGCAAGCGCCTGAAGAGGCCGCCAAAAACATTGTTCAGCGGTTTCTTTCTGAAAATATCATCCACGAAAACGAGCTGATATCGTGTTTGCTCCTGGGAACGGAAAGCCACCTGAAAGGTAAAAAATACCTGCATGGCATCAACGATTCATTTCCTTTCCCGCTTCCTATTTCCGGCGGCGGTTCGGCGGGCAGGCCCGATGCGGGTTTTTTCAACGGGCGACAATATTTCAACGACGCCGTTACTTCCGATAATCTCAACATGCTTTTCATAAAAGCCTTAGACCCAACGCAAATAAAATTCGGATACGCCTTTGAAAGCAGTTGGACGCCGATCGCGCGTCCCGTCACCTGCACCAGGACTAATGGCAATGTAGTTTTCGAAGTGGATAATATTTCAATAATTGAATATTTCAAAACTTATCTAGGCGAAAATTTTATCGAAACTCTTAATAGCACGATGTATAAGTATTCCTTAATCGCAAATCTCGGCGGCGAAGAAGAAAAATTCGTTGTAAAGACGCCGGGAATATTCAATAACGCAGATGGCAGCGTTTCTTTCTTTCCCTACGACGATATGGCCGGCCTGAAAATCCAGCTTGTCCAGTTAGGCCGGGACGAGCTTCTCGAAAGCGCCAGACGGGCGGCGTTAAAAGCGAAACAGGCGCTCGATGGTTATAATCCCGAAGCCGTACTTGTTTTCAGTTGTCATTTAAGAAAGAGCATTCTGCACTCGCGTACCGGCGAAGAAATAGCGCAGGTGCGCGAAGTTTTTGGAGAAAACGTACCGATCGCCGGTTTTTATTGCGCTGGCGAATACGCGCCGCTTCATAACGACTACCGGAAGATTACCGATACAAACGAAAAATTGTGTGGATCGCAACAACTTTCCACTTCGATTTCGATCATGGTCATAGCTTCGAAAGGGGCTGAAGCTGAAACCAGGCTTAATTACATCGACTTACTTTCCGAATACGAGCGGATGGACAATAGCCGCGACGAAACTCCAGAAGGGCTGAAGACGAAAATTAGCGAACTGACTTTTATGTTAAACGACGCTGAACAGATAATATCCGAAACTGAAAAAGCCTTCAAATACATAAATAATGAGCATTTTCTTCTCACGCTGAAACTGCAGGAAAAAAACGTTGCGCTCATGGCGGCTAACGAAAGAAATGAAAAATTGCAGGATATCATAAAGCGATATACGCCGCACAACGTCTGGAAAAAAGCTGGCGCCTCGGTAGATCGCGGCCTATATTCAATTCTGGACGAAGAGCTATTCTGCGCGCTTTTATTTATAGACATCAAGGGATTTACTACTTATTCCGAAAAGCATAGCCCTGGAGAAGTTATAAACGCTATCAACAAAATATTCGACCCGGCGACTACCATTATATACGAAAATGGCGGTGACATCGATAAATTTATAGGCGACGCCATCTTCGCGGTCTTTCCGAACAGCGAAAGTGCTTTTAAAAGCGCCCTTTTGATACAGCGCACGGTAAAAAAAATTATAGATAATCAATTCGAATTGCGTATCGGAATAAACACAGGCAGGGTTGTTTCAGGAAATGTCGGCGGGATTGAGCGCCGGGACAACACGCTTATCGGAGGCGCCGTCAACATCGCTCAGCGGCTCGAATCAAATTGCGAGCCGGGAGCGATCCTGCTTTCCAGTCATAGTTTTTCGCAAATTAGTAAAGAGCTTCTCACCGGAACGCAAATTTCAACCAGACATATAAACGTCAAAGGTAAAGAAGAAAAAATAGAGGTGTTTGAAATATTACCGGAAGATTGATAAAACATAATTTAAATTATTGACAATTTTATCTTGAAGGTATATGATACTGGATGTCGTTAAAATTTAGTTTTAAAACGGAGTTGTTAAAATGAGTATTAAAAAATGGCTGGTCATTATTTGCGCGGTTTCAATGTTGAGTGTATCTACCACCGGACTCGTCTTTGCACGGACTGATGATATGCAGTTTAAAGAAACGCCGGCGGCCGCGTTAACCGATGAAGTGAGCGTGCAAAGCTCTGCCACGGCCGAAATCCCGATCGCGAAACCCGATTATTCGTTTTTAAATGGAAAAACTGGCATTGAGATTTCCATCAGGCTAAACGAAGAAACACTGAAAAATTTGATTAATAAATATCGCGGCGTTAAAGTTGAAAAAATGCTCTTTGCCGATTCGACGGCGACCTGCCTTTCAATGATGAAGGCTGATAAGGTCGATTTTATTTTGACGAGTATTGTTACAGCCGATTATTTAGTACAGAGAAACCCGGAGTTTAAAATCGTTGAATGTGAAGATAAACGAGGTTTTTCAATGGTTTTAAGAGGCGCGGATAATAAATTGCGCGATTCGATAAATTCGGCCGTAGATAAGCTTAAAGAAAATGGTAAACTCGATGAATTATATACTAAATGGATTGAAAATCTGCCGGTAGGCGAAGAACCGTCAATGAATAAACTCGATAAATTGGAAGGCGCCGAAACTATATATGTCGGCGTGTCCGGCGATGCGCCGCCGCTTGATTATGTGGCTGCTGACGGAAGGCCCGCCGGATATAATATCGCTTTACTGGGTGAAATTTCAAAGATAATAGGTAAAAATATCGAGATTGTTTCGCTCGATTCAAATGCGAAATATACCGCTCTGGAGGCTAAAAAAATCGATGTGTTCTTCTGGGAGGTAATGCCAAATGAAAAGACGATGCAGGATAATTTAAATGCAACCGAAGATGAACAGAATTTTTATAAAAAATTTGTAGTCACCAATCCTTACTGCATAGTTAAAACAGCTTTTATAATCGATAAATAAACGAATAATTTAATTTGTTCGTTTGTATGAGACTGGATAAAATAAGATGAGTAAATATTTTGTTATAATTACGGTTATAACAGAGTGTTTATAACTATAACAGGAGTTGAATAATCGCCGCCGCAGCTAATAATAACGATAAAGATATCCAGTGGATAATATCGAACTTTCATATGTGCGCTGTGTGCTGTGAGCCGATGTTTTGCTCCGATCCGGCTTTTGTGCGCCTTTGCCGGGTTACCGCCGCCGGCGCGCGAATATATATAGTGCGCGGCGTTTGCGAAAATTGCGGCCATGATTCTGAAACGGAAATAGAAGTAAATTAAATGAATCGAAGAGGTTTTTATGGGTGTGTTTTTAAAAGGTAAGAGAATCGCTCTAAAAACGGTCAGTAAACAGGACCTTGCCGAATTCGAAAGTTTAATGTCGGACAGGGAGATCGATGAATTGGCCGGTGAAGTATATCCGGTAACGCAGCGATCGATCGATGAATTTTACGAAAAATGCCAGAGACTCGAAGAACGCGTCTGGTTCCTTATAGTGGATACGCAAACTAATAAAATTATAGGTGAGACAGGTTTTTTAAGGATTAATGCGCCATGGCGCACCGCTGATTACTCTCTGGTTATCTGGGATAGAAATTTCTGGAATAAAGGCTACGGTAAAGAAACGACCGCGTTGATGTTTGATTACGGCTTTAATTACCTTAATTTTCACCGGCTGGCCATCGGCGTCGTCGAATTTAACGTTAACGGGTTTAAATTCTGGAAAAGCGTCGGATTTAAAGAAGAAGGCCGGCAAAAAGAAGGTTATTTCTGCCGTGGTAAATACTCCGATTTTATTATGATGTATATGCTCGAAGACGATTACCGCGCCGGGCTGTCAATTAAAAATTGAAATTAATGTAAATCGGCTGTTTGGCTATAAGAAGATTTATGCGAAAAAAAGTTTAAATGAAAAAAAGTTTAAACGAAATATAGTTTGGATGATGGGTAGTTTATACGATAGGTAGTTTGAATAAGAGAGGGTTTGAATGCGACTTAAAGGTAAAATCGCCTTAGTGACAGGCTCATCGAGAGGCATCGGCCGGGCCGCCGCGCTGAGACTCGCTGCGGAAGGCGCGGCCGTCGGTGTTCATTATATCAGACAGGCGGACGCCGCGGAAAAAGTCCGTGACGAAATTATAGCGGCTGGAGGAGATGCGGCCATATTCAACGCCGATATTTCAAATCCGGCCGCCGTCGATGAAATGCTCGAAAACTTCATTGAAAAATTCGGCAGAATAGATATATTGGTCAATAACGCCGGAGTTACCGCCGACTGCCCTCTCGCCGGAATGCAGGATGATGACTGGAAGAAAGTTATCGATACCAACCTCAGCGGCACTTTCTATATGTGCCGCGCCGCTGCGCGCTTTATGATGGGTAAAAGATACGGCCGAATCGTTAATGTTTCTTCTTTTATATCGTCGATAGGCGGACGCGGCCAGGCTAACTACGCCGCGAGCAAAGCCGGAATAGAAGCCGTGACGCGCACGCTCGCTATCGAACTGGGGTCGCGCGGCGTTACCGTTAATTCCGTATGCCCCGGCGCCGTCGAAACCGATATGAGCCGCGAAACTATCGAAAAGGCGCGCGATAAAATAATCGCGGCCACCGCGCTTAAAAGACTCGCGACGCCCGAAGAAATTGCCGCGCTGATAGCGTTTTTAGCCTCCGATGACGCTTCTTATATCACCGGTGAAAGCATACGCATAACCGGCGGCCTCGGATTGCTTAACTGGTAGCTTACTTTATCTTTATATTGAATAAAGCGGATTTGCGTAACAGTAATCACAGCCGGTGCCGCATCTTTTGACCGGCCAGCCGCCCAGATCGATCGATTTGACGCAGCCGCATTTCGGCCGCCGCCGCGGTTCCCTTAAATCGCAGACCGCGCCCGCCGGATGGAGCGCGCTAAGAAGCCGGCCGTCAATACAGGCCGAATCGTTAAAACCTTCTACACAACATGCGTTAATTTTTACTTTATACGCCGCTTCAAGCGCCTTGAACCGTCCGGCGAGCGCTTCCCGTTCAGCGCCGCTGAAGGCTATTATTTCACAGCCGATGCTTTTAAACCGCCGATCAACCTTTGCGTGAAACCCCGGTTCGAGAAGAGAGAAGCTGAAGTTATCTATGCCGAGCCCGCTCGCGCTTTCAAGAATTTGATCGAATGTAGATATATTTGAATATATTACGCCGGTATAATCCTTTACTTTAATAAGCGGGTCGATGCGGATTTTAATCCTGCGCGGCGAGCCGGTCAGCTCGATCACACCCGGAAGCGCTTCGAGCGATTGCGCGTATGAAGGCGAGCCGGGTTCTATTTGCCACGCGCCGTTTTTATTTACGCCTGTAATTGCCCCGCCCATGCCGGTTATCGTCAACTGGATAAATAATTGAACGCCGCGGGCAGTCAGATTTTTTAAGAAATCGTACAGCGGATTCGCTAAGAGCGATCGCGGATGCTTGGTCCATAAAACGAGCGTGTGAATATCGACGCCTTTTGAAATGCGCGTCATAGTTTCGCTGATAATAGCTTCAGGATAATATTTAGGCATGTCGCACATGCGCGACGCGCTGAGTATGGTTTTATAACGATTCATGATGTGATATTATCATAATTTTAAATTTTTATTTAACATCATAACTATTGCTATGCCGCCTTAAAAAGTCATCCATTCGTTAATCATGTTATAACATATAAGTTATATTTATGCAAATAAAATTTATGATTGATTTGAATAAATACTTAATTTGTGATATAATCCGTTTTCTTTAAAATTTTTGATGAAGTTAATATATTTATAGAAAGAGGTTTATATGAGTGGTATAATCGATATAATTAAAACCCGGCGCAGCGTCAGAAAGTTTGCGTCACAGCCGGTGCCCGATGAAATTATTACGGCGCTTCTGGATGCCGCGCTTTCGGCGCCGAGTGCGTCGAACAGGCAGAGCTGGCATTTTACCGCGGTTTCGAACCGCGCAGTTATAAAGGCTATGGCCGATTCGGTGCGTGAAGAGATCGAAAATTTAAAAAAGGAAACGGAAAATGAAGAGGCGCTCACGGCTTTTAGCTCCTATGCCGGATATTTCACTTTTTTTGAAACCGCGCCGCTTGTTATCGCCGCCTGTTTTATTCCGCGTCCTAATTATATAAATGCGCTCGCCGGCCGCCAGATTCGTCCCGAAGATAATCTGGAGCAGACAACGGCAATCGGCGCCGCCATACAAAATTTACTGCTTGCCGCGCATTCGCTCGGCTACGGCGCTTGCTGGATGAGCGGGCCGCTCATAGCCGAAAAAAGAATAAGCGGGCTGCTTAAACTTGACGGACTGCGATTGGCGGCTATTATTCCCGTCGGCGCCGCAGCCGAAACGCCGCGGCAGCCGAAAAGAAAAGACACGGATAAACTTACCGCCAGAATAATTTAAACGGCGGTTTATTTTAACGGCATAACCGTGCCGTGCCATGTTATGCCGCGCCGCCTGCCCGAATCAGCCCATATTGACTATCAATTTTTCGTAATTAGTGATTTCAGAAGCGAAACTGGCGCCAAGGTTTATCATAAATTGCGGGCATTCGCGGGCGAATTTTAAAAAGTTTTCACGCGATACGCAAAGGCTTCTGACTTTTCCGAGCGCGGCGCTGGTTATAACCTGCGATTGGCCGCCTGCTAGAGCGGTTTCAAAGCCGATCAGGCCGCCTTCGGATAGTATTTTGATCGTGCCGATCCACATATTTTTAGAATGCGCGCTTACCTCCGCGAATCCTTCAGTTATGATATGTGTCGAATCGAGCGCCGTGTTTTCCCAGGTTATCTCTTCGTTATCTTCGAAGGCCGCCGCTCTTGTCATTAAGGCGAAGCGCATCGCATCGCCGGCGTTTACGCCGCTAAATAATTTGTGGCGGCTGATTATATTTATGCGTTCAGCGAAGACGCATTTGAGCATTTCAAAACAATCGGCGCCAGCGGCTTCGCGCCAGTGAAATCCTAACTTGTTCAATATTAAATCGGTCCGATCAGAGCGTAAGAAGCAGAAGGTTTTGCGTCTTAATTCATAATCCCAATCGCGGTGAACTATAAGATCGTCGATAAGCGGTTTTAACTTTTCATCGCCGCTGTGGCTGATTAGTAATTCGATAAATTCCATAAAACTTGTAACGCGCATATCCAGGCCCGAATCCGGCGCGCTTAAAAGCCGTGATAGTTTTTGCGGCCTGTCGTTTCGTATGTGATATGTGCCGTTAGCGAGCGCTTTTTTATCGAAGATTAAAAGCATGGCGTGCGCGGCGCAGTCGATAAATGAAAATTCCGACTCGTCGAGCGTATCGGGCGCCGCGCCAAGAAGCGATATGGATTTTATTATGCGGTAAAATGCGTTTTCGTTTATATTTTGCTGGCATAATCCGCTTTTAGAATCGAAGGTGAGATTGCCGGCGCGGAATATATTTACGCATACGCCTGAATTTCTGGCTGCTATGGCGACTTTTTCGCCGGCAAGTTTGGTTTCTAAGTAATAATTGCCGCTGTGCTGGCCGATATCGGTATCATCCTCGGTGAACAGCGCGCTCGCGCATCCATCGATATCGCCCGCAAAAACTGACATCGTCGATACATGGTTAAGGTCTTTTATTTTTTGGTCCATGCAGAATTTAACTAAATTTTCGACGGTGATCACATTGGCTTCGTGAAATTGTTCGTAGTGGCCGAAATGTCTGACATTAGCCGCGGAATTAAACACGCAGTCGATATTTGCGGATAGAAAAGAGTAGTCCTCGGCTGAAAGCCCAAGTCGCACATGGCTAAGATCGCCCGCATAAACTTTGACGCGCGATAAATACGGCGTTAGCGCGCCCACGCCGAAGTAATAGGAGTATTTTTCATCGAGCCGCTTAAAGGCTTCGGCGGAATCCGCCGCGCGGATTATCATGTGCACCGTTTCGCCGCGGCCGGTAAGTATGCGGTTGAGTAAGTAAGAGCCAAGATAACCGGTAGCGCCGCATAATAAGATAGCGGCGTAATTTTTAGCGGCGCTTAAATCGGCTGATCTAACGGCTTCGAGCGCGCTTAAATATGAATCGAGCCTTTCTTTATGCGCGTCGTCGAGCGCTGGAACTGCGGGTTTAAAGTATTTGAGCTTATTTAATTTTGAGCTTAAATTGCCGGTCGCCGGTTTTATGGCCGCTGCAAGGTCTCTTACGCTCTGATGTTCGAATATGTCGTTGAGCGTTATTTCAAAATCATCCGATAATTTCATAACGGCTTTTATGGCTTTTAATGAATGACCGCCGAGTGAAAAGAAGTTATCGTCGGCGCTTATATTATCGACTGCGAGTACCGAAGCCCATACGGCGGCTATTTTCTTTTCAGCGCCGTCCGCCGGCTCGATAAAATACCGTCCTGCATGGCCGCTTGCGGTTTCGGCGGCGAACGGGTCGGGCAGCGCTTTTTTATCGGTTTTAGCATTCGGCGTCAGCGGTATTTTATTTAAGCGCATAAAAGCCTCAGGAACGAAATATTGCGGCAGCCGCGCAGAAAGCAGTTTTTTTAACTCGTCGGCATCCGGTTTTTCGGCGTTATCTTTGAGCGTGTAATAGGCCGCCAGGTAATCGCCGCGCCGCGCGTCGTTTCGTAATACTACGGCGGCTTCCCTGAGCGCCGGATGACGGGCTAATTCGGCTTCGATCTCGCCAGTTTCGATGCGGTAGCCCCGTAGTTTAATTTGTTCGTCGATGCGGCCCAGAAATTCGATATTGCCGTCCGGTTTAAATCGCGTCAGATCGCCGCTTTTATACATCATTGCGCCCGCTGTGAACGGATCGGCGGTGAAACGTTCGCCGGTAAGCTCTGATTTATTGTGGTAGCCGCGCGCGACTCCGGCGCCGGATATGTATAACTCGCCTTTAGCGCCGGGCGGCAGTAAATTTTTCGAGCCGTCGAGTATATAAAGTGCGGTATTGGCCGCTGGAAGGCCTATAGCGACAGAGGGCGCGCCGGATAGCGAATCGGCGGGCGAATAAATATAAATCATACAGCCGACCGTTGTTTCAGTCGGACCGTATTCGTTGAAGATAGTTACATTCGAGTTGAATTTTGCATAGATCTTTTCGCATAATCCGGCTTTTAAATCTTCGCCGCCGACTATTAATTTTTTGATACGCTTGCAGTTTACCGGCATACTTTCGATAATTTGAAGATGAGTAGGGGTTAATTTGACTATATCGACGCAATCGTCGGCTATTATTTTATCGATAAGCGTGTCACGGCCTTTTTCGGGGTAAATAACCACTTTGCCGCCGCTTATAAGCGGAGTGAATATCGAAGTTACCGTCAGATCGAATGAGATCGATGAATATAGCGGGAAGTCGCAGGGCGAATTTTGCGCGTAAACTCTTTTGCACCAGCTTATATAGTTGAACGCGCCCCTGTTCTTTACTAAAACACCCTTCGGCCGGCCGGTCGAGCCGGAAGTATATATCACATAGATTATATCTTCCATCGATGCGCCCGCTTCGCCGCGCGTAAATGCGGGCGCATTCGATTCGTAAGCCGCCGCTGAGTCTATTTCGACGACGGCCGCGCGTTCTGAATATGCGCCGCTGAATTTAGACTGAGTGAGAAGCGTTCTCGCTCCGCTGTCTTCGAGTATATATTCGATGCGCTCGGCAGGGTATGACGGATCGATCGGCACATACGCCGCCCCGGTTTTTAATACGGCCAGAATCGCTATTACGGTTTCAAACGACCGTTCGGTAAGTATCGCTACCAGAACGCCGGGGGCCGCGCCATGGCTCGCGCGTAACGAACGGGCGAGTTTTTCAGCCTTTGAGTCGAGACCGGCGTAAGTGATGGTTTTGCCCTCGCATACGAGCGCAATTGCGTCAGGTTGCGCGGCGGCCGTCTGTTCGATCAAATCGATTAAAGGTTTTTCAGCGCCGAAATTTTCGCCGGTCGAATTATAATCGGCAAGTAAAAAGCGGCGGGCCTCTTCGCTGACGGCGCTAAGCTCGCCTATCGAAGCGTTCGGGTTTTGAGCGGCGCTTTTAATAAGTTCGCTGAAGGCGTCTAAAAATCTTTCGGCGGTAGCATGATTGAATAACGCGGTTTTATATTCGGCGACGAGTTTGAGCCCGCCAGTCGATACTATGCAAAATAGCGTGAGGTCGAATTTAGATATGCCCGGATCGAAGATAAAAGGCTCGAGTTCGATTCCCTGCGCTTTTAAATTGCCGCCGGCGCCGCGCTCGAAAGCGAACATAACGTCAAATAGCGGGTTACGGCCGGCTTCGCGGCGCACTCCGAGTTTTTCGACCAATGAATCGAACTGGAACCCGGAATTATCGAGCGCCATAGTAAAGTCTTGCTTAACCTCCGTGACGAAATCTTTGAAACCAAGCTCAGCGTATGGTTTTGCCCTTAACGCGAGCGTAGTGACGAACATTCCGGCGGTATTTTCAAACTCGACGGCGTGGCGTCCCGCCGCCGGAACGCCGGTTATAATATCGTTCTGACCGCTGAATTTATGCAGCGCGGTAAAAAAAAACGCGAGCAGTAAGCTGAAATCAGTGACGCCGTATTGAGCGCTTAATTTTTCAACGGCCGGCGCGAGCGCGCTTATGTCTTTAACGGCTCTTGCGCCCGCATAAGATATCGCGGCGCCACGCGGCCGGTCAACCGGCAGCTCCAGCGCGGCGATATCGCCGCAGAATCTGTCCAGCCAGTATTTTTCACAACGCGACTCAAGATCTTCGCGGTAGTATTTTTCTTCCCATAAAGTGTAATCGCAAAAATCGTACTCGGGTTTATCAGGCGCGAGTCCGTCGTAAGTGGCGCATATTTCTTTGATGATTATACCGATTGAAATGCCGTCGATTATGATGTGGTGCGCGTCGAAGACGAATAGATGGCGGCCGTCGGGCAGTTCGACGAGTAAAATTCTAAACAGCGGCGCTTTTGAAATATCGAACGGCCTCGCGAAGTCTTTAATCACCGAGCTTAATTCGCTTTCAGCCGCTTTGATAAAGCCGCGCTTATATTTTACTTCGTTTTCAATTATCATCGCCGGCTCGCCGTTTTCAACAACGAATCGCGCCCGCAGAGCGTCATGGCGCTTAACCGTAAGATCGAAGGCTTTTGCCAATTTCTTTTCATCGAGCGCGCCTGTTATCATGAAGGCTGAAGTGAGGTTGTAAGCGGTTTTCGCTCCGCCCATCGATTCGATTATAAAAAGGCGCTTTTGCGCGGCCGAAAGCGGATAACTCGCGCGGCCGGCGGCGGCGTGATCGATGGCAAGCGCGGGACCGCGGGATTTTTTATCGACAAGCGCCGCCTGGTCGCATAAACGGGGTGTTTTGAAAATTTCTAAAAGCGAAAGCTGCGCGCCGAATAATTTTTTGAAATATCCCTGTAGCGAAGCGGCTTTAAGCGAATGGCCGCCGAGCTCAAAAAAATTATCGCCGGCGCCGATGCGCTTGATATTTAATAAACCCGACCATACGGCGGCTATTTTAATTTCGGTATCGCTTGCGGGCGCGCGGAATGACTCGCCGCCGGAAGGGCCGTCGGAGCAAGTATCCGTGTCAAAAGATGAAGAAGCCGATGCGGCGAGAATTTTTTTGTCGATTTTACCATTGGATGTAAGCGGTATCTTATCTATAAAATAAAAACGCGACGGTATCATATAGGCCGGCAGAGTTTCGCCAAGATTTTTTTTCAGCTCGCCTGCGGCGACCGCCGCGCCAGGATCGTTTAGTACTATATGCGCGGAAATAAAATCGTCGCCTGATGATGATTTTGAACTGATAACGGCGGCGGATTTTATGCGCGTATCTTTCTGGATCTCGTTTTGAATTTCTTCGAGCTCGACTCGAAATCCCCTGATTTTAACCTGCGAATCGGCACGGCCGAGATAATCGATATTGCCATCGGCTGATAGCCTTGCCAGATCGCCGGTTTTATACATTTTTTCACCCGGAACGAACGGGTCGTCAACGAATTTTTCCGCCGTGAGTTCCGGCCGGTTCAGATAACCGCGCGCAAGCCCGGCGCCGGCTAAATATAAATCGCCCGGCATAAAAAGCGGGACCGGCCTCTTTTTATCGTCGAGAATATAGGCGCGTGTATTGGCTATGGGGCGGCCTATCGGTGTTTTTGACGCTCCGCCCGCCGGGATGTCGTAATATGTGCTGACAATCGTGCATTCGGTGGGGCCGTATTCGTCGGTGAGTCGAAAATTATAACTTTCGCGGGGCATTTTAAATTTTTCGCCGCCGGTAGAAACGTAGCGCAGCGAATGATTGCTGACGCCGCGTATGAATTCTTCGCAAAATTGAGTGGGCAGGTCGGTGTAAACTATATCGTTAGCTTCGAAATAATCGTTAGCGGCCTGCGGCGAGAAGCGAAGCTCGTCTTTTAATATGTGCAGCGCGGCCCCGCGCGAAAGCGGCGAAAAAATCTGCACGACGGAGGCGTCAAAGGCGAATGATGCGAATTCGGCGCAATTTTCGCCCGCCTTGATTTCGTAATGATCGCGGCTCCAGCAGATCATATTAACGGCCGCCCGGTGCTCTATCATTACGCCTTTAGGCCGGCCAGTCGAGCCGGAGGTATAGATTACATAAGCCAGATTTGCCTGGCCCGCTTTCGCTTCGCAAAAGTCATTGCCCTTGGGTGTTTTCTGGCATGGCTGCGCGGCGCGCTCATTTATTTTGGGCGCTTCGTAAAGCGCATCGTCGTCGATTATAAATGAGGGCGCGCCGTAATTTATCGATTGGCGGAGTTTATTCGAAATTAAAAGCATCGCCGCGCCCGCGTCGTTTAACATGAACTCGACGCGCTCGGCCGGATAGGAAGAATCAAGCGGCATATAAGCGGCTCCAGTTTTTAAGACCGCGAGTATCGCTATAAGATAGTAATGCGAACGGGCGGCGTAAATGGCGCATATTTTTTCAGGCCCCGCGCCGGCGGCTGAAAGTTTTTGAGCTAATAAACCGACTTTTAAGGCAAGCTCGCCGTAGCTCAAGCGTACGCCGTCATAAACTACCGCTGTATTACCCGGATATTTTTTACACGATAATTCAAATAAATCGTAGAGCGTTTTATCGGCGGGATAACTGCTTTCCGTGCGGTTAAAGCCCTTTATTACCATTTCTTTATCCGCGCCGCCGAATAGTTCTATGTCGTCTATAGATTTGTCGGGCTCTATGAGCGAGCCTTTTAGCACGGCGCAAAGCGAATCGAATATCGATTTTATTTCATCATAGGTGAAAAGCTCCGTCTGATAATCGAACATTAACTCGAGTTGCCCGCGGGCGTCGAGGCCGTTGGCGTTGATATGAACAACAAGCGGAGTCGGTTCGTTCTGTTGATATATGTTTTTGAAGTTAATATCGTAGTTGTCGTCGTCTGGATGGCCGATAACCGCTATGGAGGATAAAAGTGTGTCGGCGTTAGAATTATTCGCTTCGCGCAGCCTTTCGATAAGCTCATCGAATGGATACTTTGAATAGTTTTTAATAACGGTATTGAGCTTATCGCCGGCGCGGCGGACGAGCGAAGGAAATCCTTCGCCGGATTCGATTTCGATTCGAAGCGGCATGGTGCTTACGAACATGCCGGCTGTTTTATAAAATTCTTTGCTACGTCCGTGAGAAACCGTCGATATAAGTATATTTTTCGCGGCGCGCGCCCTGGCTATATAAACGAAAATTGATGAAAGTATTATTTTATAAACGGTAGTGGCGTTTGCGTCTTTAAATTTATGAATAAGGCTGCGGATATCGTCGGGCACGCAAAATAAAGCTCTTTTAGCCGCTATCGAATTGGCGCGCGGCCTGTCATAATTGAGCGAACATTCGTCGAGCGGCTTTTCAAACTCGCCTACCCAGAATTTTTCGTCTTCTTTGAATTTATCCGAGCTAAAATAGTCGTCTTCGAATTTTAAATAATCGAAATAAGACGGATTGGCGGCTATTTCAGCTTCACGCCCGGCTGTTATTAATTTGCAATATTCAAAGAGCTGATTGTAAACCAGCGCGATAGTCCAGCCGTCGGAGACTAAATGGTGCATTTTGAAAAAAACGCCGGGCGAATAATCGGTGCCGTCCGCGCCGAAGTCGATAATGGCGAATTTATAAAGCGGCGAGTCATATAATTTAAACGGCAACGCGGCCTCGCGTTCGAGCCGCTCTTTTATTTCAGCGCGGTCACGAGGGTTCGAGTAATCCCATAACTCGATTTCATGCGGCTCGTATTGCGCGCAGTACTGCATATCGCAGGCGTTATCCTCCGAATGAAGAAGCCTCAGTCGAAGGCCATCGTTATTTTTAATTATCAGGTTTATCGCTTTTTTTAAAACGGCCGCATCTATTTTTTCTTTATAACGCACCAGGTTCGCCAGACATCCGAACGCCGTGTTCATATAAGTCATTTCAGCGTACCATATGCGTTTTTGAGCTCGAGAGAGCCGCGTTAAATTATTCATATAAACTCCTTTAACGATAAAATAGCGATAATTAAAGAAAACAAGGGCCGGTTTTTATTAAAAGCGGTTTCATTAATCGGTGTTATTATAATATATTACCGATTGTTTTTCAAGCGTCGCGTCATTAAATATCAATAAAAAAGAAGAAAAAAAGAAGAAAAAAAATAAGGAAATAGAAAAAGGAAATAGATTAAGATAAAAGATAAACATAAAAAAAAGGCCTCTTGCGAAGCCTTTTTTATTAATTTTATTTATTCGTCAGTTATAATCTTTATGAAAATCCGGCTTATCCGCGGTCTTCGGTTATCATTACCGCGTGTCCGTTATAATCTTTATTGGTGGCTATTTTTTTTAGCGATTCGTTGTAGCTCGCGCGGTCGGGAACGAAAATTAAATCGGAAACGGGATATTTGAATTTCAGATCTTTTTTAGCGACCGCTTTTTTTATCAAAGCCTCGTGTTTGTACTTGTTGATGATATAAAGTTTATCTTTAAGGCCGTCGTAATTTTTTGACTGGGTCCGTTTGTATTTATATGTTTTAACCTCTTCAGCCGTTTCAATAGTTTCAATGGCCGCGGCCGCTTTTTCTATTTCGGCCTGTTTACTCTTCACAACCGGAGCTTTATTTACTTTACTGATAGCGGTTTCAATCTGTGCGGTTTTTATCGCGGCACTTTTATCAACCTGCCTGCCGTTAAAGCGTTTTACTACGGAGACCTGTTTTTCTTCGATCAGCGGTTTTAATTCGGCCGCTTCGCTTGCTTCTTCGGTTTCCTTTGCCGCCTGCCGCGTATTCGCCGCTGCCGTCGAGCCGGAAAATGAGCGAGCTCTGCCGTACTTGGAGTTTTCTTTTAAAAACTTGTTGTCGATTCTTTCTTTTAAAGTTTTAGCCATATAGTTATCTTTATCTACCGAGCAAGCGGCTTCATACAAGTTTGCATATATCTCATCCGAACGCGAAAGATCGTTTTTGACTTGAGTGACTTTTGAATCGGCCGATTTTTGAGCGATATCGCCGCCATCGATATTGTTGATATATTTTAAACGTTTTTTAACTTCGTCTTTGAGCATTTTAGAATCTTTAGAATCGCTTTCATCGAGTATTTTATTGATCCTTGAATAAAAATTATTCAAATATTTAATTTCTTTTTCGACGGTTTTTTCTCTTTTAGTTGAATCGATTAGAGTCCTGTCGAGTTTTTCTTCGAAAGTGGGTTTAGCGCTGGAATTATCGGGGGTAAGATATCCGGAAAAACTGAAAGCGGCGGCGCCGAAAGCGGCCAGCAGAAACGAAGCGGCGGTATATGTGAATTTGAATTTAAACCTGTCGATTTCTTTTTCACAATCGTAAGTAGGCGCTATTTTATTGAATAATCCTTTAATTGAAAGTATATTCATTATTTTATTAATACCGCCCGCTAAAAAACCGGACTGCTCGGGAAGGCTTCCGTGCAGGCAGTAGTTTTTAATCGCTTCTTTAAGTTCGTGCGCCGGAATTTCATATTTATGAGACGCGTCTTCTAAAGTTAAATGACCTTTTTGAATGCTTTGTACTGCTTCTTTGAGATAAAATTTGCTGCGACTGTTCATTTAATTCACCCCGTTGTAAAATTATTTTTTAATGTTATATATCGATTAATTTAAAAACATGACTTTTTAATATTTTCCACTAAACATATCGGTTGATAGCCGCTAAAATTAATAATTAAATAAAAAAATATTTTTTTTGCGTGCTTATAATTAATGGGTAATTTTTACCGATAGGAGCATTGTGTTATAAAAAGATTTTTATTTTTATAAATATATGGAGGTTATACCAAATGCCAAATATTAAAATTACACGGTTTAAAAATCTAGTGATCTATTCGCTTATAATCACCGCGCTTTTCTTTCCAGCCTCGGCTTTCGCGGCTAATACGGCGCAGATAAAAAGCGTTACTGTGCAGGAGTTTCCCGATAAAGACCAGGTGGTTATAGGCGCGGATATGCCGATAACCTTTCATGAAATGAAATCCTCGTCCCAGATTATATTAGATATTCCAAATTCAGAATATATGAGCCAGGCCAAAGTTCAGCTCGTATTGAATAAAACGGTTAAACTATACAGAGGCATGAACCTTCAGAACTCGAAGCCTAAAACTTCAAGAATAATCGTAGTATTAAACGAACCGCTGCCTACTACCGTTTATAAGCAGAATAACCAGATAATAATCGACGTTGATAAAACCGCCATAATAGAGCGTATAGAAGCCGCAGCAGCCGGAAAAACCAGCGATGAAAAAATGAGAAGCGGCTCGAATACCCTTGTCGAATATCATTATAATCAGGGTAAAACTTTTTCGCGTCTCGGCAAGTGGAATGAAGCCGTTGACGAATATCTCAAAGCGCTTAAAATCGATCCAGCCAACGATAAAATTAAAATAGCCCTCGATGTCGCTAAAAATAATCTTAAATCGGAAAAAGAAATTGACAAGGCCGTAAGGCTTTATCAAAACGGCGAATATAACGAGGCGATAAGGGCTTTTGTGTCCATAACCAATATGTGGCCTCAGGATATTTCCGCGCATTTCTACCTTGGCAAGAGCTATCTTAAATTAAATAAATACCGCGAAGCCGTTATTGAATTCGAAAAAGTTATGGAAATCAATCCCGAATACGAAAATGTAGTTTCACTTTATGAACTGGCTAAAAGAAGAAAACAGCTAAATAATTTTACGGTCGAAATTAACGATCAGGATATTCTCGACGTATTGAGAACGATACTTCACGGTTCGGGATTTAATCTGGTGGCTGAAGACGGCGTTAAAAAGAAAATATCTGTCGCGCTCGTCGATAAAACCATAGACGAAGCGCTTAATGAAATCATTATTAAAAACGGCTATAAATATGAAAAGATAGATAATACAATCAAGATTATGCCGAATATCGCCATGCCGGAAGACCGCGTGTACTCGCAGATGAACCTTGTCGATATGGAAATAGGCCATGGGCTTGAAGTATTATCAAGATTGATGGAGAAAAATTTAGTCCTGGATAAATCAGTCGATAGCGTTAAATCGAATAAAGTCACTTTTTATATTAAAGACGAACTTACAATCAAGGAAATATTCGATCTTATTCTTAAAACCAACGATCTCGTGTCTATTCCTTATTACGAAAATACCTTTATAATAATGACCGCCGAAGAAGCGCAGAAGAATAATAAATATTCGAAAAAAGAATATCACGTTTTTAAAGTTATTAATTCTAAGCCTTCAGAGCTATTAACGAAAGTATTTTCGTCTAAGATAATAGCGGATAATATTAATAAAGATAATATCGCGCATGACGACGATAAAAGCATTATATCGATCTTCGACGTGCCTGAAAAGATTAAACTGCTCACTTCGGTCGTATCTAAAAATGATATAAAAGAACAGCAGGTTACTATCGCGGTTAAATTAATCGACGTGAATAAAGCCGCTAAAAAAACTCTCGGCCTTAATCTTCATAACCTCGACAATGATTCTAAATTAGATAAAGACGCGCCATTTACACTTAACGTTAAAAACCTCGGAAAGATATCGCTTACAAAACTCGACGCCACCATAGATATGCTCGAAAGCGACGAAGGCGCTAAAGTTATCGCCTCGCCGATAACGCGCGTGGTGCATAACGAACAGGCCACCATCCAGAGCGGCCGAACGATACCGGTTAAAGACGTAAAACAAAACCCGCAGTACGAAGGCGGCAAGATCGTCGGCTATACATCGGAAGAATCATGGACGAGCGTTAACGTGGGCGTCGAATTGAGCGTTAAGCCGCTTATCCATAATGACGGTGAAATAACCCTCGATATCAAAATAACCGATAACGACGCGCCCAACGTAGGCGATATAAACGTAGGCGCGCACTTTATAACCACCGGCCGCAGCACGCAGACGAAACTGCGTCTTAAAGACGGCGAAACCATTGTAATGGGCGGTTTTATCAAACAAAAAGAAAACGGCAGCCAGAATAAGCTCATGTTTTTTAACCAGCTTCCTATTATCGGAAAACTTTTTCAAAAGAAATCCAGCACCAAATTGCGCGACGAGCTTATAATATTTTTAACCGTTTACCTTGTTAATAAAGATCCCGAAACGCCTGAAGCTGATAATGTAAAAATTTCTTCAGACCTTTTAAAATATAACTTAAATAGATGATAATGGAAATATATGTCGAAAAAAGACGCAAAACTGAATAATAAATTCGATTTTCATTCTACCGGCGGTTATTTTGTAATAATAACCGCCGTAGCGGCTTTGTTAATTTTTTCGACCGTTAACACCGCGGCTTTCGTAGTGCCGAAATCTTTCCTGTTGAGGTTATTGACTTTTTCCGTAGCGGTCTATCATGTTATGGCGGGCGGATTTAAATTAAAAAATCATCCGGTTAATTTTGCGCTTTTTTGCTATTTTTTATCAGTTTTTTTCTCGATGTTCGCTTCGGTTAATGTCCTGGTAAGTCTTTTAAGATTGTCTGAATACCTTTCTTATTTTTTAATATTCTTATTTACCTATAATTACTTCGAACGAGCTAACGTCAATAAATTAGTCAACGCTTTATTATATACCGCCGTTCCGATAGTTTTTTACGGCATTTTGCAGTATATGCAGATAGATTTTTCTTTCTGGCAAAAGCCGGAAGGGCGCATGGACCTGTTTTCGACGCTCGGTAACGTCAACTGGTACGCGCTTTATTTAAGCGCCATGATTCCGCTTATCGCCTACGGAGCTTTCCGCGAAGGCGCCGCGAAGCATCAGAGATTTATATTTAACGCGCTTTTATTCTTTTCCATCGCCTCGCTAATAATTTCATACTCGCGAACGGCCGTTATAGCTTTTATTATATCCGTGTTTATGGGGGCCGCGCTTTATTTCGGTTTATATAAATTAAGGGTTTCAAGGCTGTTTTTAAAAAGGAGCGCCGCTCTGGTAATTATATTTTCTTTAGTGGCCGCGGTTTTCAGCTTTTATAACCCGGTGAGTAAAACCCGTTTCGCCGAAGGCGGCTTTTTAAGCAGAATGAAGGCGGGTTTTTCGCTCGCGGAGCATAATGTGGCGCAAAGGCTTTTTATATGGCGCATAACCCTTGAAATGTATGCGCTGAAACCAATTCTGGGATTGGGGCCTGGCGCTTTTAAAATAAAATATCTCGAGTATCAGAAGGAGTTTTTGAAACGCGCCGATAATGCTGAGGTATTCGACGATATCGCGGGCAACGCAAAAGAGGCGCATAACGACTATATTCAGACGCTCGCGGAGTGCGGCAGCGCAGGATTCCTGGCTATGGCTTATTTCTTTTTCGTGATATATAGAACCGGGTTTTCGTTTTTAGCATCCTCGCGCGAGGAATTTGACGATCATAAATTCCTGGCGCTCGCGGCTATGACCGGTCTGGCGGCTTATTTAACCGGCGCGCTCGCCGATTTTCCAATGCATGTGCCGCCTAACGCGATGATGATTTTTATTTTATCCGCCATAATTATAATAGCGGCCGATAAAAACCGCCGCGCGCTAATAATCGAAACCGGCGCGCCGCAAAACGCTTCCAAAGAAGAAACTGCCTGTTCAGCACCGGAAATTGAAGTTAAAGATAACTTCGTCCACCTGTATTCTTTGAAATTGGCCTTTACGGTTTTTATGCTAATTATAATAATTTTTCTTGTGATTATGCCTTTTGCCGCCGACTGCCTGGCAGTTATAGGCCAGAATTATCTTAAAGAGCATAATTTCGAAGCGGCTATTCCCTATCTGACGCGCTCCATCGCGCTTAATCCGGCCCAGGGCGACGCGCTCTACCTGCTCGGAACCGCCTATATCGGCTTAGCCGCGCCGGCTAATAAAAAAACCGATAAGCAGATGCTCGAGCGCGGCCGCGATTTTTTAATTAAATCAAAAAATTACACCACCGACAAAGGAATATATAACAACCTCGGCTTTATCGCGATAAGAAACCAGAAATACGACGAGGCCGTCACTCATTTTGAAAACGCATTAGGCTGCGATCCAAAATCGGCGGATTCACTAAATAATCTTGGCATCGTATATTATCATAAAAAAATATACGATACCGCAGAATACTATTATAAAAAAGCTTTAAAAATGAACCCTTATTTTTTGACCGCCGTTAATAATCTGGGCGATTTATATTCAAAAAACAATAATTTTGAAAAGGCCATTGAATATTATTCGATAACGGTTGAAAGTTCGGTTGAGATTGTGATAATCGAAAACCAGCGTCGTAATATATTCAATTTTACTCCCGCGTCATGTTTAAATGAAAAAGCCCGCGCATATTATCAAATAGCCGAAATTCATAACGGCCGCGGCGCACTGGAAAAAGCGCTCGATTTTTATATGCTTTCTTATCAAAATTTAACTACGCTGCCTCAAATACCGCTGAAGATAGCGCTGATTAATTTTAAACTTGGAAGAAAAGAAGAAGGCGCTAAATACGCCGGCCGTGTTCTCGAAACGACCCCGCCAGATTCCGATTACCGCCGCCAGGCTGTTGAAATCATGTCTAAATATAATAAATAAAGAGTAGATAAGCAATAAATATATTTTAAAAAGATAAATAACGAATAATAGAATAATAGAATAAATTAAATAATAGAATAAATTAAATAATAGAATAAATAAAAATAAATAAAAACTTTACGCCCGCAAAACAGTTTAAACAGAATAATTGGTTTCCAGAAATTTTATAAGCTCGTTTGCAACGTCATTGGCATGTTCGCGTCTGATGGCGTCTATCAGGTCCATGATTTCAGTATAATTAAAAGTTTTATTAAGGCCGCTCGATGCTTTTAAAAAGTAATACTCGACTGATTTAGGCTGTGGCGGATGCCCGCTCGCCCCCGATTTCCAGTTGCTGAAAAGATAACCGTGCCGCTGCATCAGAGCGTGTATGGTCGCCGTCTGAATGGATAGATTTTTATTAATTTCTTTTTGCATCTTGATTTCACCTGCCGTTCCGGCGGGCGATTCATTATAAATTAATTCACCTTTTTTATTTATATAGTTGAAAGTTTCGCCATTTCTAACGTAAGCCAATCCATTGATAAAGGGCCCGGCTTCGGCGAATTCAGCTTTTATTACCGTTTCGCCTGCCGTATTTATAAATCCCCATAATTCATTTATTTTAACGGCGGCTAATCCTTCGTTGAAGTTAGCTGCATATTCATATTGAGGCTTAATCAATATTTTTCCCTTCGCGTCGATAAAGCCATAATGTCTATCCATTTCAACCGCGGCCAGACCGCCGCAAAATTCTCTTGCTTTATCGAATTGAGGCTTAATTACGAATTTATCGGTGCCATCGATATAGCCGAATTTAGAAGAAGTTTTTACGCAGGCGACGCCTTCGCTGAAATCATCGGCCATCTCGTAAGCGCATTTTATAACCGGTTCGCCTTTTTTATTTATGAATCCGAATTTTTTATTTTTACGCACCATCGCAAATCCGTTTTTAAATGAAGCCGCCCGTTCGTAATCTAATTTTTTAAATTGTTCGCGTCCCTGAGCATTAATAAAATTCCAGTTTCCTTCATATCTGACCGCGGCTAAATCTTCGCTGAAATCTCTCGCGTCTTCATATTTAGCTTTTATGACGAGCTGGCCTTTTTCGTTTATAAAGCCGTAGAGCTTGGCTATAAAAACACGGGCCAGATTATCGCAAAAATTATATGCTGCCTCAAACTGGGCGGTTATAACGAAATTTCCCGCCTGGTCGATATAGCCCCAACTGATTCCGCTCATCACTGCCGCCAGGCCGCTTGAAAAAGGATATGCGCGTATAAAAGAGAAGGGTATAACCAATCTGGCGTTAGAATCGATATAGCCAAACCTTGAATTACTTTCGAGCGGAAATAAACACACTTCACCCGAAGCGGCAGTCTCAGGCAAGTTTGATCCCGCAGCGGTTTCGGCGGCGGCTTTTTTCACGGCGGTTTCAGATGCGCCGGAATCGTTCGGGCCTGTGGAATTATCTTCAACGGCAGTTTCAGCATTAACGGATTCAGCCGTGGGTTTAAAAGCCCGTGCGGCAGCAGGTTGGTGAGAAACTTCAACTTCCGGCCGCGGCTTAATTTCAACGTCGTGCCGCCGGGAATCTTTACTATGCACTATGCATTCATTACTATTGACTGCAGGGGGCTCCTCGGTTGAATCGGTTTTCGGCGATTCTATATATTTTTCGATTTCAATCAGTGTTTTAAGATTGAATAAAGTTTCGGCGGCAGTTTCGATAAGCCCGTCTGATGATTCACCCATAAATTCAACGGCTGGCTCGAAACCGGCTTCTATAAACATATTCAGCGAATTAAGCGCGGCCGCTTTTACCCGCGGCGACTCGCTTAAGATAAGCGAGTTAAGCTCATTAAATATTTCATCGCATATTATCAGGCCTGCGGCTGCGGCTGCGGCCACTTTCATTTTGTCTGTGCCGGAAGATACCATAAAATTTATTACTTTTGAAGCTAATTGTGCATTGAGGCTTTTAAAGAAATTACGCGCGTCGGATGCGAGGGAATAGTTATCGTCGATTATAAACTGAGTGAGGAAAGGGTATGTTTTTATGCTGTTTATAGATAATAAGGCGTCGAATACCGCGCGTCTTATTTCGAAGCGGTTGTCGCCGTTAAAAGATGCGATCCGGCGTATGTCCGCTTCGCCGCCGCACTCGCCCAGAGAAGTAATTATAAAGCAGATTACGGCGGTATTTTTTTCGTGTGAAAGTAATAAAGAAAGAAGGGCCGTCGAGTTTATATAATCTTTTGAAGCCCGGAGTTTGATAAATGATTTTTTTTCGGCTTCATTTTCAAGTTGGATGTAATGATTGATCAATCCGGTTAAAATTTCGTCGGAAGGGCCGCTGTGGGTATTTTCAATAGCCTTTAAAACGCGGCGAGCAAAAAAGCGGATGGATAAAGATTCGTCGTAACCGGCGATATTCTTTATTAATAAAAGATTCGTCTGCGTGGGATTTAAAGCTAAAAGTAAAATGCCGCGCCGCTTTTTTACGGCTTCTTTTGAATTCAAAAGAGCTAAAATAGAATCCAAATTATTCCTCCACTTCTACTAAGAACCGATTTTGTGTTATAATATATAATGAGAGGTCACATAAGTTGTTTATTATTTAAATGCGTAATTATTTGTACCGTGAAGATCGCACATAATTATACACTATAAGTTTTTTTTTGTATAGTATGTTATCGAAATAATATTGAAATAATATTGAAACAATATTGAAATATTAGATGAAAATATCCGCATAATAATTATGTCTCTTTATTTTTAGTTGAAATTATTTCTGAAATATATTATAATGTCCTCAACCGGCGGAGTTGATTGGCTGACAGGATCGCCTTAAAAAAACAAAACCGGAATTAATTATTGTGAAAGTGATTTTATGAGAGTTATATCAGGCAAAAAACGGGGTAAAAAATTGATCGAATTCGCCGGAGGCGATATCAGGCCTATCACTGATATGGCTAAAGCAGCCATGTTTAATATATTATTCGATTCGATAACGGACTCGAAATTTTTAGATATATACGCCGGAACGGGCGCGGTAGGAATTGAAGCGATTTCACGCGGCGCGGCGCATTGCGTTTTTGTTGATTCGTCGAGGGAAGCCGCAAAGATAATTTCCAAAAATCTTGAACTGACAGGTTTTTCTGATTGCGCCGGAATTATAATAGCTGATTGTAAGGCGGCCCTTGAAAAAATAAAAGGCAGGTTCCATTTTATTTTTATGGACCCGCCGTTTTTTGATAAAATCGATAATGAAGTTTTTGAAATTATTCAGCGGAGAGATTTGCTTATCGGCGGCGGCCGGCTTATACTCAAACATTATGAAAAGGTAAAGCCGCCTGATTGTTTCGATAAGATCAAATTATGCGATAGCAGAAGATACGGAAACTCGATGCTTTCATTTTATTCAGTCGCTGTAAACGCAGAGGCGGCCGTATCCGTATCAGCAGCCGCAGCCGCATCAGCAGTCGCGTCTCCTTGTGACGGCGAAAAAGAAAAAGAAGAAGAAGATAAGAAATAAAAGGAACGAAAATATGACTACCGCAATTTATCCCGGTTCTTACGATCCGGTTACTTACGGGCATCTAAACATAACTTTCCGGGCAGCTTCGCTTTTTGATAAGGTAGTGCTTGCGCTTGCTATCAACTCAAACAAGAAATGTCTTTTTTCTCTTGAAGAACGCCTCGATATGATAAAATCAGGCGTGGCGCATTACGCTAAAGAAAAAAATCTTAACGGGACTAATATCGAGGTTGCGCAATTCGACGGCTTGCTGGCTAACTTCGTCACTAAATTCGAAAAACCGGTCATTATAAGAGGACTTCGCGCAGTGACGGATTTCGAATTTGAATATCAGATGGCCCTGATGAACCGGTATCAGAATTATCAGGTAGATACCATGTTTTTAATAGCGTCATTAAGATATTCGTTTCTCAGCTCGTCAATAATTAAGGAAATAGCCCGTCATAACGGCGATTATAAAAAACTGGTGCCGCCGTACGTTTACGACCGGCTCTGGGAAAAGTTTAATAATCAAACGAAGTTAAATGCTTAAATATTAAATAACCGCCGGCGGCTGGCATGCTGTAAATTAAGCCGTACAATAGATATAAAAGGCGTTCGTTAAATGATAGAAAATGGAAAGATAATAAGAATTGAAGATGATTTTGTTTTCGTCGAAATGAAAAACAATGAATTTTGTTCGAAATGCTGGCGCTGCGTTGAAGAATTCGAAGACGAAGACGAACTGGTCGAAGCGGATGAAGTTGATTATGACGATCTTAAAGTGCGTCAGGTACTCAAAATAAGAACAAACTTAAATGTTGAAATGTACGATCGCGTCGAAATAGAAGTGTCAAATAATATTTTTTATGTAAACTTATTGATTGAGTATGTCATACCCATATGTGATTTTATTATCGGATTCGCGATCGCTTATTATTTTTCGTTATATATCGAGTATTCGTCGCCTTTAGCTAACGGCCTCGCGCTCGGAACGATTTTTTTCACTCTATCTTACTGGCTGGCGCGAATGTTTTCAAGTGAAATTCTGGCCTCATGGAAAAAATATCCGAAAATTGTAAGGATAATCAAAAATTAAACTAAAGATTTAGACTAAAAACATAAATTTATTGATTAAAAATTAAGTTGAAAATTAAGTTAAAAATTAAAAAAAGATTAAAGTTAAAGATGAGATGAGATGGTGATTGTATGAAACGTTTGTTACTGATACTTATAAGAATATCGGCGCTCGCCGCTTTTATTGCGTTAATAGCGCCGGCGGCGGCTTATTTATTTTTTACGGAAACCGGCCTTATTGCTCAGCAAAATAGCGGCGGTCCCGAAGCCGTTCGAGCGGTGAAAGTTCTTAAAGTAGGCCGCATACCATATCTTGATCCGCGCAAGATGGTAAGAAATTACGAAAGCATGATGGAGTATCTGAAAAAAGAATTGCAGTTAAATGAAGTCAGGCTTGTGTTGACTCCCGATTACAATACGCTCACTCAGTTTTTGAAAGATGGCAAGATAGACATTGCATGGCACGGCGTTTTCGCTTATCCCAGGGCCCGCGAATTGACCGGCGCCCGCGCCATTTTAACTCCCGTGTGGTCCGGCAAAAAAAGCTATTGCGGAATTATAGTCGCAAGGGCCGACTCCAATATTAATTCCGTCGCGGACCTTAAAGGAAAGTCTTTCGCCTTTACCGATAAAAAAAGCGCGTCCGGTTATTTTCTTCCGACTATTTTTCTTCTCGAAAATAATATCGATCCTGAAAAAGATTTTTCTAAAGTCGATTATATTAAAAAACATGATAACATACTTTATAATGTCCTCTACAAAAAATTCGACGCCGGCGCGGTTTACGATAATTCCTTCCAGCTTCTTAAAAATGACGAAGAAAGAAGCCAGTTGAAAATAGTGTCGAAAACCGCCGACATACTTAACGAGCCCATAATGGTCAGAAAAGACCTGCCGGACGAATTATCGGCTAAAATTAAAGCGGCTTTTTTAAAACTGAGCTCATCCGATCCCGCTACGAAGCATATTTTAAGCGATATAGGCAACCTCGACGGTTTTACGGAATCCTGTGACGCCGATTACGACGGAGTAGTGCGGATGGTCGAAAAATATAAATATATATTCGAAGAACGCACAGGCGAAGTCTTAGTTAAAAATGCTGACGGCAGCAAAGAGGCTGAGTTGAAAAAATAAAGTTTTTTTATTGACTAAGTCGTTATTATATGATAGAATATTCGCAAATTATAATGTTACTTTTTTAATTATGCGGCTTCGCTCACTCTCAGGAGGTATAAATGTTTAACGGCCATAAAAAAACGATCATGATATCTTTAATGGCGCTTTTATTAGTTTTGACGGCTATGACTGTTTTCGACGCAACGCCGTCTTTTGGCCAGCAGCCCGCTATCAAGGTTTTGAAAGTAGGCCGTATTCCTTACCTCGATCCGCGTAAAATGGTCAATGATCATCAGAAAATACTTCAATATCTTAAAAAAGAACTGGGTATAGAAGATGCCCGTTTAGTGCTGACCCCTAATTATGACGAATTGAATAAGTTTTTAAAAGAAGGCCAGATCGATATCGCATGGCACGGCACCCTGAATTATCCACAGGCGCGCATGACTACCGGCGCTAAAACCATATTAATGCCTAAAAGGTTCAATAAAACTTCCTACCAGGGAATGATAGTGGTTCGTTCCGATTCAAATATTAATACCATAGCCGATTTAAAAGGCAAATCGTTCGCTTTCGTCGATAAAAAAAGCGCGTCCGGCTACTTTTTTCCGAAGATGTTGATGCTGGAAAATAATATCGATCCCGATAAAGATATTTCGAGAGTCGAATATATGAAAAAACACGATAATATATTATACAACGTACTTTACAAAAAATTCGACGCCGGCGCGGTTTACGATGACGCTCGCGAGCTTTTAAAAAATGACGAGCAGCGCGCGCAAATAAAAATACTTGCTAAGACGGCCGAAATCTTAAACGAGCCCATCATGGTCAGAAGCGGCCTGGATCCCGAATTCGAGAAAAAAATCGTCGATGCTTTTTTGAAACTTAACAAAGATAACCCCGAAACGGCAAATGTTATCGAGCATCTGGGCAACGTCGAAAGTTTCGTGGTCGCCGCCGATAAAGATTACGACGAAATAGTGACCCTGACTCAAAAATATCAGAAAATATTCGAAGAAGAATCTCATGACACTAAAGAAGTTAAAATAAACTCCTCGATCTGTCCGACTGATGCTACTACTGAAAACGGAGTTAAATAAGTCATTTTCAATCAAATTAAATCAAATGAAAGTTGAATTTTGATATGGCGCATGAAGAAATAAAGTTCAGTTTAACTTATAAATTCATTATATTCGTTACCGCGCTTATAGTTGTGGTGTTATCAGCGGTAACTTACGTCGTCGTTACTCACGAGCAGGAAATTATTACTCAAAAAATGCGCAACTCCGGCCTTTTACTGGCGCGTACGCTGGCTAACGTTTCCAAAGGCCCCTTAATGCAAAACGATTATACCGGTCTTAAAGGCTATATGGAAGATATCAAAAACGACAGTGAAGTCGCTTATAGCTATATTTTTGAAGAGCTTAACAAAACCTGCGTGGTCCATGTAAATAAAGTCGATTCGCAAAATTACGAAGGCGCGCCGTTTTCTGAATTTACCGACGAGGTTTCGCTTGGTGCCCTTAACGCGGCCGGCGAATTCATCCAGACATGGCGCGAAAAAAAGACCGGCATCCGCTTTATCGATATATCATGCCCGATAATAGAGGGCCAGACCAATTACGGCAAGGTCCGCATCGGTTATTCTCTTAAAAAACTCGAAGAAGAACTGTATTCCACCGCCCGTAAAGTTATTATAATAGCCGTTATAGCTATTATACTCGGCTTTCTGGTTTCAATAATTCTCGCCCGCATTATACTGCGCCCGGTTTCAGAACTCGTTGACGGCGTCGATAAGATCTCATTCGGCGATTTCGGCCACCAGATACAGGTTACCACTTCCGACGAACTCGGTCTCCTGGCCGAAACTTTCAATAGAATGTCTTATAATATTTCAGTGCTATATAACGTTTCTAATAAAATGAATTACGTTTCCGACCGCGACGAATTGCTTAAAATCATTATGAATAACGCTATCGACGCGCTTAAAGCCCAGAAAGGCTCTATAATGCTTCTAAACGACGACAAAGAGCTCGAATTAAGCCTGGTAAGCGGCCATTCCCACGAAATGAAAAGCTACATCAGACTTAAAATGGGTGACGGCGTCGCCGGAACCGTTGCAGAAACCGGACAGCCGTTTATTATTAACCGCGGCGAAAACGACGAGCTTTTTAAAAGATACGCCGAATTTATAAAGCGCAGCCAGATCGAATCGCTGCTTTGCGTTCCGCTTAAAATCGAAGACCGCGTTATCGGCGTTATTAATATAGTCAATAAAAAAGATAACCTCAAATTCAATGCCAACGATACTAAATTAATGATGGTGCTCGGCTCTCAGGCCGCCGTCACCATTAATAAAGCTAAAGTTTATGAAGAATCCATTACCGACGGTATGACTAAATTATATATCCACAGATATTTTCAGGCGCGCCTCGACGCCGAGCTTTCCAGGGCCGCACGCTATGGCACGAAGCTGTCTCTGCTTTTATTCGATGTCGATCACTTCAAGAAGTTCAATGATACCTACGGCCATCAGCAGGGCGATATAGTCCTTATCGAGGCCGCTAAAATAGTAAAAGACTCCGTCCGCGATAAT
>DIVV01000251.1 GCA_002423385.1 bacterium UBP16_UBA6123
GTCGGCCGGGTTTCTCCGGTCGGACCGGTTATATCGACGGCCGCTGTGGCTGGTATGGCGTTATTACCGGCCTGATCGGTAATATGACCTGCTTGAAGAAGCGTAGAAATATTAATGCCTGAAGGCGAACCCGCCGAGGTGCTTATCTGCGAAAATACTCCGGGCACCATTAAAACGGGATTGGTGCCAAGGGTTATTGTAAGCTGGCTGGAACTCGGTCCTACGGCAAAAGCCGGGCCTGAACCGAATATGTCGTTTAATACAGGCAAAGTAAAATCGGAATCTACTACGTTAGCTATCAAAATCGGTTCGGTAAAAGTCAATACAAGCGTATCGCCATGGCCCATTCCCATATTATCGATATCGGTGTATACCGCTGAAGTTATCGAAGGCCCGACGCCGTCGTCAACGTCAACCGCGACCGCCGAAGCGAGCGTGTGATTGCCATAAATATCGGTAACCGAAGCTATATTGGGCATATTAACGTCGATGCCAGAAGGCGAACCGGGCGTTAATATAGTCGGCGAATAAAGTCCGACTGGATTAACTACTGGCGCGGAGCCCAGAGTTATTCTAAGCTCGCGGTTATTATTGCCGGCGCCGAAGGCCGGCAGCCCGCCGAGCGTATCGTTTGTGACCGGAAGCCTGAAATCGGCCACTACAGGGTTTGTAATAACTATGGGCTTGCTGAATACCACGAATAAAAAATCGCCCTGATCCACTACTTTTGAGTTATTCGAGTCCGAATAACGACAGCCGACAACATGCGGGCCGGTAGTTTCGATCGGACCGATATCCACGCCCGCCGGCGAGTTAGCGACAGCGCCGTTGCCTGATATATCGGTGATATTGCTCAGCGTTGCCGAAACATCCATACCGGTAGCGCCGGTGTCGATCGGATAAACGCCTTTAACCGTTATTAACGGATTATTGCCTAGTTTAACTATGATCTGATTCGGCGTCGTGTCGTACCATTCAAAGATAGGATTAACGCCGAGATTTGCCGTTCCGGCCGGGAGCATCGAAAAATTAGCGGCGGTAACGCTGGTTAAAACTTTATTTACCCAAACGGAAGATGTGACGTTTTTATCGAAGGTAAGATATAATTTATCGTTGATAGTAACGCCGTTTGTATCGACGTCTTCATATAAAATGGTTATTATGTGCGGACCGCTCGTATCGGCCGAGGTAATATCTATTCCTACGGGCGTATTCTGACGCGCGTTAAAGCCGAAAGTATCGGTTATATTGCCGCTTGCCGTTCCAGCCGGTGAAATGTCGATGCCCGAAGGGGAAAGCGCCGTGACCGCGGAGCCGTTATATACCCCGGCTATAGTTAAATAAGCGCCATTGCCGAGAGTTATTAAAATTTCTTTCGCATTCGCACCCGCCGTCACATTAACGCCGCTACCAAGTGAATCGCCGGCGACCGGCAGAACGAAATCATTAGCCGACGGCGGATTACGGATTATAACGTCTTTATCGAAGCCCACGCGAAGCGTATCGCCGGATGATACAACGCCTATTGGAGCATTATCTATCCAGACACAGCTTGTTACGAGCGGACCCTGGCCGCCGGCCTGAACTGTTATGAATTTTTGCGTCGATGAGGTCGCCTGGTTTCCAGAACCATCCACTATGGTGGCTACTGGCCCGACAAGATCTATCGACGATGTCGAGGCGCCGAAAAAAGTAAGCGCAGTACCGGCATCCAGAGTTATTAAAAGCTGTGTATTGAGCGGACCGACAGAAAAGCTCGGATTATTACCAAGATTACCGTTCTGCACGTTAAAATTCGTTTTAAGCGGAGTGTTTAAAGTTACGGGTTTGGAAAAAGTGACTGTAACCCTGTCGCCCGCATCGACCGTATTGGAATTATTAAAATCGTTATAAACCGCAGTTATAAGCGTCGGGCCGGTTGAATCGCTCGACTGAATGTCGGTAATTGAAACCGATGGAATAGCCAGATTACCCGATACGTCGGTTATTGAATTAGCCGGAATGCCGCCGGCGGCTATATCGATGCCTGAAGGCTGGCCCGCGCTGTTATTACCGTTATAAACGCCCGGCACGATAAATCGCGCCTGGCCGCTGAGCGTAAAAGTAAGCTCATAAACGCCGGTTTTAGCGTAAGTGGTAAAATCGAAATAATCGCCGGATACAGGCAGATTAAACACCGTTCTCACGAGCGCCGTCGCTGGCGGCGGCGGCGGCAGCGGCACTACTATGGCCTTATTAAAAGTTATTGAAAGAGTGTCGCCGGCTGAAACGGTTCCTGAATTATCTAAATCCGCCCAGCGCGCGACCGTTATCTGCGGACCGCTTTCGACGACGCCTGTTATATCCACCGCGTCTGCGGCCGGAACCGCCGGCTGGTTAAGGTTGTCTATTATAGTCGCCGCGTTCGGCGCGCTTATATTTATGCCCGACGACGTTCCGGTCGGACCCGAGTAAACGCCTATTATTTTAAGACTCGGATTGGTTCCCAGCGTTATCTTCAACTGATTGGCATTTACGCCGGTCTGAGTAAAGGCCGCGCCCGCGCCGAGAGTATCGGCGCCGTTATTTGCCGGCACGCTGAAATTAACTATTGTAGGATTGTTAGCCGTTATATTTTTATTAAAAGTTAATACGATAAAATCGCCCGCAGTTATGCCGTCTTTTGTTACGTCAGTATATAACGCCGCGACGATCGTCGGACCGGCCGATGCGCCCGCAGTTATATTAACCGCCGGAGTCGAATGGACGGCGCCGTTGCCGGATATATCGGTTATCGACTGTATCGGACCGCCGCCGTCGTTAACGTTAATAGTCGAATTAGCCGCCGCCGGCGGATTGAATTGAAGCGCCGCGCCAGTGCCAAGAGTTATTTTAATCGTAATATTATTCGCATTGTTATTTAATTTTTCGAACGTTAGTCCCGCGCCGCCAAGATTTCCATTGGTAAGCGTAAAATGAGCGGCAGTAACAGGCGTCGTACTAAATGGATTAACTAATATCGGTTTTGAAAAATCCAATTCGATAATATCGCCCGCAGTTACACCGTCATTGCCGACGTCAGTATAACGCGCCGCTATGGGCGTCGGATTAGAAGTATCGGTCGAGCCGACATCTTTAACGGTCGAATTAGCGGCCGTATTGCCGTAAACGTCCGTAATAACGCCTGTAGTTATCGTCGATGAAATGTCTATGCCCGAAGATGAACCCGGCGCTATATTGCCGTTATAAACGCCCGCTACCTTAATCGTGGGCGCCGTGGTGAACCTTAATTTTATCTGCGTCGGCAGAAGCGGCGGAACCGCCGTAGCCGGATCTACGAGCGTAAATGTGGCCAGACTGTCGCCGGCGACGGGAAGCTGAAACGCGGTAGCGGTAATCGTGGCTAAAGCCGTTACCGCCTTGTCGAAAGTTAGCGTAAGCTCGTCGCCCGCAGTAATTCCGTCCGGCGGAGTCGCCGTATCGGTGAACACCGCGGTTAAAAGCGTAGGGCGCGTGGTATCGGAACCGCCGATATCCACCATGGTCGAGGCTTCCGCCGAATTGCCCGTCTGGTCCTTAATGTTAACCGTATTAGGAGCGGCCACGTCTATACCCGAAGCGGCTGCGTCAATGCCGAATGTGCCCGCAATTACAAGCGCAGGCGCGGCGCCGAGAATAAGTTTGATCTGAGTGTTTAAAAGGCCGGTATTATTAGCCGCGAACCCCGCGCCGCCAAGACTGCCGCCGCCGGGCTGAAGCTGAAAGTCGGCCGCGGTAACGCTGCCGGCGGTGAACTGAATCGGTTTATCAAAAGTTATAAGTATAGTATCATTAACCGTAACGCCGTTATTATCCATATCGGTATATACCGCCGAGACTATTTTAGGGCCTATAGTGCTCGCCGAAACTACATTTCTCAACGAAGTAGCCAGCGCGCCCGTGCCTTTCCAGTTTTGAATCTGCGTTGTGCCGTTATTAACGTCTATCTGCGAACGATTGGCGCCGCTGAAGGTAACTGTTGGGGCGGTGCCTAAAGTAATTCTTAACTTGCGGTTATTAACGCCGGCAACCGCCGCCGTGAAGGTTGCGCCCGTGCCGAGCGTCAAATTCGACAGTTGAAAAGCCGCCTGCGTAACAGCCGATAACACGATCGGCTTATTGAACTCGATATCGATAAAATCGCCCTGACTGACGCCCGCCGGCGCGTTATCGGTATATAAAACCGTGTCGCCTATCGTTGAAATAGCCGGGCCGACCGCATCGGTCGAACCGATATCGCGAGGCGTACCCTGTGCGGCCGCTTTATTTCCGTATATATCCATTATCGAATTATCAGGCAGGGTATTTATTATATCAACGCCTGAAGGCGCGCCCTGCGCCGTATTACCCGAATAAACGCCCGCGACGGTTATACTGGCCGGGCCGTTAAAAGTCATAGTCATCTGAGTATTATTGGCGGGATTTATCACGAATGTAGGATTGTCTAAATTATCGTTTGTTACCGGAACACGAAAGGTGTTAGCCGCGGTGAAAGCCGCCGCACCGAATATTATCGGCTTATCGAATGTGAGCGTCATCGTATCGTTAGCGGATAAACCGTCCATCAGGCCGTTAGCGTCGGGGATATCGGTATATTCCGCCGCAGTGGCCGCGGTTATAAGACGGGGGCCCTGAGTCGATGCGCCCGCGATATCACGGTTAGGACCGCCGCTGCCGCCCGGAACCTGCTGCGCACGGTTGCCGAATTCGTCAACTATATTCGGACCGGCGAGAACTACGTCGATACCGGAAGGCGAACCGGCCCCGGTATTAGCCGAATTATAAACACCTGCTATCGTAAAAGCCGAACCGGCCTGTATCGAAAAATCGAGCTGATTGTTGGTGCCCGCTACAAGCGTTCCCGTGCCCGCTATCGCATCGTTTGTAACCGGCATGGAAAAATCCGCGCCGGCAACGTTTGTATTATTTAATATAAGAGGCTTATTGAATATAAATACTATTTTATCGCCGGCGTTTACCGTGCCTGAATTATTGGTATCCGTAAAAATAGGATTGGCGTTGATAAACGGGCGCGGTGCGTTAGGAAGCTCGATCGAAGCCGGATTGGTCAGACGACTTACTACTTCATAGCCCTGCACGCTGTTTGCTGAGTTAGCCGCGAGATCGCGGATGGCGTTAGTAGCCAGGGGTGAATATCTGAGCGCATTTATTAAATTATCGCCTGGAGGCGCTACGAATTTAATTATCGGATTGGCGCCGAGAATTATAGTCACCTGAGTATTGAGCGGTCCGGAAGTTACGGTCGCGCCGGTGCCGAAATTACCCGCCGGGTCCTGCGTGAAAACGCCGCCGGCCGATCTGCCGAGCTGAAAAGTGTTAGCCGAAAGCGCCGTCTGACCCACCTGACCGGTCTGTATCTGTTCGCTGAAAGTTACTATTATCTGATCGTTCTGATCGATTCCAGGATTGGCGCCAGTTTCCATATAATTAACGCCGGTTATCGTCGGTGCGCCCGCGTCGATTCTAAAAGTTATTTCATCGCCGTTAAGAAGAGTTTTTGGCGCCGCCGTGCTCTGAAGCAAATTGCCGACTGAATCGCGGCCGCTTACCCAGTATTTTATTTCCGCATTGTCTGCGGCGGTAGTTAAATTCATCGTCGCCTTTAATGTAGTTACGCCCGACGGATTCTGAGCGCCCTGAAGAGTCATGTTAAGCGGAGCCTGCGCCGCGCCGTTTATGCTGTAGTTGAGCTGAATAACGGCCGCCGCCGGCGTTCCGAGCGTCCAGTCAAGATAATCGAAATTTACCCTTACTTCATGATTCGCGGGCGGTTTGAAAGAGCCGTCCGCCGGCCCCATCGAAAGAGCGTTCGCATTAGGCGAACGCGCGTCACACCAGTGTACTTTTACTTCAATAGTCGCCGCGGTCGTATTATTCCAGTTTGTAAGACTGTCGAATGAATCGACGGCAAATACCGTGTATTTATAAGTCTGGCCGTAACGATTATTGCCGGCATCCCACGTGGTGCCGTCTTTAGCCGTATCGCCAGCCTGGCCGCCGTCGAAAGGCGCGACCGTATCGGTAAAATTTAAACCGGTAGTATTGTTTATAATAATAGTTGAAATGCCCGCCGAAACAAGATCGCGATATACCCTGTAAGTTATCGTGCTGCCAGGATTAGCCGATGGCGGAACGTTCGACCAGGTAAGATTTGCCGTTCCATTCAAAGTGTCCGTCACGTTAATCGGAATCGGAGCCGCCGGCGGAACCGCAAACGCTTCCGCCACTAATAAATAAAGCGGCATAATTAAAATCAGAATTAATAAAAGAAAATTAAATAGACCAAAACGCCTTTCGGCATGTTTCCCCAAACATTGCTTCATAGATCTTACACCTCATATATTTGTATAAATATTTACTTGTCTCGCGCGGCCGCTTTATATATTTTTTTAAGCATCCGCGGGCGCATTCGTGAAAAACACTTATGCCACTTTGTGTGTTTATCGGAAAAAAATTGCAAAAATTTATATTTAATTAATAAAAAACCGCATTTTAGCTGTGATAATCAAATAAAAAAGGCGGTTCATCAAGACGATTCACCCTTCGTTAGGACCGGTAACCAGATCGCCGATCGTCAGCTAATAAAAAAAACGACTTTGTTCCGATGCACGCTTTTGAAGGGGAGGGAGAAAAGGTTAGCAACCCTTTCTCCCTCCCCTTCACCCCTCCCTCATTCGGCAAATTGCCTGACGCTTTTCGTTAGTTTGTCGATAGCTTTTTTCTCTCTTCTCTTTTTTCTCTTTTCTCTCTTTCCTTTTTTCTTTTCTCTCTTCTCTTTTTTCTTTTCTCTCTTCTCTTTTTTCTTTTCTCTCTTCTCTTTTTTCTTTTTTCTTTTTTCTCTTTTTTCTTTTTTCTTTTTTCTTTTTTCTTTTTTCTCTTTTTTCTTTTTTCTTTTTTCTCTTTTTCTGCCAGCTTGCTTGTTTGCATGTGCGTACTGCGTACGCACATGCGTAGCAATAACGGATCAATTGTAACTTAATTAAACGGCTCGCGGTAAAAACCAATATAAATCGAGTTTGATTATATCAAGTCAAGTCATGTCATGTCATGTTATGTCAAATTCATTTAATTCAATTATATAATATTGTCAATTTACATAATTTTCAGGGAATAATAAAAGTTGATTTACTTTAAAGCATTATCGTGAGCCGAAATATAAAGTTCCGGCGGTGCGTAAATAGTACGCCTTCGCGCGCGGTACGCGCGCGAAGGCAAAACTGACAAAAGGCATGGAAAAAAAATATGACAGGATAGAACAAAAAAAGAAAAATTATAAATATGGAACGAGGAATATATCATAAAAGACATGATATAAAATATAAGAAATCGAATGGCAAGAACTTTAGCATAAAACTAAAAGAAAAACTTCGAAGCCGGCAGAAAATACCGCCCGAAATAAAA
>DIVV01000149.1 GCA_002423385.1 bacterium UBP16_UBA6123
TAATATTTCGGCTCGCGGTAATGCTCTAAAGCATAACAACTTTACTATAAATAAGCATTATTAAACATATTTACTTAAAATTAAAATCGATTTACGGCAATTTTTGCCGCGAGCCGTTCACTCAAGTTACGGTAAAACCGTTATTGCTACGCAGTGGCGCGCACGCATGCGCGTCACTGCAAACAAGCAAGCTGGCAGCCAAATAAGCACATATGAAAACAAATAAACAAATAAACGAATAAATGAATGAATGAATGAACGAACGAACGAACGAACAGCAGGCATGAAAAAAAAATAAAAACAGCCCAACCACAGCCTCGCTTTACTAAATACTTCACTAAATTAAAGCCCTTATAAAAAAAGGCTATCGATAAACTAACAAAAAAGCGTCAGGCAATTTGCAGATTGAGGGAGGGTTTAAGGGAGGGAGAAAGGGTTGCTAACCTTTTCTCCCTCCCTTTTTTTAAAAACAAAACATCGAACGGGAAAAAAAAAACTGCATTCAATTGAATGCAGCCAATGTTTGGGGGTTTGAGAAGTTGCTATGACTAAAAGTTATAAAAAATTAAAAATGCTATGTTAAAAAAAACGAATATTGCTTCTGTAATTGTTCGGCTATACGGCCCTTTTTTTTATTTAGGCCTGTTTGATTTCTTTAATTTCACGGATCAAAGATCCAAGTTTATTAAGAGTTTCCTCGCAATCGCCGGGAAACCTCGAATATTCTGAATTTGTTTTTATCTGCTGTATGTAATACGAAGCCAGAGGCTGTGAAAAATACTTAGATTTATTGACCTCTTTGATAAGTTTAAGCATCTTAACGTGTTCTTCGCCGAATGAAGAGTAATTCAACGGATCGGCGCAGTCGTCTTCGATAGCGTATTTATCGAAATAATGCATTATGATCTTAATGCTCATGCCGGTCTTTTCGGCTAAATTTTTTATATCGTATTTGTTGTTGATATCTGTTTGGTAACTCACAACAAATATATCGGACGCTTTTTATTTTATTTTAGCGGCTTCATTTATTATTTTCAAAAATATTTTATCGGCGCCTTCGCTTATTCCGGTCTCGGAAGTTTTATCCGCTATAAACGAATACTGTATCCTCATATTGTTCTGGTTTTCGGCCGTGGCGGGCATATAATAATAGGCCAGAAATAAAATTTTATGCGCCTCGCCGTTAATATCGGAACAGACGTCAAAATTTTGCTTATAGGGCGAAGCCATGAAAAACAATTTATCAAAAGCCTTGAACTGCATCACGCAGTTTTCATATTCACGCTTCGATAAATTGACGGACGCCGCTCCTACGGCGCTTTCAAGAAGCGCGGACGAATCGAAGCCGAACTGATAAAGAGCTTCGTCGAGCCTTCCGCAGGCAAGCAGGCTGTAGCCGAGCCCGCATCTTAAGCCCGCGACGGCGGATTCGGAGGCTATATAATCTTCTTCACCCGAGTTTATAATAGCTGCGAAACCATCGAGCGCGCCCGCGTAATCCCGCGCGTAATAGCGCGACCACGCAAGGCCCACCGCCTGTTCCATCGCCGCCCGGCCGCCCGTTTCAAAGAGACGGGCGGGGTTATTTTCCATATCGACTTTAGCGCAGCTTATGACCAGAAGCGACGGCGCTAAAAAAATAATAAATATTATAAAAATATAAATTCGCCGGCGACATAAATCCGCCTGATATTTTTTTGAAGATTCCACGCAGCACATATTTTGAGAGGATTTAATCATTTTAACGCCTCACGATAAATTTTGAAAATGTTCTTGCTCCGCCGCCTTCGAGCGAATAAAAATAAACGCCGTTCGAGTATCCGCCGACTGAAATAAAACCGCCGCCGTAATCGTCAAAAGATTCTACCATGCGCATATCCGAGTCATAAATTTTCAGCTTCAACGGCCATAATAATTTATATGCGCCGCTAAGCGATGTAAATTTAACGAAAGAGCGCGAAGGATTCGGAACGGCCGTCGATTGAAAAACCCCGCCAGAAGTCCCTGAAGATAAATCGGCACCGGAAGTTTCATACATATCGTAACAGCCAAAAGCTGGCAATTCAAAGCTGGCGCCGCGATCCGTTCGAGTATAATTAACGCCGCCCGCCGAGCGGATAGCATAATTTTTATTTTTAAAATCGGTCTTCACGGCTATTTTAAATCCGCCGGCGGCCGCGAAACCGTTATATTCTTCGGGCATAATCTTTAAATTAATAACGCCGGCGCCGGCGCGATTTACGCTGATATATGCGTCGCGCCCGTCCAATTCGACGGGCAGGCCGGCAAAAGAAAGCTCTATGGTGCCGTCTTCGAAAGCGAACCGATTGACGCGCGAAGCGGCGAGAGCCGTTTTAAATATATAAGCGGAAGACGGCGTTTCAGAAGCATTCCCGGCTGTATCCACGCAGTTTAACGAGTAATAAATCCAAGCGCCGCCGCGAGATTTGTAATTGTAATAATATACATTGCTTCCGCCGCCGCGGCCGTACATGCTCACGCTTATCGTGTCACGGCCGTTTTCGGCGATTAAAAGCTGCGCCTGGAAAAGTTCGCGGTCAGATTCGGCCATTATCGTTATATTGTTTTCCAGAAGCGCCGATAAATAAACCCCATGACTTATTTTTGGGGCGCTTCTTATAAGGCTTACCTCGCCGGTAAGCTCTTCATGCTTCGCGGAAGAAGAAACCACGCTGATTTTAATATTCGATGCGATTTCGGGGCCGGCAAAAAAATTATAAGTCCTGTAATTCCAGAGTGAGCCGCCGGTTTCATATTCGAGTATCCGTTTTTTAACGCTATAACCTTCCTGGTTAATATATGAATAATAAACTTCTTCGGTATCTAAACTATCCGGCCCGCTCACGGACGGGCTTTCGGAAAAGTAAACGTTTACGCTGACGGCCCCCTTATTAACGGCGGCCGGAAAAACCTTTAAATATTTACTCCGCCCCGAATTTATATGCAACGGCCCGAATATTCTTTCTTCTTTATATTCTCCATCGCTAAGCACGAATTTGACGTAATAATTATCCGATTCCAGTAATATCATATTTGTAGAATCAATACTTTTAAATAAATTATAACCTGTAACCGGCTCGTTTTCGATCAATGGCGTTTCCGAATAATATTGCCGCGAAGCGCCGCCATCGGTCGAGCTTTCACGCTTAATGAATAAATAGGCCGAAAGAAATGAAATGCCGGGGTTGTAATGCGTAAAAGAGGTTTTCAGGCCGAAAGAATTATTCGCGAAAGCCGCTTCGTATTTATTGATATGCGCCACCGGCGCGTTAAAAACCACTTTAGTGAATTCGGCGTTCTGATCGGTGCAGTTCATACGGCATAAATTCGAAGAGCCGTTATAAAAATTTTGCAATTTAGATGAATAACGTGAAAATTCATTAGAATAATAAGATAAATCATGACCGCCGGATTCTGGCGGCGCGATGCTCAGGCGGTAAAACGAATTCCTCGAATCGTTGGCGTATTGATAAGCCGCTTTATCCGGCATTTTTTCATTTACGTGATATACCAGAATGCCGTTTTCCCTTTTCAGCAGAGGCGGAATGTCTTCATCGTAGGAATTGGGCATTTTATAACGATTCTCGAATAGAAGGTACTCGGTGCCGTTAGTGGCCGCTACCTCTATTTTAACGGCGTCAGCAACCTGATAGCCGTTCAGCTTTTCATCGGCCCGCTCGCTTGAAACGCTTTTAAGATAAACTTCTTCACGAGCGGAACCGGCGACATGAGCTTTGATCCAGCCGAGCGCGATGCGCTCGTAAGCCGATAAAAGCGCGGGAGTCGCGCCCGGACTTTTAGGGAAAACACCGTTCCAGGCGCCTCTATCCATTAAAGACCAACTGCCAAGAACGGAATCGCCGCTGTAAGTATCGTAAATATCGAATAAACCCAGGTCGTGGCCCGTTTCATGGCATAAAACTCCAAGCGGCGAATCGTGCGCAAGCAGAATGTAACTATCGATGATCACGCCGCCGGCTTTAACCGGCGTATCCAGCGTGGAGCGGTGACTCCATATATCCCTTGAATCGGCCGTGCGTTCCTGACCGCCGCCGCTGTGAAATATTACTATATGCAGCTCGTAAGGCGATATAACGCCGTCGCGATCGGCGTCATATTCGCCAAAATCTATATAACGCGAGGCGTTTTCGATTACCTCGGAGGCCAGATACGAAATATCGGCCGAATCGATAATTTCAAAAGCCTCTATATCGCTTCCCCACTCGCGGTATGGTTTGAGACTGCGGTGCCAGTAAGCGCCCGCGCCGGCGGAAGCCGATATCTTCAAAACATCGCCAGCAAAACTCAACTTGCCCTTCGAAGCCTGTTTGTAATATCTATTCATACTGTTGCGGCTTTCACTGAATAAAATATCGCGGTAGTACTCATTCGAGCGTTTTTGCGCGTCAACAGAATAATAAGGCCTGTCGTCGAAATCAACGAGCAGCGCAAGTGTTTTATGCACGCCCAGCGCCGGGCGAAGACCTTCATAAGGACGACTTTCGCTGAAAGAGCGAGCCGGTGATTTATTGATAGACTTTTCGGCCGCAACCGAACGAAGCGCAGCTTTTTTATTGACAAAAGCCGAATATTTAGCCATCTGCCCCTCATCCAGAGGCGGCATGTGACAACGGCAGGCGGAACCGGCCGACAATTCGCGGCCGCTCGAAAATATAAATATAACGGCCGCTATAAAGAATATTAAAAAAAACTTATATGATTTTATTAATCCAGCCATTTTTTTCTTTCAAACATTTTCTTTCAAACATTCTCATGCTTTTTTTATTTTATTTTTGTTCTTATTTTGTTCTTATTTTTATTTCTGTTTAAGTATCTGTTTCTGTTGTTATTATATTATCACAACTCGCTGATTAATTATTTCGGCTTTATTTAAAAATCATTAAATTAAAAAAAATACCTTAAGTTTAAATTTATTAAACCGATATTTTTCCTATCAGGCCCAAAGCCGTAAATATAAAAGTTAAAATAGTTAATAAAAGGAGTGAGCATAATGTCAGAAGCTCAAAATATGGAATTAAAGGTTAGATATGACGAGGATAAAGACGTATTAGACGTTTTATTAGGCCATATCAACGACGGTTTTTTAGTCGAACTGGAACCGAACTTCACGGTAAAATTAAGCCTTGAATCAGGCGATGTGATTGGCTACACTATTAAAGATTATTCAAACAACGTACATAAAAACAAAGCATGGTCTGACAGATTGTCAACGCGCTTCAACGATGAATTCGACGGGGCATTTTACGGCAAAATGATCAGCCGCGGCAAAAAAGCCGCTTAAAAATTTTTGAATAATACGTACACCGGGAAAAAAACGCGCGGATATAATTCCGTGCGTTTTTTTTTAGGGAGGGAGAAAAGGTTGCCGAACCCTTTCTCCCTCCCTAAAACCCTCCCTCATTCGGCAAATTGCCTGACGCTTTCGCGAAGACTGTCGATAGCTTTTTCTGCATGTGGCCATCTTTTATTTTCTTTTATTTTCTTTTATTTTCTTTTATTTTCTTTTATTTTATCCTGCCTTTGTGTCTGTTCATGCCAGCTTTGCTTGTTTGCAGTCGCGCGTGTGCGCACGCGCGACTGCGGAGCAATAATGGCTTTAATGCGACTTAACTGAACGGCTCGCGGTAAAAATTGCTGCAAATCGAGTCTTATTATTTAAAACGCATTAATTAATTTTCAGCCAAATTGAACCAAGTAATAAAAAACGCATTAATTAATTTACAGTCAAATTAAACCAGATAATAAAAATAGATGTGCTATAGAGCATTACCGTGAGCTGTAATATTAAAATCCTATGGTGCGCAATTAGTACGCCGCCGCGTGCATTGCACGCGGCGGCAAAACTGACGAACGGCAAGAACAAAGTTTACGGCAATAAATAACAAGAACAGAAAGACAAAAAGACAAAAGAATGAAAGGACAAAAGAATGAAAAGAATTTTAGATAGAGTATAAAGAAAAACTTCGAAGCCGCAGGAAATGCTGCCCGAAATAAAAAGGCTATGATAATAGCCTTTTTATTTCGATACTACAAAACTGCGCGTGCGCGGGTCCGCGCACACGCAGTTTTATATTCAGGGAGAGAATAGGGGGCAATGGGGGNNTCTTTTCCCCCGTCGCGGTCTTGTATATTTTGATTATGTTTTTATTATTAAATATTTAACATAAAATTTAGTATTTAGTATCAAGCAAGTATCAAGTATTTAGTATTTAGTGTTAAGTATTTAATATCGAAATGGATACGGATATAATTATTATTTTGTTTCGGGTTTATAGCATTCGATTATTACTTTTGAGTCAAGATAAGCTATTTTATTAATTTGAAAGCTTGTGCCGCCGTATTTAAACTGATTAACGCCCGCGTAAGATTTCGTGTAGCTTTTAGCGAAATTAAAAAGAGCATTGAACAAAATGGCGGGTATCCATATTTTACCGATTTTTATCCCGCTCATAGAATAACCGACTCTTTTATTTTCATCGATGACCAGTTTAATATTAGCCGTAAAATAAGATTCTAATTTAAAGGCCCTGACCACACCCATGAATTTAATGCCATCTTCGGTTATTTTAACCTTTAAGTCTTTCATTTTAACGTCGTCCGTCGGATTTTTAAAAGCTGGCAGGCTTCGGTTAATAAAAGAGTTCAGCTCGATTTCTTTCAGATGGATTTCTACAGTACCGCCTTTTTGAATATATTTTTGAAACTCGCCCATATTTTTTTCGAGCGAATCGGCGTCGTCTTTAGTGACGGGAAGCGAGGCGAGTTCTTTTAAGTTATCTTCGGTAGGAGCCAGAAATTTATTAATAAATTCAGGCCCGCTGTAAAAAGCGTAGGCAAGAAAAACTAAAAAAGCGAAAAAAAGCAAAGACATGGTAAAAAGGCAGCCTGAGCATGAACAACAGCCGCGCTTTTTAGGCGCGCTGCCTGTCGGCGGAGCGCCTCCGGCGGTTTTAATCGGCGAGCCGCATTGTTTACAGAAATTAGAAGACGGATCGTTAGGAGTCGCGCAATTAGGGCAAAACATAAATTACCATCCCAAAAAAATAATTTTATTTTAAACGCATAAAAAAAAGCCCGATTAAACTGATATATTTAACGCAGGCTAGCTTTTTTTATATGGAGACGGCGGGAATCGAACCCGCGTCCGAAGATCTGTCACAAGGTTGTTCTACGTAACCTAGCCGTCGATTGATTTCAGATAAAACAGGCTCTACGGCCGGCCTATTCTATCTAAGGTGCCTTATGATAATCTGAGGCGGTATGGCATCAAAACCGCAACGGATGCCCGGATTTGTGAGTCACCTGTGCCGCCACCCCGGACGCCGCCGGCACAGGCGCCGCTGCTATTTAATTAAGCAGCGAGTAAATATTCGTCGTGTTCTGCGACTATTGTTTGCCTGTTTAAGGAGACAGACTCTCCGCCACGCCCAACAATGCTCTAAATCCCCGTCGAAACCTGTCGTCCCCGATTAACGGAGAAGCGTTTATTAAACGCGTGATTAACAACAGGATTTTTATTATATTTTATCAAAGAATCGGGACGAAAGGATTTGAACCTTCGACCTCATGGTCCCGAACCATGCGCGCTAGCCACTGCGCTACGCCCCGAATATTTCGAGCCGACCGTATATTATACAAAATCAACTCTTGCGGTATTATAACACATAGCATTAATTTTGTCAAATAAAATCTTGACAATAAAAACTTCGTTATTTATCGCAATCGGCGAGCGTGGCGCCGCAGGCCAGTCTTATAACGCCGTGAAGCGCATTAAGCGCCTCCAGAGGCGTCATTGAATTAATATCGATATTTTTGATTTTATCTATTAGCGCCGTAACTTCCGGCGGCATCGCGGGCGGTTTAGCGCAAGGCGCCTCGAAAAGGTCGAGCTGATTTTCATCGGGCTTATAACGAGCGCCCGACGCCTTTTTGAGCAATTTAGCGATATTGCTTTTTTCATCGCTCGCCTCGAAAGATTTTAATATTTCCGCCGCGCGGTTTACTACCTGCGCCGGAAGGCCGGCGATTTTAGCGACGTGAATTCCGTAGGAGCGTCCTGCCGGGCCTGGAAGTATTTTATGAAGAAAAACCACGCCGGAATCGCCGTCAGCGACAGCGACGTTCAAATTCTGCGCCTTCGAAAACGACTTATCCAGAACGGTTAATTCGTGATAATGCGTTGCAAAGAGCGTTCGCGCTCCGTCGAGCAGGCTGCCGCCGCCGGTTAGAATAAATTCGATAACCGCGTAGGCTATTGCCAGGCCGTCGTAAGTGGAGGTACCGCGCCCGACTTCATCTAATATTATGAGGCTTTTAGGCGTCGCGTTATTTAAAATATTGGCGGTTTCAATCATTTCGACCATAAAAGTGGACTGTCCGGCCGAAAGGTTATCGGAAGCGCCGATGCGCGTAAATATGCGGTCGCAAAGGCCGATGCGCGCCTTTTTAGCCGGCACGTATGAACCGGCTTGCGCCATAAGCGTTATGAGCGCCACCTGCCTTATATAAGTGGATTTACCGGCCATATTCGGGCCGGTAAGAATTTGAACATGCGCGTTCGAACCGCCCAGCATTGTATCGTTATTAATAAAACCGATGTAATTCATGCGGTTTTCAACTACCGGGTGGCGGCCCTCGCATATTTCTATTTCATCGCCGTCCGTAATTTCGGGTTTAACGTAATTATACTTAGCGGCGGCCTCGGCAAAAGACATGATGGTATCGATGACGGCAACCGTGCGGGCGGCGTGATAAATAGCGTCGGTATATTTTGAAATTTCATCGAGCAGCTTGATAAAAAGTTCGTATTCGAGTTTTTTCTGGCGCTCGTCGGCGTTAAGAATCATGCTTTCCATTTCTTTAAGCTCGGGCGTATAAAAGCGTTCGGCGTTCGCCAGAGTCTGCTTACGTATATAATTATCGGGAATGGAATCAAGGTTTGATTTAGTTATCTCGATATAATAACCGAACACCCTGTTATATTTGATTTTAAGCGACTTGATACCGCTGCGCTTCTGCTCTTCGCGTTCTAAATTCAAAAGCCATTCTTTACTATTGCGCGATATTTTATAGATCTCATCGAGCTCGGCGTCGTAGCCGTTTTTAATTATTCCGCCATCGCGGACGGAAAGCGGCGGTTCGTCAACGACGGCGCGGCCGATAAGATCGCAAAGTTCCGAAAAATTGGCGAGGCCGGCAAAAAAATCTTTAAGTCCCGGCGCGGCGGCGGCAAAACCGTCAATAACCGTGGAAAGTTTTTTTATTTCATCGAAGGATTTTTTCAACGCGATGATATCGCGCGGATTGCAACTTTTAAGGGCGATCCTCGACATTATGCGTTCGATATCGTATATGCCCGCAAGACATTCGGCCGAAAGTCGCCGCAGCCTTGTATCCGCGTAAAACTCGCCGCAAAGTTTCTGCCGCCATTCGATAGTTTCGATATCGCAGAGCGGCGATTCAAGCCATGATTTTAAAAGACGCGCGCCCATGCTGGTTTTAGTGAAGTTCAAAACTCCGGCGAGCGACGGTATAATATCGAGTGAAAGCCTGCTCTGCACGTCAAGATGCATAAATTTGCGCTCCATGCGCACGCTGATTTTGCGTATATGGGCAACTGAATTTTTCTGAGTTTGATAAAGATATTTGATAACGGCGCAGGCGGCGGCGGCGGATACTTTTGAATTAGACTCGTCGAGGCCGAAGCCTTCGAGCGCAGCGAGATTAAAATGGGCGCACAAAAATTCACGCGCGGCGGCATAATCGAGCGGATAATCTTCTTCGAAGGAATTAATAGTGAACTCTTTCGGATTGGCGCGGCGCAGATCCATCTCAAAACCCGGCGTAGCCAAAAGTTCTTTAGAAACTAAAACTTCCGGCGGCGCGACGCGGCCCAGTTCGTCTAAAAGCTGCCGCAGTGCGGTATCGCCATAAAATTCCGACACGAAAAAATCGGTAGTGGAAATATCGGCATAACAAAATCCGAATATTCCTTTTTCGTAATGTATAGCCGCCAGATAATTGTTGCTGGTTTCGTCGAGATAATTAGACTCGGTAAGCGTACCCGGCGTAATAACGCGCGTAACGTCGCGGCGCACGATTCCTTTAGCTTCCTTCGGATCTTCGATTTGATCGCAAATAGCTATTTTATGGCCGCGTCTGACTAATCGTGATATATAATTTTCGATCGAATGATACGGAACGCCGGCCAGCGGTATCGGGTCGCCGTCTTCGCGGCCGCGCGCGGTCAGCACTATATTTAACTCCGCCGAAGCGGTTTTAGCGTCATCGTAAAAAGTCTCGTAAAAATCGCCCACCCTGAAAAATAAAAGCATATCGGGATAGCGGGCTTTTATTTGATCGTACTGCTCCATCATGGGCGTTTTAGCCATGAAAAAAACCTCGCTTATTTCGAATACTGTTTTTCGACTTCGATTAATACGGGCTGGGACATATTTTCACCGGTTTTTTCATCCTCGCAAAGCTCGCCCGTGTCTATTTCAAAAACGATGGGGCTGCTTCTAACTACGTTGGCGTAGCATTTGATTTCTTTATTAACGCGCACGTAAGCCGCGAGAGAATCGCCGAGTTTCGATATTTTAATCTGGGTTTTGCCGCGGCCGATAACTTTAAAGCTGAGTCTGGTATCCGTTTCGAAGTAATCGAATACAAGGGCGCGCGGCGATATCATGAGTTTACGTTCGCGGTCAACAAAAAGCTCCATAGCGGATGGCGAATAAATCAAATCGATGCGGTTTTTACCTACCTTCAAATAATTTATTTTAACTTCGTCGAGCGAGTAAAGATTGCCGAAGCGGAGTTTTCCGTCCATCTGCACTTCGATAAACTCGTTCATAAATATAAGCCCCATCAGCGAACCCCATGTATAAAAAGGCGCGGAACGAGAATAAACGCCGGGCTGCGCTTCGCCATAACCGGTATAAGCGCTGTAATTTTCGTGAACGTGTCCCGATTTTTGCCATTCGAACTGAAACTGTCTTAAAGAGCCGAGCGCCAGTTCATAAGCTTTTTTATACATACCCTGCATTTTAAGCCCCTGATAGATCAGATAGTTAAAAGGCGGCCAGATTCTTCCGCGCCAGTAATCGCCGTCGAGCGCTAATTTTTTATCGGAAGAAGCAAGCGAGGTTATTTTAAATATAGAGCCGAAATAATCGGGATCTTTGAGCTTAGCGTATAAAGATTCTTTAATATTTTTAGCCAGCTTGATAAAGAGCATCGGATAAAAAGAAGTCGGAGTATAAGTTTTAGCAAACGCTCCACTGGAGAGTATATTTGCAAATAAGGCATTATCTTTATCGAAAAAATTATTTACGATGGAATCCTGAAAATTAGACGCTTCAGACGCATAAAAAGAATAATCTTCCATCATTTTCAGTTCATTGGCGATAAGCGCCATCACGGCCGCTCCGTAACCGCAAAGCGAAGTCAAATCGATACAGCCACCGTCTAATGTCAGTTTTTCTTCATTAAAGCCGAATTCATCCCACATAGGGCTGTCATCGAGTCCTGATTCGTAAGTGGCGCCGGTTTTTGAAGTAATGTGATGGGCGCTTTTATTGTGAATCGATTCCGATTGTTGCTGCTGCTGGGCATTTTGAGAAGAAGCACAGGCGGGCGTTTCAACCGGCTGATGCGCGGCCGCACCCGAGCCTTCGCGAACGTCCGCCCCCCATGCCATCACATAAGGCTTAACGCTGGTGCGGTTATTTTTAAGAAAATTATAATATTTTTTCAGCTTATAATAACATACCGACAGAAATTCCCTGTCTTTACCGTACAGATAAACGATCCACACGGCTAAAAATATGACGGGCGGATTGGTGCGATCGGATATATAATCGTCGATCACGAACTGCGGAAGCCGGCCTGAATCGTTCATATACGACAATAACTCTAAAACGAGGTCGGAAGCGAGCTCCGAGTTAAATGGCGCAGCTATTATAGCGCTAAAAGCCGTATCCCAGTTAAACATAAGAGGGCCGCCGCGCCTGGCGGGGTCTATATTTAAAATATTTTCCATCATATCGACCCAGGACTTGCTTACCGGAAGAAATGCTGTTTTATTAGCGGGATTATATGACATATTCCAGAATAGCGGCGCGCAGATCGCGCTTCCGATATCGTTAAAATAACTGGTGGTAAAAGTCGTATTATTTACATAAAATTTCTTTTTAGCCTGGGCGAATATACGATCGAAATCTTCAATTTTAGATATCTGGCTCATTTCAAGCTCGGATGATACGCCGAAATAAGTGGTGACATGGGGAATAACGCAGAAAATATCGCCTTCGGTGATATCTTCGTAAAGATAAAGCCGGCCTTCTTTAAAGATATTTTCGACTTTAAGCCCGGAGGAAAGGACCGCGTAGTTTTCGAGCTGGCATTCCGCCCTATAGGCGTGTATTGCGCCGCCCGGATGATCGTATGCCTCGAAACCGAAAAGCGATTTAGAAAGCGTTCTCGATATTTTAATGGCCTTTTCGCCGCTGCCTTTAAATAGAAGCAAAAAATAACCTTCGTTAATATCAACATCGCACGGTTCCATTTTAACAAAAATATTAAAAGGGTCGGTTTTAACGAAAGTTACGTCTAATGAAGCCTTTTTATAAATATATCTTATGCGTCCGTAATTAAGGTTGAAATCCCTTATATCGGCCCGCGCCTCGTTAATGGCGGGATTATCTTTATGCATCGTATATTTTTGAGGGTTTTGCTCTTTCTGGCCTATATTATAGCCGAACTGATATTTAAAAGAATCTTCGATTTTATCATAATAAAAAATACAAATCTCAGTCTGGCTTTCGATATTAGTTATTAAATTCAGGCCGAAAGTGCTGTGAGTATTATATCCTAAAGGATAGCGGTCGCCGAATAAAAATTGTTTTGCCATTTTTTACACCTTATTTTATTTATTTTTTAAACATATTTTTCAGCTTATCGTACATAACGCCTTCTGTAATTTTAATAATGGCGGCGCCGTCCATATCGTATATTATAAGCGGGTTATATATATCGCCTATTATTTTGCCGTAAATTTTAAGGCCTTTTTTCATGTTATCAAAATCGGCTTTCAGCGTATTACTTATAAGAACGCGGCGCGGTATCGAAAGCGTAAAACCGCCGTCGAGAATATCGCGCGAATCGGCTTTAGCGGAAGCGCCGAACGAATAATTACGCGATTTAATTTTAAGTTTTTCAATTATAATTTCACGGTCTTTAAGAACGATCAAAGCCTCGATAGTATCGGCGGGAGCGACAAGCTCGGGACCGAGTCCGAGCGAAGTCACGAAATCGCCTGCGCCGACATCCGTAAACACTCGATTATCTTCAGTGTTATACTCGAGAAGCCGGGCGCGGGTAAATAAAACGCGGGCGGTAAGCGAGCCGCACCGCAAATCTGAAATATCTCCGCTGTATTTAAACTCTATTTCGGCGCTTTCGCTCATAACTAAAAGTTTTGAAACTGGAAAGGCGCGGAAAATATCGGCCGTATTTAATCCGCTTATAACCAGCGCCGCATCGATTCGGCCGCCGGCAAAACTATATAATAAATTCGTTATATTAACCTCGCATGATCCGAACTTAAACGCCGAGCCCGAAAAATCGAGCCGGCTTTCGGCCGCATCGTAATTAAAGCGCATATCGGCGTCTGAGGGATAATAAGACAGCGCAGTGCCGGGCTGCTTGCCGGGTATGGCAATCGCGACGCCGCGCGCCGTGAGCGAGCCGTTAAGTTTATCGAGGCCCTCTTTGATTTCGGCCGCGCCCTTAACTAAAATTTGGCGGCCATGAGCGGTTTTGACATATTTAGAAGCTAAATCGAAAACGGTTTCGTAACCGGCTTTTATAAGCGCCGCGCGATAGTAATGCGTAATTTTAAAAGTGTTTGCGATAACGCTGATTTCAGTAGTTTCACCGTTAATCACGAGCCTGTTGGCGTATAAATTAAGCGAAACCGGAATATCACTGCGCGATAAATAACTCATGATATTTGAAAGCGGATAAATCGACACGCACGCCTTATTAGAAGAAAAAAAACAATGCACGCCTTCGCCCAGCGGCGGCTGCGGCTGTCTTTTAGCGTTTAAGGCGTAAATTTCGAGTTTAGATAAAACATCGCCTTCTAAATTATCGTAGGTGATTTTTAAATCTTTAGCGCGATTAAGGGCCGTGATTAATTCGGCGTCGAGATTATTTTTATAGTTTTCGCTTTTTAAGTGCAAAAAGAACAATGATATAAATAAAAAAATAAAGATACATATCACATATAAAAAAATCAATATTTTTTTCGAGGTCTGGAGGCTTACGACTGAATTACTGCTCATCGCTGATGCGTCCCTTATCTTCACGGCGGGCCGTCTTAATTATTTTAAGACTGATATCCATAGGAAGCGCCGAATGCGTTATAGCTCCTGATGATATAAGATCGACGCCGCATGCGGCAGCGGCGGCGGCGCTATTTTCATCGATACCGCCCGAAGCTTCGCATAAGGCCCGGCCGGCGATTAATTCAACCGCTTTTTTCATTTCGGCCGCGCTCATATTATCAAGCATAATCACGTCGGCGCCAGCCTCCAGCGCCGAAGCGACCTCGTCTAAATTTTTAGTCTCGACTTCCATTTTCATAAGGTGATGGGCATTCGCGCGGGCTCTTTCGACGGCCTCGGCGATAGAGCCGGCCGCTTCTATATGATTGTCTTTGATGAGCACGCCGTCAAAAAGCCCGAATCGGTGATTAAATGCCCCGCCGATACGCACCGCCGCTTTTTCGAATATGCGGAAATTCGGCGTAGTTTTGCGAGTATCGACTATTTTAGCTTTAAATCCCTTAACGGCAGCCGCTATTTTTCGCGCCGCGGTGGCTATGCCGCTCATGCGCTGTAAAATATTTAAAAAAGTGCGCTCGGCCGTTAATATCAGACGCGTCGGGCCGCTAATTTTTAAAACCGTTTCGCCTTTTTTAATAGTCGCTCCGTCTTCGGTTTTAAATAATACTTCGATATTATCGCAATTTTTAGCGCGGGAGAGTATTTCAAAAGTCAGGAGGGCAAAATCGACGCCCGCAAGAACGCCGTTCGATTTAAAAAGTGCAACGGCCTGTGACACGCTATCTTCGGCGATTATCGAATCGGTGGTAATATCGCCGTTAGCCGCAAGATCTTCATCTAGAGCCATTTCAATATATTTTCTGATTATATTTTCATTGTGCATAATAAATCACCCAAATATCTTCATTTTTTTAAATAACGAGAAAAGCAAAAAACCGGTAAGCGCGAGAACCGGAAAATAACTCAAAAGCATTTTAGAATAAAAAACGGTAATGGAAGCGGATTGCAGGGCCAGGAAGACGTATATATAAACCGCCGTTATCGAAGAATATAATATAAATTTAATATAGTCGAATCCTTCGGGTTTTAAAGCGCGTTCGACAAGGGCTGAGTCTATTTTTACCGCGTCTGAAGAAACCAGCGCGCCGTCCGGTTTATTCGCGGCATGTCTGGCTTCGATAACATGCGTAGAATCCGCGGATTTCGAGGAATTCGCAGGTTGTTTTTTTTCGGCAGCCGACTTTGCCGCCGGGCGCGCATCGAGCACATCGGATTTATTTTTATTCATTCGTTTATCGGCGCTATCAGACGATAATGAGGGCGCTGACGCTGACACGGGCGCTGACGTGAATAAGGAGCTGGCAGCGGCAGCGGATACATTTTTATCGGGCGTTTCAACCGCTTTAATTTTATTATTTAAATTCGAGGCGCTCTGCGGCAAAGATTTATCGCCGCCAACCGCCTTGATCGCACCGCCCGTTTTAATTTCGGCTATCGTTTTAACATCGGCAGCGGCCGCGCGAGGCTGCTGAGAATTTAAAGGTTCCTTCGGGACCGCGGCAGCGGCGGAAGGCATAACAAAATCGGATTTCAAATTCGAATTTATATTCAATCCGTCGTAAATAAGTTTAATTTCATCAGCTCTCGGCGATTTTGAATATTTACTCATAAAACTTACGCAATAACCGCGCGCGATATTCTTGATTTCGTCGGACATCTTTTCTTTGTTGTTAAAGTAGTAGTTGATATTGAGAGTTACTAATTTATAAAGCGCTTCTTCTTTAAGTTTTTTAAGCGGTATATTTTTATATATTTTTTCATAAACTGAAATCGCATCTAAAAGGCAGCCGGCATCTTCGAGTATTATGGCAAATTTAGCTACAAGATGGTAAAGTTTAATGAGGGCATCGTTGTTTTCGTTAAAACTTTTTTCATCGACCGCTTTATATATATTTTGAGCATTAATAGAGTCTTTGAGGCAAATATAGCACTCAAATTTATAAAGATTTATTATATTTTTACGCGTCGTTTTATTAAAAATATTTTCATACTCGTTAAGATAGGCTATAGCCTCTTTGAATTTAGAACGGCCTATGTAGTAATTTACGAACTCCAGCTTGATTTCTTCTTCGTAAATCGCCTCGCCGTATGTTTCGCAAAGTTTTTCATAAAACGAAAGTGAAGTAACGCCGCGCTCGTATTTGAAAACTATAAAAGCGAATTTAATTATCGTATAAAATGAGCGGGGCTGGTATGAATAGCTTTTAAGTATATAAAGAAGGATTTGAACGATTTTTTCGATAATCGGCCCGAAATCTTCATTACTTCGCTCGAGCGATTGATACTCCATTTTATATATTTCAAGCAGATCACAAAGCGCCAGATACTCGTATTTAGAATCAGGAAATTTATTTATAACGGTTTCGATAATGCCGAAAACGGTTTCATATTTAGCCGCGGCCATATAGTAACGCGCAAGCGCCAGATAAGAAAAACCGAACTCCATTTCCAGACGGCTTTTAACGAATTCGAGATAAAGCGCGGCCATTTTTTCATCGCTTAAATCAAGCGATACGTTTTCATAGCAAAATTCGAAATAACGGTTGATTTTAGACAGCAGGCTCTTTTGCTTGTACTGAGAATAAGTCCATTCTTTATCGCTTATTATTATATCGACGTCGCCAAGGAGCCGGGCGCATTCTTCATCGCCGCCCCTTAATGCCCTTATGTTTTCGACCGAACTTATCACCCTGTCGAAATCGAAACTTACTATGGCGCACTGACAGGCTATTATATGGGTAAGCGCCTTCTTATAAACTCCGTTACTCGAATTAAGGGCGTAATTAATTAAATTATTCAGCGGACCGTTAGCAGATGTAATCATAATAAAATTAATTATATCATAAAAATAATAAATTGACAATTAATAATTTTACTGATATATTTTATCGCTATGATTAAAGAATTTAATTTAAACAATGTATTAAAGCAACGCGCCGTAATTTTTACATTAATAATTTTATCGGCGTTTTTTTTAATATTTCTCTTTTTTATTCATCGTTTAAGCGGTCTTTCAGCCGATTTAAAAACCGCTTTCAGCTCCGCAAAATCCGCTTACAATTATAACGGCCTTATCAAATTAAATAATACGCTCATTACTTTATCCGATAAAACCGCCATATCAATCGATGAATTAGAGTTAAATTTCAATCCGTCCCGTAATCTGCTCAATTTAACCAACTGCGGCGCGGCAATTAAAATCTCCGGTAATTCGAGCGCGGCAGCCTATAACCACAAAGAAAAACTAATCGACGCCTTAATAGCGCGCTTAAATAAATCGGGCGTTAAAGCTGACGACGTTAAAATCTCGATAGAATCTCGATTCGAATGCGATAATTTTTATAAATTTTCATTCGACAGACCGTTTATAACAAAGAAGTTTAACGCCTCCTATAATATAATAAACGACGAAAATCGTTTAATATCAGCCTCGGGCAGCCTGGCTTCCGACCAGACTTCTTCCGAAATCAATCTTACCGCCGTATCTGACGGTTACCTTTTCTCGTCGCGCTCCCTGCCGCTTGAATTATTCAAAACCAGATTGAATTCAAAATACTTCGACTTAAACACGGCTGAAATCGACCTGACTTTTAAAACTGACAAAACCGACCTTTCAGATTTCTCGTCTTTTTACAATTTAAACGGACGCGCCCTTAATTTTTCATTTATTTATCAGCCTTTTAAAATTTTTTTAAACGCCGATTTTATATTCAGGGTCAATAATAACAGACTTATAATCGAAGAAATTATTAAACCGGCAGTTTCTTCATCGCCCGCGTTTTCAGATAAAGCCGTTTTATCGTCGCGACTTAGCGGCTACATCGACTTCAAGTCCAGAACGCTGGCGATCGAATTCCTGTCTTCTAAATTCGATCTTTCTTATTTTTCTAATATTTTTTCTAAGTTTAAAAACTTTTTAACCCACTATTCACCGTCCGGCTACGCAAAAATCTTTATTAAAATCGAAGGCGGAATTGAAAATCCCGAGACCTACGCCGAATTGAACCTGTCAAACGCAATGCTGCAGGGCGACGCCGGATATAAAAATATTAATAATATCAGCGGAAAACTTAATTTTATAAACTCTAAAATTTCATTCAACGATATAGCCGGCAGTTTAATGAGTTCAAAAGTCAGCATCAACGGCGTATGCGATATAGCGCAAATAAGGGACGGCGGCGAACTCAGCATTAATTTCTCCGAAATCCCTGTAACCGAAGTTAAAGAATATATGATATTCAACGAAAATGAAATCGAAAAATTAATTTCGTCGGCAAGCGAAGGGAGATTGGGCATTACGCTTAAATTATCTTCCAGCGGCAACTTTAAGGGCAGCGGAATTTTTTCGAAATGCAAATTAACACTGCCTATTAAAAACGAAGTAATCGAAATAAGCGATGCCGGCGGCAACTTTACCATTAACGACGAAAGTATCGAATTCAGCGATTCTTACGGTTTTATAGGCAACGTGCCGTTCTTTTTCACGGCCTCGTTTTCAAAAAAATCGCTTAAAAATTATTTTTTCAACGTTAAAATACATAATATCGACTTCTCCGAAATTATCGCCGGCAAATCATCTTACGAATTTTTAAATTTCATATCACGCATACAGGCGCAAAATAAATCTAAATTGGAGCTTAAAATCAGTTCTATCGACAGCGTAAGGGTTTCCAACGAACTCAGCCTCAAATTAAGCTATCCCGATATTTCTTTATACCCGCTCCCCTTCAGCGTTAATATCGAAAGCGTCGAAGGCGGAATAGTATTCGATTACGATACCGCCACCGGCGCCTTTGAATTGAATAACTTCGACTTCAAACTGCGCGGCGCTTCAAAAATACTGCTTTTATCGTTTTTATACCGCTCTATTCCAGTTTCGATAGCAGGCAATCTAAACGGAGACATACATCTTTCACAAAAAAAAGTCATTACCGGCAATTTTAGCATCAGCGAAGGCGTCGTTAGATATTTTGACAATAAATACGTCGAATTATTCATTAAACTGACCGATTTAAACGCCTACTTCACCGTCCAGAACACTATTATTAACGGAATATGCAAATTAAAACTTCTCGCCGGCGACGCGCGCCTCGATTTCAAATCCGACTTTGCCAGCTCTTCGCTATCAAGCTCTTTAAACTTTGACGCTGAAAATATTAATTTGAACGATATTTACAATCAAAACCCCCGCACGGCTAAGTACGCCCAGGGAATGCTCGATGTCAAATTCAAAAGCGCATTTAACGCAGGAAATAAACCGGACGGTATAAGCGGTACGGTAAATATGAAAAATGGAAGATTTTTAAATTTGAGCCGCCTTGACATTATTTCTAAAAAAGATATCGTGCCTAACAGAATTTACGATTTTAATAAATTTAATTTCAGCTTCAATCTGGATAAAAATAAACTTACGATCAATTCACCCGTCTATGAAGGCGCCGATAAAGAAGAATTTTTAACCGTTTTAAAAAATATCGATTACGGCATCGAACTTTAATATATTATTACTAGCCCTTCGTGTTTTATACTTATAAAATAAATTTTTAAAAATAATTTTTAAAAAAGGGAGGGAGAAAAGGTTAGCAACCCTTTCTCCCTCCCTTAAACCCTCCCTCATTCTGCAAATTGCCTGACGCTTTATTGTTAGTTTATCGATAGCTTTTTCTTTTCTTTTCTTTTAATTTTTTTTAATTTCTTTTCTTTTAATTTCTTTTAATTTCTTTTCTTTTATCTTGCCTTTATATTTGTTCCTGCCAGCTTGCTTGTTTGCAGGCGCGTGCGTGCACGCGCCTGCGGAGCAATAACGGCTTTAATGCGACTTGGCCGAACGGCTCGCGGTAAAAATTGAGGAAAATCGAGACTTATTAGTCTAATCAAATTAGTAATAATTTGCAGGGGTATAATAAAAATAGAGTTGCTATAGAGCATTACCGTGAGCCGAAACATTAAGTTCCGGCAGTGCGTAAATAGCCACGCCTACGCGCGCGGGCCGCGCGCGTAGGCAAAACTAAAAACCGGCAGGAAAAAAGTTTATGGCAACAGAAAACAGAGAACAGAGAACAGAAAACAGAGATTAGAATAGAGAATAGAGAATAGAGAATAGAGAATAGAGACAGAGATTAGAGATAGTGGATAGTGAGTTGGAAAAACAGGAGAATTGAAGGAATTTTGAAAGGAGTTTTCAGTCATGGCAGAACGGATGACGACTGTCCAAAAATATTTTGGGAGAGAAAAGGGGGCAATGGGGGAAAAGAGA
>DIVV01000083.1 GCA_002423385.1 bacterium UBP16_UBA6123
TTTGACCTTTTTAGAGTGGGCTCATCTATTAAAAATAAAATTTCAGATTCAATTTTTGATAAATGCTTTTGATTTTCCTTGAATTTACCATATGAATCAATTTCGGTTAAATAAGAAAAAATATATTCTTTTTTATTTTCTAAACTTAATAATTCATCCTCGACATCAAGCAACTCTTTATTAAGTTCGCTATAATTGTCTTTCAAATACTTATTTCTTTCAGCAGTTAAAGATAAATTGAAATCAATTAGCTGCTCATAATTTTTTATAATACTTTCCGGAAAGTAAATTTCAACATCTGAGTAAATTTTTTTTATTTCCTCTAAGTTAATATTATCAGCAGAATTTATAAGTGATTTTTCGATTTTTTCAATATCATATTTCAAGCTATATCTATATGTATTTAAATCTTGAATTCTAGCGTCAACTTGTTCAACTAATTCACTGTTTAATTTTTGATCGACGGAGAAAAAATTAAATTTATCAATGCTTTCAACAATATTTTTATGTTTTTCAATTTTTAAATCTAGCAATCCTTGAATTTTATCTTTTTCACGATAATCAATATTAGCATCTCTTTGTAAAGTTTCTAATCTATTAACGTTATTATTATATTCTACTTCCAATGAATATTTTTTCTCTATTAATTCACAATCAAACCCAAGTATATTAAATACAAATGGCTTCCAGTCAATGTCTTTTCCCTTATATTTTTCTAATTTAAATACATCTCGATAGTCTTGTTGCGTACGCAAAAAATAATTTAATGGTTTTCTATATGACCATTTTGGCAAAATATTAAAATCAAGAAATGAATTAAGTTTTTCACGAGATTCCTCGAATGGTAAATCAGCAAAATCCCATGTTATATCTGTTATAAAATCTTTCATTTCATTGTCATTAAGTTTAAATGAAATTTTGCTCGGGTTATCTGTCCCACGCTTTATAACAAGAAATTTTCCGTTATTGAGTTTAATTTCAATATAAAATATCTGCCCCTTAAAAATTCCTTTATTTAAAAAAGATTTTTTGTTACTTTTGCTTAATAATAAAAAATCAATAACAGAAATAAGTGCAGTTTTTCCTAAGTTATGGGTATCTTTTTCAGTCTTAGTTTTATCAAATATTTCAGCTAAGATAACATTAAAATTATCATTAAACTTGATATTTTTAAATTGCTTGTTAGCATAAACTCTTGTAATCTTCATGATATCAGCTTAATTTCATCCTTATTTGATAAATATTCAATTTTTCCCAAGATAAATAAAAATGACAATGAGTAAATAAATAGATCATTTACATTATAACATAAGGAACTCGAAATGATTAATTTCAATTGATCAAATGATATAACTTGGGTTTCTTTTAATTGCTTTAAAATTAAACTCGATATATACATTATTGAAAATTTTGGATTTGAGTTGTTATCAAGAATTAGCATTTGGCACCTTTTTACCTATATCGCAATGATAATACATATAATGTAAAAACACTCTAATTAAATTTCTATGCTTGAGAAGCGATTCGTCTAGGTTGCTTAAAATAAATTTATATAAATGATGTAATATTTCTTCAAAATTATGATACTCATCTCTTTTAATAATTATTTCTTCTTGAATATCATTTACGGTATTATTATATTTATCTTTATAATTTTTATTAATTGGATTTTCGAGAAATTGTTTAATTTTGACAAATTCCACATATGATCTTTTGAAAAGTTCATTGAAATATTCTTCGCCAAGTTTATTTAATTTATTTTTTTCCTCAATCGGTATTTTTTGAAATTCCGATTGAATTCTGAATAATTCAGCCTTTGATGTTTTAATATTTGCTGCAGAAAATGCACTAATGGTATTTTTAATATCTTCTTCAAAAAATTCTAATGGTATTAATAATTTGTTTAAATTTAATAATCTTGAAATTTCTGGGTGTTGTAGAAGAAATAACTGTAATTTCTCTTCTGCCAATACAACACTTGGGATATTCGTATTTTTGTATATATTATCTTCTAATTTCTCGTCTTGAATGCCAGATAGTTTTCTATTTGTAAATAAAATATAATAATCAATTTTTGATTTTTGTTTAAGTTCTCTAATCTTAGGGATTTCTTTGGACACAATTGTTTGAAAATCGCTGTCTGAACAACTAGAAATTGGTTTAGTAGTATGTTTGGCTTGAATAATGAAGCTTCCAGACCATGGTGACGATTCACTAGGAAATTTATTCGCCGTCCCTTTAAACTTTGCATCTCGGCCGCCATCTTTGCCAGTGGAAAAAACTATTGTTCCAGTACCTAAAATTTTTTCACAAATTAGAGCAACGAGATTTTCAAACTGCATATCATCAAGTTTGTATAAAGGGTATTTCATTAACTTTATCCTTATTTAAAAATAGTTTCATATATTATATACTTTTTTTTCTGTTTTGTCACGACTTTTTTATCTTTTTTTTAGTTTATTAAATTGATTGACCTTTTTTACACTCGGCTCTGCAGTCTGGAAGACTGCGAGCCGAGTGTTGTGATGTTTGAAACATAAAACCTCGTGGGGGGCGGGGGCTAATATTTATAAATAATCAAGACAATTTTTGCAGATTTTTGCAGACGTATTTTTGGTATAATAATTTGTTACCATTATAATTTTCGGTAACTGGCCCGGTCAAATTCTATATTGACAACTTGTTATATTTTTATCATTTTTACTTGTTAACCTGACTTTAGTGTAAAATTATTTCAATATGTTTTGTTATGCTAAATCAATTTTTCCATTATAATTTATTCCTCATCTTTCTTCATCATCTTAACCATTAACTTTCTTGCATTATTAATAAAATTGTGTTAGTATTTTTAACCGGGTTATAAATTTTTTACGTTAACGTTTAATCCAATGGTAAATGCGTTAGTATTAGTATGATCATAAAGAATATGCTTAATTTATTATGTTATTGATTTCAATGATGTTTTATATAAATTTTATAAGGCCTTTCGGCGGGGAGAATCTGCAATGAGCAAAAAAATATCGACGGTTGCGTTGTTTTTATTTGTATTTCCGGTTTTATTGTTTTCAGTTTATACGAACGGATGGACGCAGACTTCGGCGTCGCAGACCATCACTCTCAAGGCCGGATTCAACTTCGTCAGCTTCACGCTGCAGTCTTATCTTTCACCGCAAAAGCTGATGGAACTCAATACTAAAATTACGGATATTTATTCTTATAGCGCGGCGGCCGGAAGTTTCATAAGCGCCACCGACGGCGCGCTTTCATCGATCGCACCGGGCAAAGGTTATATAGTTAAAGCCAGCATGGAAGCCTATCTCAATACTTCCGGGATCGCAGCCGGTACCGTCGGCGATATCACGCTTAAATCAGGTTTTAATCTTGTAGGGTTCTCCAAACCAGTTACTTCGACCACATTTAGCTCGTTGATGAACGGTTACTCAATAATTAAGGGCATGTATAAATGGAACGCCGCCGCGGGCGTATTCTTGCAGGTTGTCAGAAATTCAGCGGGCGTCGTCGAATTACTCGACGGCATCGATCCGGCGATAACCGCCGAACAGGCGTATTTCATCAACGTGACGGGCGATACCACGCTTAATTACGACGCCGGAACCGTTATCGTCGGCGGTCAGGCGCCGATAACGCCCGTAGTGAAGTCGATCGGCATGATAACACTTTCAAGGCCTTCTATCACGGCGGCGCTTTCTGCTTCGATCGATCTGGCTTCCGCCGTGACAGTAAACGCCGTTTATACGGACGCGACATCGACAGCCGTCACTGCCTCCTGGACGCTTAAATCAGGCGGCGGCTCTCTCGCCGGAACCGTTTACACGGCGCCAAACGCGGCCGCGACAGTGGTCCTCACCGCTGCATATACCGAGGGCGGAACTACAAAGACGGCCGATCTCACTATTTTAGTCCAGAGCGGTTCGTACACGCAGGATGCCGAAAATATAGCTGACTCTCTGCCCTGGAAGTGGACCGACCCGGACAGCGCCACGGTCAAGCTCGAATCAACAAACAGGATCGATATCACGGTACCGTCCAACAAGGCACTCAACGAAATTTACAATTATAACGCGCCGCGCTACACTAAATCGATCACCGGCGATTTCGTGATGTACGTCAGGGGATTTCCGAATCCTTTCGTCGCGCAATACAACGGTTTAGGCCTCGTAGTCGAAGATCCGACCGCCGCCGGCGCCGGTCTCGCCACATCCAAACTAAGGCTCGAGTATGGATACACCAGCGGAATTAAAATGGTTTCTCTCACCACTCAAAGCATAGTCGGATCCACTTTTATAGACCTGCACGACATATATTTAAAGCTCGAACGCGTCGGCAATAAATTCAGCGGGTATGAAAGAGATCCCAATGTCAGCGAATGGACGAAGGTCGGCGAGATTACTATGGTCCTTCCCGCCGCGATCGACGCCGGAATCATTTTGACCAACCAGAGCAATCAGTCGAATTTTTCGGCCTACTTTACCGATTTCGGAATCTACAGACTCACATCGACTATTTCAAATTCCATGACGGAGCTGACTCTGTCAAAAACTTCAGATACCGCGACTACTGGCACGGCGTATGATCTTTCATTGATAACGGCCACTGCGAAGTATTCCAACGGCACCAACAAGGCCGTTACGCCGTCGTGGGATGTTTTGATCGGCTCCGGATCGCTCGCAAGCGGTAAATACACCGTGCAGGCGACGAGCGAAAACGACGTGCTGCGGGCGTCCTACACCGAAAACGGAGTTTCGGTCAGCGCGCTTTTAAAACTCGGCATATCCGGCGGAACACAGATAACATACTCGGTTCTGACCGAAAGCACTATTACGCAGCCGGCAGCCGACACCTCCGTAAGCGTGAACACCGGCGGACTTTCTACCGACGTAGCTTGCAGCTTAACGATACCGGCGAATACTCTTCCGGCCGGCGCCGTGGTGACAATTGGAAAAGCGGAATCGGCGGTGCCGGCAAAAGCAGGCATAGATCAGAGTAAATTGACTAATTTAATGCCGGATCTGCTCGTCACGGCTAAATCTTCACAGGGCGGGGCTGTTTCTTTTTCGGGGCCGGTATATTTTGATATTCCCGCAAGCAGGCTCGGGGCGGACAGTTCGAGACTCTTAATAACCTGTTATAACGGAAAAGACGTTAAATACCTTGCAGGCCGCGTTACGGGCGATAAATTCAGAATAGAAATAGATCCGTCGCTTTTTAAACCGCAGGCAGCGGCTTCCTCTTCAGCTTCGGCCGCCCCCGACCGCGAAGTGATAATAGTCGAAAGGTTTGAGCTCGCTTCTATCGTAGTCAGCATTCGCAATGGAATCGCCGGTACGGTTAAAGCGCTCGACGATGCTTTCAATACCGAAGATCCAGGATTGATAATGGGAAGCCTTGACGCCGGCAAACAGAACGTTCTGGTGATACACGGAATATTTTCACAGACCAGGCTCCTGGGCGCCTCTGATAAACCGCTCAAGGATTTTTTGACGGAAAACGGATATAACGTTCTCACTTTCAACTATAAATACTGGGAATCTAATTTTGACAATGGCGTTACGCTCGCCCAGAGAATAATGGCGCTCACCAACAGCGATATGCCTCTTACAATAGTGTGCCACAGCATGGGCGGGCTGGTCACAAGGTGGGCTCTTAATTATTTGGCGGCCAACGGCAAGTCGAATCTTATCGAAAAGGTAGTGTTTTTATCGACCCCGAATCGCGGCGGCAAAATGGGCAGCAAAAATCTCAGCGAATGGCAGGAATATCTTAACTCCGGATTTTTCGACGCGGCGCGGCTTTATCAAAAATTCGGATTAACTAAAATTTCAGATTTAACTATGGGCGGGTTTTATTTTTCATCGAATTTAGATAACTGGCCCGTGGGTTTTTTACAACTTATAGGCGATAAGTACGATAATTCTAATTTTCTGGCCAGCCTTAATAAATATATCGCCGGAAGGGATTATTTAAATACCAGCTATTACGCTATGATAGATAATCACGATGAATTCGTCGACGTCGAGTCGATAGATTTCAACAGCTTTTACAAAACCGACAAATATCCCTATTCGCAGTGCGAAAATTTTAAAAACAAAAGCGGCTTTTCACTTATTAATAAAGACTACGAATACTATACCAGCGATAACGCAAAACACTCGGCCACGCACAATACCGCGCTCAGGGAAACGTCTAAAGATATTTTGAATTTCGTAAAAAAACTAAAGAGCCTGTCAGTAACTCCGGCATCGGCCTCTTTAAATTCGGGAGGCACTCTCGATTTGAGCTTTTTCGCCGCATCGGCCGTTTACTATAATAACACCAGCGAACAGGTTTCGCCCCAATGGGAAGTTAAATCCGGCGGAGGCAGTATAAGCGCAGGCCTATACAGCGCGCCTTCAACCTCCGCAAAGGCCGTTCTTATTGCAAACTATACCGATAAAGACATTTTGAAAACGGCGGAAGTTTCAATAGATATCACTTCAGGCGCACAAAGTCTTGTCATCGACATCGGCGGCGGGGTTACTATGGAATTTATTAATATCAAGGCCGCAACATTCACGATGGGCAGTCCCGACAGCGACACGATGAGTTCTATATATGAAAAACCCCAGCATCAGGTCACTCTCACAAAAGATTTTTATCTGGGAAAATACGAGGTCACTCAGAAGCAGTGGATCGCCATCATGGGCTCGAATCCGTCACCGGCCGGCTACGGCATCGGCGACAGCTATCCGGTGCATAAAATAAATTCAAGCGACTGCTTTTCATTTATTTCAAAATTGAATGCTAAATCCCTTGGATACGGCACTTTCAAGTTACCCACCGAGGCGCAGTGGGAATACGCCTGCCGCGCCGGCACTACCACGCCGTATTATCTGACGGCCGCCGACCCCATGAGCGCCTGCGGATGGTATTCGGGTAATTCAAAGACAGACTCAACCACGGGCACAATGACGGCGCATCCCGTCGGCCAGAAAACCCCCAACGCCTTCGGCCTCTACGACATGCTCGGCAATGTGGGCGAATTCTGCTCCGATATGTACGCCGGGGCTTCGTACACGTCCGATGCCGCGTCCGATCCGACAGGTGAAACCGGCTACGGCACTTATTCTTCGCATGTCATAAGGGGCGGAAATTTTTACGTTGACGCCAAATACTGCCGTTCGGCGTCAAGATCATACAGCCTCGATGAAGCGACACAGGCGGTCGGAAGCATTTATGGAGTGTATAACGTTGGACTAAGAGTCTTACTGGCGCAGTAAGTTGATAAAAATATGATAAAAAAAATCAAAATTTAATAGATATTTTCAAAAAAAATTAAAAATAATATTGCATAAAAAACTGAATTTGTGTACTATATTTTCGGGATATAAGAACAGGGAGCGTTTTGATGGAATACACAAATGTAAATAATGGCGCGGAAAATATAATTCAAAAATTTTTCGTCCGCCGGCCGCCTTGTTCAAAGCGGCTTTATCAAAAATTCGGTAAGTTCATATTCATTTTTCTTGCTTTTACTTTCAGTTTATTTATCATCTTTTTATTTTGCGGCGCATCGAACGCCGCCGGCAATTTCGAATCTAAAAAACTCGCCGATCTGAATTCGGCCTTCCGCCGCCAGAGGGGATTTCTGGGCGGCGACGGGTTCTATAACATTCCATTTTCCGAATATAAGTCGCTTGTAATATTCGGCGACACGCTCACGGGCACGATCAGCGGCGGCAGGCGCGAACTTACAGGAATGCCGCACAACTCGGCCGCGATGTTTTACCACAGCCCCGGCCCGGACGGCACGATCAGATACGGCGCGCAGTTTTTCCTTGAACCGCCGCTGTGCCCGCTGCTCGAAAATGAAGATAAAAATAAATACTTCTGGCCGCTCGACGGCTTTTTGTCGAATGGAAAATTATACTGCTTCGCAGCGCAGGTCGAAGTGACCAAAGCAAACGACGCGTTCGGATTCAAAGAATGCGGCAATTATATATTCAAGATCGATAATCCGGAACTTCCGGTCAAAATGTGGAATAAAAAAAATTATAAGGTTGAACCCGCTAAATTCGGAAAGAACTCGTATCTGATCTGGGGCTCGTCCGTCGTAAAGCATGAAGGTTACATCTACATATACGGAGTTTATTCATTCAAAAGCTCAAAATCACTTGTCATGGCCCGCGTTGAAGAACCGGCTTTTGAGAATTACAACGCCTGGGAATTTTACTCGAACGGCCGCTTTGTTAAAAATAAAATGCCGTCACCTCTGTTTGATGGCATCTCTAACGAGTTCAGCGTAATATTTGATCAGGTATCCGGCAAGTTCAGGATTGTTTATACTTTGAACAGCATGGGACCATATATAGTCATGAGGACTTCCGATACACCTGTTTTCACCGTCAATAATCCGGCCGAAATAATTTACAGCTGCCCCGAAAACGGAATCACCAAAAATATATTCACCTACTCGGCTAAAGCCGTCAAAGCGCTTTGTAATGAAAAACGCCTGGTCGTGGTATATTTTACAAATTCAGCCGACGTCGCCGACCCGATCAATAACCCCGATATATACTGGCCTGAATTCGTCGAGATTAAATTATAACGAAAAAACACTAAAACGGCTCTTATAAAATATAAATTTTAATTCCGCAAATTTAACAATAAGAAATATCTATAATCATGCCCGCTGGTATAATGGGAAAAACTACAGTTTTCAAAGGCAATTTTTAATAATGTTGTGAAATTAAACACTATTAAATAAACGCAAATAAAAACGGCAAAACTTGACAGCTTCTTTTTATTTTCTTATAATTGATATATTAAATTTATTTTACCTGAATAATGAAAGATTTTTAGATAATAATAATTACTAAAATTACCGAAGCTTGAAGTACTGAAAACATTGAAATTTATTTATTTTTTATAAAAAGGTGATGATATTATGCGTAAAAACTACTCGAGCCGCCTTAACGCCGTACTTTCGATTTTATTTGTTTTCATGTTTATAACCGTAAATGCGTCTTTTGCCGAAAGCGATTCAACCGTACGCGCGGCTTATGAAAAATATCTGAAAAGTTATAATGAACTAAAAAACGCCGTAGAAAACAATCTTGGCGACGAAATCATCAAAAGATATTCTGAAAAATACAAAGAAGACCTCGAAGTTTACAAAAAACTGGCCGGAAACGGCTCGACCTTATCAAACGCCGGGCAAAGAGCTGAAGCGTCCGAATCATCTACAGCAGCTGATATACAGGCAGGCATAGTTTCATCCGCTTCAGCAGCGGCTGCGACGCCCCTTGAAAAAGCCATAATAGAACTTCACTCGGGCGATAATTCCAGACTCGACTCTGTGATCGCGACTCTTGAAAAAATAGCCGGAAATTCTAAAAATCCCGATGAAGCGGGCCGCGCCAAATTCGAACTCGCCAACGCTTATATGATCAAAAATAACTACAGCAGCGCTGAAAAGCTGTTCAACGCGGTCATCGCCGACGCCTTGAATCCAATGCGCGAAAACGCTAAAAAAGCGATGGAAACTATACATTACCTTAAAAAACGGGCGGAATACGCCGCCGGCGCGGTGAACGCAAGAGACAACGCGCTCAATAAAAAAGAAAATTATCAGAATCTTTCATGGAAAAATCCGTTCACTAAAATACCCGCTAAATTCTCGCAGATCACTTCCGCCGTCAAATACAGAAAAGCGATGACAGATCTCAAAGAATTCGACGGCGATGGCAAAAAAGGATTCATAGGCACGACTAAAACCTTCATCACCGACCTTTTCAAAAAGCGCCTCGATATCGATGCGGCCGATGAAAAAGAAAACAAACTCATCACCGGCGAAATCATATGGAAAAAAAGACAGCGCATAGCCGCTCTGGTGGCTAAAAATGACGGCATATACAAGATCGCCAACGTCAGATGGGGTTTCACCGGCGACGGCGGCGGAGACGAAGACCAGACGCTTCCTAAATGGCGCACGGTCACGCTCAACGCCAATTTCGTTAAAGAAGCGTACTTCGTGATAAAACCTTTCGCGCCCGAGTGGATCGCCGGCCACAGTTTCTTCATGTTCGAATTCGACGAAACGCACCCGGTCGTAACTGAATACGGCGAAAAATCATACGGTTTCATAATGTCGATGGAAGCCCGCCAGAAGCAGGGCGAAAGTTACAGTTTTACAGGCAGTTTCAGCACCGTGTACCTGCTTTTATCGAAGGAAGACTACCTGCAGATCTGCGCCATAAACGGCAGCAGGCTCATTCCTTACAGGCTGAACCTCGACGCCGGACAGAAGAAAGGCCTGCTGGTCAAAGCTATCGAAGAATCGCTCGAAGAGCGCGGCATGGAGCGTTATGATCTTTTCGAAAACAACTGCACCAACATACTTTTCGGAATGCTCAACACCGTGCTTCCAAAGGAACAGCAGTTCCGCGAATGGATAATTAAAAAAGTGTTTTACAACAAACTTCTCTCGATACCTAAAACAGCGCCCAAATTTCTTAAAAAACATAAACTCATAGCCGAAATCATGCCGACTATATATCCCGATAAAGAAAGGGCGGCGGACCGAGCCGCGAAACCATTCGCAGGGGCCGATCTCGAGACCGCTATCAAAAACAGTACGGAAATTAAAAACTTCGCTGCGAGCATCAAAATAAAGATAGCGGCAGCCATCGACTCAGGCTCGCTCGATAAAAACGAAATTAAAGATCTATTCTACGATGAAGAAACAGAAATGGCCATCGCCCTTAATGTGCCGGGCGCGCTTCCCGAAGAAGGCGACAAAAGCGCGTTTTCGATAAATGAAATTGAATTCGTCAATAAAATGAATTCGATAAGTTCGAAAGAAGAATTAAAAACTTATGTGGCAGGCCTTTTCAATGCTTACATTACCGCAGTCGACAGAAGAATGGAAGTATTTCCCGACATCAGCGATTATTTAAAAGACAGCCTCAAAGAGCTCGATGAAAGAATAAAATAATCACATAATCGAGATAAATTTCATTAATAAAAAAAATGCCGGCTCGAAATAATCGGATATAAAAAGCGCTATGTATCCACATTTTACCGCTTTTCATCTCATCTCTTTTTTTGCTGCTTTTATTATAGTCTGAAACGTAAATATGAGCGCATTAAATTACATCGCCTTTTCGAGGATCTTGCGGCTTATTTCAAGCGTAAGGTCGCGCGTTTCAGAAAGCGCGGTCATGCCATGAGCCTTAAGCTGTTCGACGATGGCCGATATTTTATCGGCCCCGACGCCGTACTCTGAAAGGCGAGTTTTTATGCCAAGACTTTCGAAGAATTCGCGCGTCTTCACTATCGCCTGATCTATCTTTTCATCTTCGCCGCCCTGCGTTATCTGCCATACGCGTTCGGCGTACTGCAGAAGCTTCGCGCGTTTTTTATCGCGCCTGACCGCAAGCATCGCCGGTAATATTATCGCTAATGTTTGCCCGTGATCGATAGCTAACATCGCCGTTAACTCGTGGCCGATCATATGAGTCGCCCAATCCTGTGGAACGCCTGCGCCGATAAGCCCGTTGAGCGCAAGCGTAGCCGCCCACACGTGGTTTGCGCGAGCGTCGTAATTTTGAGGCTCATTGACCGTCACCTGGCCTATTTCGATCAGCGTCCTTAAAATGCCCTCGGCAAAACGGTCTTGCAGCCTGCCATCCGCGGGAAAGGTGATATACTGCTCTACTGTATGCACGAAAGCATCAACCACTCCGTTAGCAACCTGTATTTTAGGAAGAGTAAAAGTAAGCCCCGGATCTAATATTGAAAATTTGGGAAAAGAAAGCTCGCTAAATACCGCAAATTTTCCGTGTTGATAACTTATCACCGCCCCGTTATTCATTTCCGAACCCGTAGCAGGCAGCGTCAGCACCGTCCCGAAAGAAACCGCCTTATCGACCACAGTCAAAGGAATCGGCATTAAACCGTATTTCAGCAAATCGCCCGGGTCTTGTTTGTAATAAGCGGCAAGCGCTATAAATTTGGTTCCGTCGATCACCGATCCGCCACCCGCGGCAATTATGAAATCAATCTTCTCGGCGCGCACTATCTCCACGGCCTTCATAAGGGTTTCATAGCGAGGATTAGGCTCTATGCCGCCGAATTCATAAATTTTCCTTTTGCCGAGAACGGCTTTAATCTTATCGATAAGCCCGCTTTTTTTAGCGCTGCCTCCGCCGTATGTAATCAGCACCGAAGCGTCCTTCGGAGTTTGCTTATCAATGCTATCGAGCCTGTCTTTACCAAAGAATATCCTGGTGGGATTGTAAAAATCAAAATTCAACAAATTAAATCTCCCTTTCTTAATTTTTTTTATTTTTTATAAATTTTATTTATTTTTATAATTTTTTATTTTACTAAATTATTCTTTATCACCTGCTTATTTCATTGCCTGGTTTCATTTTTTCAAAGAAAAAGATTAAATATTATTCACTGCGAGGCTTTTCAACGCAGCGCTTATTTGCGAAACTCCGTAATCGTGTCAAAGCCGCCGCTATACGATACGCCTTTCTTAGAAAAAAGCGGATATACCATGAACGAAATTAAAAGGCCGATAATCCACGAACTATTGACTACATGGCCTTTGAAGGTATTAAAAAACAAATCGAGACAGAACGGCAATATCGAAATAAAATACGTAATAATCGCCGATTGGTTAAAGCCGCCTGAATAGCTGTAATATTGCGATTTATCAAGATAAAGATCGTATAAATTCAGCTTTTGCTTTCTCAATAGATAATAATCCGAAATATAAAGGCCCGCCAGCGGCCCCAGGAAAGAACCGTATATTCCAAGCCAGTTGAATATATAACCCGACGGGTCCGAATACAGTTTCCAGGGCATAATAACGACGCCGATAACGCCGGTGATTAAAACTCCGCTCCGGTAGGTTATCTTCTTCGGCATGAGATTGGCGAAAGCGTTAGCGGGAGCGACCATATTAGCGGCAATATTGGTAGTGATAGTGGCCAGAAATATTACGAATCCGCCGATAACACTCAAAACCGGCGATTGAAAAGCGTCGATTAATTCCGCCGGGTTCCATATCGCACGATTAAACACAATAATGGAGCCGAGAGTGCCGCAAACGCCTACTAAAGCATAAAACGCCATAGTCGTCGGCAGGCCGAGAATCTGCCCGATTATCTGGTCTTTCTGGCTTTTAGCGTAACGGGTGAAATCGGGAATATTAAGCGCGATAGTGGCCCAGAAAGCGATCATGCCGTTAAGCGATGGTAAAAAAAGCGCCGCGAATGAGGCTTTAGAAACTCCTCCAGCGGATGCTATCCTGTCGGTAGCGCCGAGCAGCGTCGCGATGGAGCCCGCGGCATAAACAGCCCAGAATATAACGACGAAACCGATGCCAATAAGAATAGGCGCGCCCATCGCCTCCATCCATTTAATGGATTCGGCCCCGCGATAACCTATATAAAGATTTATTGCCCAGAATATAAAAAAAGTAATAAATTTAAAAGAAGGATATAGTACCAGCACCGGAAAAATGCCGCTAAGAGCGCAATATAAGAACTCGCCGCCAATCCAGCATTGAATGCCAAACCATCCACAGGCGACTCCCGCACGCAAAAGCGAAGGTAGATGCGCGCCTTTAATTCCAAAAGAAGCCCTGCAGAAGATAGGATATGGAATGCCGTATTTAGTGCCGGCGAATGCGATGAGAATCATCGGGGCAAGCACGATCATGTTGCCGAGAAAAATAGTCACGATGGCCTGCCACCAGTTCATGCCGTTTGCTATAAGCCCCGAAGCGAGAGTATATGTCGGCACCTGCACGCTCATTCCGATCCACAGCGCGGCTATATGATAATAATTCCAGGTCCGTTCCTTTATATCCACCGGCTTTAAATCAGGACTGTATATGGAATTCGATTTAAGAGTATCGACGGTTCCCGGAGCGAGCTCGATCAACCCGTCCTTTTCGATTTGATAAAATTGCGGCAATTTAAAACTCCTTGCTATACTTAATTTAAATTAACGCAGTTATTATATTTTTAATAATCCGATTTGTCAATAATTAGTTTTATATTGTTTTATAATTAGTTTTATTAGTTTTTAATCGTTTTTTGGTTCTTCCTTAAATCGTATGGTAAAACATATTTTAATAATTTTTGAATAAGGGAGGGAAAAAGGGTTGGCAACCCTTTCTCCCTCCCTTAAACCCTCCCTCTATCTGCAAATTGCCTGACGCTTTTTCATGGGCTATCGATAGCTTTTTCTGTCAGGGCTTTAATTTGGTGAAGTACTTTGCAAAGCGTTAGTGGATTGTCTTTAAGTTTTTTCATGCTGGCCGTTGGCTTATTTATCTACTCATCTATTTATTTTTTTCATTTATCTATCTAATTCTTTATTCGTTTATTTGACTGCCAGCTTGTTTGTTTGCAGTCGCGCGCATACGTGCGCGCGACTGCGTAGCAATAACGGATCAATGCAAATTAATTTAACGGCTCGCGATAAAAACTAAAGTAAATCGAGTTCTATTAAACCGAATAAAATTAAGTCGATCGAATAATTTAATTAATAAAATTAGCGAGTTTTATATGATTTTCGGTGATAAAATAAAAGTGGTTACGCTTTAAAGCATTACCGTGAGCATTATTATTAAATTCCGGCGGTGCGTAAATGCAACGCCTCTGCGTGCGGTACGCACGTAGAGGCGAAACTGTCAAAAGGCATGAAAGAAGTTTATGGCAGGATAGATGAGTAGAAAGATCGAAAAATGGAAGGAACTTTGTAAAAAAAAATATGAAAAAAGTACTTTAAAGCAGCATAGCATTAATTGATTATATAATAATAGAATAACAAGTTTTTCGGGCATGACAGAACAAATGTCGACTGCTCCAAAATATTCCGGGAGAGATTGGGAGGCCATGGAGGGAAAGAGAGGGTCTTTGACCCTTTCTTTCCCTCCATCACGCTCTTATACAGTTTTATAGCTACCTTGTACGGTCTTATACCGGTCTTAATAATTGACCGGCAAAAGATAATAGACCCCTTTGACGTTGTAACACTGAGGGTGATTATCGACCAAAAACAAAGCTCCTTATTCCTCGATCGAATCTATAATGAGCGCATCGTCTTCAGAACGCAAAAAAAGCCATTCTTAAATTCGAATATTTCAACGGTGCTTTATTCTCAAAATTCCAGCCAAACAGCGACCGGTAAAGAATAACGCATAAAATCAACACTCGGCTTATCAGCAGCTAAAATCATATATAGTTTTTTCAGTGAATTAAAAATCCAATATTAATGCAAATTCTTTATTTTCATCGTTCTGCATCTGCATCTGCATCATTTCATTCATTACTTTCAATAATCGCATCTAAAGATGCAGTTGTTTCGTTTTTTCAGCATTTTTCCATGCACTTTCAACAGCGAAAACTGGCATAAAAATTGCTTCTATTATATTCGGAAATAAAGGCAGTATGTAGTATATATTTCTTAAGTAAATAAAAAAGAACGGTGAATTCCATGAAAAAGTCACTGCTTTTATCCATTCTGGTATTTCTCATTTTCGGATTTAATTTTAATTATGCGAAGGCTGAAAATTTCGAACAAAGTTCCGAATTCAAGCTGACCGAACGCGAAGCCGCTAAAATAGCCTATTGCGATTATATCAAACAAAACGGCGAAGTCATGCTCCCCGAACTCGGCTTGCGCGTCGTTAATGTTACCGAAGAACGCGATAATTTTGTCGTAACTCTCGCTATTTACGAAAAAGTCACCAATAAAGTCGTAAACGACTGCGCCACTTACACCATCAACGTAAGAAGCGGCCGCATCCTTTCAATAAAAAAAATAAACGATTCCGCCTCCGATATATGCGCCGAACAGCTCGCATCGGAAATTCTTTCCGAAAATTATTCGAACGCCGATTCAATAGCGGCTAAAATAAATACATGCAGCTCATCAAACGAACGCCAGGCCTGCCTTAATACGCTTAAAAACGCCAGAGAGGCTGCCATAGCTAAAGTAATGAAAGGCGAAGGCAAGGCAGAATCAATTTCTAAATATTTCGATAACTTAATTTATTAACAAGTTTCTCAGCATAAAACAATATTTTATATAATTGTTACACATCCACCAATCAACTATCATAGCGCATATAAAAAACGGCCCCGAATTTAATCGCGGCCGTTTTTTTATATGCTGTTTTTTTCTTTTATTATGTGAGCCTGAAAGAGATCACTTATTCTTCTGCTGATCTCTTATAAAATTTGATACGGAACGGTCATAACTGCGCTCGCCGGCCTTCGAAAATAAACAGCCGGGCACTTCGTTACTGCGCCTGTGATATTCGATACACTCGCAGCATATCCCTTTACGCGAACAGGATTCATAAGTGCATGTGCAAAACGAAAGGTTAGTCTTTTTCTTGCAATCCATCAAAATTCCTCCCCCAAATATTGAAAATAAAATATAAAACAAAAGGGAGCCCGTCGTTTTAATCGCCGGCGCCCCCTTTATCCGATTGATTTTATTTAATTATAACAGCCCGGTTTTATGATTGAATTCCTCGATCATTTTGTCCCATTCATTGACCTGATTGAAAGTTTTATCCCAGAATTCAGGATGCCACAATTCATTTAATTCTTCGGTAGTTTTGCCCTGCTGTTCAACCCATGTATAATATTTAAGGTTATGAATGGCCTTCTGGTCGTAGTAATTAAGTTCGCGCATATTATCGATGCCTATGCCTTTAAGATAGCGTTCGCTGTCGATGGCTGCCTGCATTTCGCTATACTTACCGTATTGTTGATTTAACTCTACTATGCGCGAATCGTACATATCGGCGGCATCCGTGAACGGCATGAATATGTAGTCGTTTTCGTCGTATTCAAAATATTTTGCGGTCTTAATCGCGGTGAGCATATTGCTGATACTCGATATGCCGAGCAGTTCGAGTTTTTCGATAACATCCGCGCTGACGCCGTTTTTCTTTAAATAAGCGTGGCCAGCTTTCTCGTTAAACAAACGAAGCACTCTCATGCAGGCTTCGTCGTCGATAGCCGCTACCGCATTGGTGTTTCTTACATTATGCACCCAGGGAATGTGTTTATCGCCGATACCTTCGATGCGGTGGCCGCCGAAGCCGTTTAAAAGCAGAGTCGGGCATTGCAGAGCTTCTGAAGCAACTACTTTAACATGCGGCGCGATCTTTCTGAGATAGTCGCCTACGGCGATCGTGCCGGCCGAACCGGTGGCGGAAATGTAGCCAGAAAGCCTTTTGTTTTTATTTTTAATCGAATTAAACACTTCTTCGAACGCGGACGCGGTCACATGATAATGCCAGATAGGATTTCCAAATTCTTCGAACTGGTTGAATATAACGCAGTCTTTACGATTTTTTCTGATATCCCAGCAGGCGTCGTAAATTTCTTTGACGTTACTTTCGCAGCCCGGCGTCGCGATAACTTCGGCGCCTATTTCTTTAAGCCAGTCAAAGCGCTCGCGGCTCATTTCTTCGGGTAAAATCGCTATGGGCACCGTGTCGAGCAATACTGAATCGAACGCGCCGCCACGGCAATAGTTACCGGTCGAAGGCCATACGGCCTTTTGCGCGGTCGGGTCGAATTCGCCGGTTACAAGGCGCGGAACTAAACATCCGAAAGCGGCGCCGACTTTATGCGCGCCGGTCGGAAAATATTTACCGATAATGCCGATAACCTTAGCTTTAATACCTGTTATAGCTTCGGGAATTTCGACGTAATTAACTCCGCCGTAAAGTCCTGTTTTAATATCGTTTTTCCAGGTTATTCTGAAGAGATTGATGGGATTAATATCCCAGAGGCCGACGCCTTTTAATTTATTTTTTATTTTTTGCGGTATTTTAGACGGATCTTTCTGCTGGGCGAAAGTTGGGATAATAATATTTCTTTCACGGCAGCGCTTTATAGTTTTAGCCAGAACTTTTTCGTTGATTTTAATCGACATTAAAATGCCTCCACTTTCTTTTGTGCTTTATTCGGACTTTAATTCCGTTTCACTTTGAATTTAAATATTATACTACATTACAAAGATAAATTCAAGGATAATTTTGCCTGCTTTATTTCAAAGCCTCGATGATTTTGACGGGGTTTGCGATCAGACCGAGCGGATACTTTTTGCCGTCTTTAGTGATAGTAATTTTGTCGCCGGTTTGTAACGCCGCCTGCCAGAATTTTTCGGGCGTCATCGAGGGTGAAACCTGACACGCCAGAGCGTAGAGCCCGGCAATATAGGGTATCGACCAGCTCCAGCCGCCGCTTCTGTAAAAAACATAATTTTGCGTGCCTGTTTCGCTCGCCGTGCATCTTGCGTCCATCGGAACGAGCAGCGCCGGTTTCTGGTGATAAGTGGGGTTTTCATAAAAATTCTTTTCCCACCAGCATCCCGGCAAATATGAATTAAAGTCATTCGGATCCGAAAGCGGATCTCTTCCCAGCCCGTCAAATTTATAGCCATAAACTTTTTCCAGCGAAGAAGAAACGACGAATATATTTTCTTTTTTCGCATTTTCAATCGCGGCCATAACTTCTTTATATCCTTTTTTATCGGGCGTAAAGCCGAGTGAAATTGAAATCACCCTTATTTTATCGGGCGCGGCAAGCGAACGATTGATTTCAAGGATTCTTTCGATCGAGCTGGCGACGAATGTAAAATCCCAATCAAAAGCGTCGTTCGAGTACGTGCCGTGAGTTTCTGCGATATAATATATAGAGGCTTCGGGCGCCACGCCGAGGGTACGACCGGCGGCGATCGAAGATACCGCGGAACCGTGCATCTGTGGCTTCTCGTCCAGGCAGTGTATTTCTTCATATACTTTCAGCCTGTCGGCGAATTCTATATGAGCGGTATCGAGTTTCTGGTCTATGATAGCTATCGATATTCCGAGGCCCGTAATTTTACTTTTATGAAGTTCGCGCACCATCAAACCAGGATCTTTTCCCATCTGCATTATTTTTTCGGGTGAAAACCCATCAGGCAATTTTTCAGGCCACTTCGTAAGAGAATCGAAATCGGCCCTTAAAAGATCCGCAGTTCTGCCGCCCAGCTCGAGCTTCGAAAGATCGCGATTTCTGAGATCGATCTGCCAGTCAGCTTTTTTAGCCGGATCGAAAACCGGAAGCGCCGTCAAAACTCCGAAAGCAGATTGACCAGATTGTACAGCGGCCGGTTTCAATTCAAACATGATATAATCATCGCCGTCTTCATTATTTTTCCAGAATTTCATAACGATATTACCGGTTACCGAATCGACGGCGTTTTTTTCGGCCTCGATCTTTATAACGCTTTTGCCGGCTTTAATTCCGTCCTTATATATGACCTTTTTCAACTTATCGCCATCGGGCGGATTGAATAATGAATACCCGCGCGCCTCGTCGCTTTCGCACTCGATCAGGAACTGATACATATCGCCTGTGATCTCGTATTTGACGAAATTAATTTTTAACCCCGCGCTTTTGATATCTTTTGAAAAATCGACGGCCACTTCGGCGGCGAATGCCGACAGGGGCGAGGCAACGATTATCATTAACGATAAAATTAACGAAACTGATTTTACTAACATTGAAACCTCCAATTATTTTAAATGAATGTTAATTATGATTTTCATTATACATTTATGATTAAGGTTGTATGAATGCCAAAAAACAGTGAAACTCGAATACGGCGTGCTAAGTGCAAACCAACGTCCATGAGACAATTTTCAATGTTTATTACGCCGGCAAAATCTTTATTTTATTATTTTTTTTATTCCTTCCACAAAAACATTAAAACTCTGAGATTTATTTTCACATAACGATAAGCAGTGTCCAAGTTTTTTTGAACCACTAATTTTTTGATATTTATAATCAGTTAATTTTTCAAGTTCTTCGGCTGCATTTGCCAAATCATCTGGTTGTCTATATTTTCTTTTATTTTGCTTTTCTGATAGCCCTTGAATTTCAAGGGCTATTTCAACAGCCGACAAATCTCCAAGATACCAACTTTCCAATTCATAGCAGGCTATTCGAATTAAGCAATCCGGTTTTCCTGCTTCAAAGCATTTTTGAGTCAATTCTGCTTTTATTGTATGGCAATCGCCACTATCTTTATCTCGTAAAACAACAAATCTGCAATCCGGTTTATTCCAAACTCTTAATTTTTTCACAATTTGTTTTTCGAGATCAGTTTTACCCTCAAAAACAATATACGAGGCCTCAATGTTATCATACCCTGAAAGCAATCTTGGAATGAAACCTTTAAGCATTTCACGTGCAGAAGGTTCTTCAAGAAAAAAAATAAGATTAATCACATTGGATCAACACCTTCAAAAAATCCTTGTTTCCAGAGATAGCCCATTTGATCGCCGGAATCAATAAATCTTTTTAATTGTTCATCTTCACTGGCGCATTTAATTTTTGTATATCCATTATCTTTTACTAACCAGAAAACTTCTTCAAGTTTTGTAGCATTCAAAAAATCCGGTGAGTGTGTTGAAACAAAAACCTGTCCGCCGCGTTTAGCATATCCTCTAAATTCTTCTGCGATTTCCCATAATAGTTTTGGATATAATTGATTTTCAGGTTCTTCTACGCATAACAAAGGATGCGGTCGTGGATCATAAAGCAATAAAAGGTAAGCCAGCATTTTGATTGTGCCGTCAGATACATAACGAGATAAGAATGGATCTTTAAACGCTCCATCGTGGAATCTGAGTAAAACTCTGCCGTCTTCAGTTGTTTTTACATCAACTTTATTTATTCCCGGAACTCTTTCTTTTAAACTTAATAATATTTTATCAAAAATTTTTTTATGACGTTGAAAAATATATTGTGTAACATTCGATAAATTTTCACCTTCTGAGGAAAGATGCTCCGCATAACCCGATTCGCGCTCCGGCCTGGCCAAACTTATGTGAAAATCTGAAATATGCCAATTTTCAATTAATTCACCAAGCGCTTTGACAACCGGAAACTGTTCAAACTGGGACAATCCTTTGATCGCAAGAATGTCCGGTGACTTCAACTTTTGTTTACTTCTTTGTAATTGCGATTCGGTTGTAATATCTGAATCTAATTCATTGGTAACCGCTTCGCCTTCACCTTCCGAAAAATCAAGATATTTCCATGGCTGCCCTTTACTTCCGCGGCGATATTTTAATATTTCGCGTTTAATAATTGGCTGGCCGCCAACTTCATTAATTGAAATGTAATATGTTGCAAGAGGTGATTTAGGATTTTCACGAAATTTTATTTCTATTTCAATATCACCGTTTTGATCCCGGCTTCGAACCTCTTGAAATCCCCTGTTGCCGCCTAATCTGGTTAGGGCAGTATGTATATTAGATTTATATGCATCACGAAGAAAACCAAACACGTTTAACAGCGTTGATTTCCCCGTTCCATTTGCGCCTACAATAACACAAAAGTTTGGAATATCTTTCATTTCAACATTTTGAAATGCCCTGAAATTTTTTAATTTAATACTTTCAATTTTCATATTATCACCCAATAAACACATATTGTAAAACAGATTATTTGCATTTTACGTTATTTTAACGATATTGTCAATAATAAATTTTAAATTTTTATTAAACGTCCGCATCAGCGCAAGTATGCAAACAAGCGCAACTGTCTTTATTACTATCCCTCGCTATCAGACTGTGTGAATTAATCACGCTTCATACCTGTCAAAAACAAAATTCATTTAGATTTTAGTAATCACGCTTGTTATTTCTCAATAATTATAATGCAAATAAACATTATTTTTTTCATAAACACTTGATTTATATAGTATATTACGATATAATATATTCATAATATACGATTAAGGAGTTTAAAATGCCTTTTATATATGGAAACAGAAATCAAATGGATTTAATTCCGCAATCAATTGAAGATATGGTTTCGCCCGATGATCCAGTTCGTGCTTATGATGCGATTGTAAGTAAAATTTTTGCTGAGATTAGCAAGGAAACCATGTATTTACCTGCTAAAACCGGAGCGT
>DIVV01000028.1 GCA_002423385.1 bacterium UBP16_UBA6123
GACTTTTTTACCCATTTGCTGAAGTATGGAAGCCACTCTTCTGGTGGTTTGCGATTTGCCGCAGCCGGTGCGGGCGGCGCAGATCGATATAACCGGAACGGTGGATTTGATCATTGTGCTGTTAGTGCCCATCAATACGAAATCGGCGCCGGCCGCGTTAACGAATGAAGCTTTGTGCATAACGTTTTCGTGCATTACGTCTGAGTAAGCGAATATTACCTGGTCGATTTTTTCTTTTTTGATCAAACCGCCGAGATCGCTTTCATCGTATATTGGAATGCCTTTAGGATATTGTTTTTTACCCGCGAGTTCGGCCGGGTATTTGCGGCCGTCGATATCGGGTATCTGGGTGGCGGTGAACGCTACAACCTCGTAAGCGTCGTTATTTCTGAAAAAAACGTTGAAGTTGTGGAAATCTCTTCCCGCAGCGCCCATGATAATTACTCTTGTCTTTGCCATTTAAAACCAATCCTTTCGTTATTTGAAGTATTACAGTTTGTGAATATTGTTGAACTATTTTGCTATTTGTTTCATTGTTTTTTCGATTATAGCGAGGCCTTCTTCGATTTCGGCATCGGTAGAAGTGACTGCGGGCAGGATTCTGACGATATTGCCATCGGCGCCGCAGCCGATCATTATCAGGCCATTTTCGAGGCATTTGGCGAGGAATTCTTCACATTTAGCTTTATCGGGGTTTTTGTTTTTATCTGCGAATTCGATAGCGAGCATATAGCCGACGCCGCGGATATCGCCGATGAATTTATATTTATCTTTGAGGTCGTTAAAGCATTTTAACATTTTGACGGAATTTTTGAGGGCTTTAGCGAGGAGTTTTTCTTTTTCGATTAAATCGATGGTTGCGCAGGCGGCCGCGCAGGAAACGGGGCTTCCGCCGAATGTGGTTCCGTGCGCTCCGGCGAGCCATTTTTTCATGATGGAAGGCCGGCCAGCGACCACTGAAAGCGGGAATCCGGAGGCGACGCCTTTAGCGATAGCCAATAAATCGGGAGTAACGCCGAAATGATCTGCTGCAAACCATTTACCGGTGCGCGCGACGCCGGACTGCACTTCGTCGAATATTAAGAAAACTTTGTTGTCGTCGCACCATTTGCGAAGCATCTGCATATATTCTTTAGGAGGAACTACGTATCCGCCTTCGCCCTGGATGGGTTCGATCAATACGGCGGCTACGTCTTCTTTAGGCACTTCGTATTTAGTGATGGCTTCGAACTGTTTGAAGCATGCGATATCGCAGGTTTTGAGTTCGAGGCCGAGCGGGCAGCGGTAGCAGTGCGGATAAAGGGCGCGGTAGATGCTTGCAAGCGGGGTATAATGTTTGGTGTATTTGGAATTGGAAGTAGTAACTGAAACGCAGCCCATCGTGCGGCCGTGGAAAGCTCCGCGGTAGGAGATTATGGCGTTTCTTTCGGAGACGAATTTAGCGGCTTTCATGCAGCCTTCGACGGCTTCGGCGCCGGAGTTGGAGAAGAAGAACATGCCTATATCGCCGGGGGTTACTTTTTCGAGGCGTTCGCAGAGGTCTAACAGAGAGTCGTATTGATAGACGCAGCCGGAATGGACTAAGGTGTCGAGTTGTTTTTTAACTGCTTCGATTACTTTAGGATGCCTGTGGCCGGTGATATTAACGGCGGTGCCTGAAGACCAGTCAAGGTAGGTTTTGCCGAATTCGCAGGTTACGTACGAACCTTCGGCTTTATCTACGGTGAATTCGACATCCCAGCCGAGAGCGGGCGTAAGATATTTTTCCATTCTTTTTTGGTTTCTGGATACTTTTTGTTTGGACATGTTATACCTCTCCTATTTTAATATATTTTTGGGCCGCGATTAAACGATTTCAAAGCAATCAAGCGCCGGCTCGATTGCTTAAGTCGAAATGAAACAATTAATTGATAAGCGTGTAAGATTAGCGGATTGTTCCAGTAAATTAAAAGGATCGAAAAAATAAAAATCGTAGTGATGCGTTAATGTTGAGTTGTATTATATATTAGTATCGATAATAACACAAACGCTAAAACCCGATTTTAAACTTAATTAGTCGTTATTAATCGATTTTAAACAAATATGTTAACGTTATGCTTAATTATACATATTTTCTCTTAATTTCTCATGAGTATGCTTTTTTTATGATAAAGATTTGCGCGGCGGGTGTTCTGATAAAGTTAACAATCGGCGTTATGATTTTAAAACTAAGTTATTTTAATTCGCCGATCGAGCGCCAGCCGGTTTTTAATTTAAGTGGAAAGAATTTTTTGCCGAATTCGAGGACTTCACGGAATTTTTTTGGCAGTTCGTTTTTACCGATTTCTTTCGGATCGTAATAGATATCGGTATTGAGTTCGGCGCCGACATACTGACGGAAGCGTTCTTCGAGTTCGTCCTGCAGCAGTCCTTTGACTTCGATTATGCGCACGTGGAAGCCCATTCGCCTCAATTCATCGCGCAGCATGCGGTTTACGAAGCCGCTGCATATTTCGATACGGTGAGTCGCGGTTGTGGCGTGGAATTTTTCGAGTATAAGTTTCACTCCGCGCGCGCTATATTCATCGAGATATTTTTTATTCGTGAAATTATCGCCCTGAAAGAATTCGACCGGAACCACGTCGGTATGGACCTCGGTTTCGTCGGTAACGCCGATCATCACGCCGCAGAGCGGAAAGCCCCAGCCGGCGTCGTCTATTTTAAGCAATTTAAGGTCGGGCGGCTTGAAGTTGAAATTATCGCCAAGAAAGCATTTCAGCACTTCGACATCGGTGCATACGAGCGAATGGCCTTTTTTATTTTTACTGTACGAGAAAAGTTTGACGCTCCATTTAGGCGTGATAACGCCGGTGCCGGCGTAGGAGCAGATGAGGTAGGCGTTATTTTCGGCGACGTGCCTTATTAATTTAAGCGATTCGGCTTTTTTTAGCGCGGCCGCTATGAGTGCGGCTTCCGCGCCGTTAAATATTTTTTTGTCCAGATCCATTAAACGGGACGCTCCTTGAAAATAGAACAAGCTTATACCGCCTGAAAAATACGAATCGGGCGGTATAAGCGGGACGCCTTCGGGGGCGTTTTATTTAAAAGTTATTTCTTGGTAATTACGCCCATAATGAGGCGTTTTTTCCCGGTTTTTTTGAAATTGACGGTCATTTTTTTCTCGTTATCCTTGGTGATGCCAACGTCTAAAACCGTTCCTACGTCGTCGAAAACTTTGTGAAAAATCACGTCGTTTACTTTGTAGGTAGATGAAATACTGTACTCGAGAGCTTCTTTTTCCTTTGTCATATATTCTCCCCTTTCTTAGGTTAAAAAAATTGCCATCGTTATGATGGCAATAATCTTTTAATTTATCAAATTATTATTTTCGTTATTATCATAATTATTATGATTATGATTATGGTTATTATAACGCACTAAAGAGTTATAATATAAAATACCGAGGATGGTTTTAGCGTCGGATATTTTATTTTCACTAATCATTTTAACCGCATCGTCCGGCGAAAAATCAGCGATTGAAATAAATTCGTCTTCGTCGCACGAAATATTGGCCAACTGGTCGTGCTTAAGTTCGGCTGCGACGAATAGATGCAGTTTTTCGTCGCAGAATCCGGGCGACGTGTAAAATTCGATCAGCTTTTCAATGCGGCCGCATGAATAATGAGTTTCTTCGAGCAGTTCGCGTCTGGCGCAGTCGGTAATATTTTCGTCGTCCCGGTCGAGTTTTCCGGCTGGAAGTTCGAGCAGAAAATCGGAGATCGGGTATCTGTATTGTTTTACGAACAATATATTGCCGTTATCTAAAATCGGGATAACGACCACGGCGCCTGAGTGTTCGATTACTTCTCGCGCCGCCCTGCCGCCATCAGGCAGTATTACTTCATCCAGGCGAAGATTTATTATTTTGCCTCTAAATATCATTTTAGAGTCGGCTTTTATTTCTTCGCGGTCGGCGCCTGCTCTGAGCATTTGATATTTGTGGTTATTATCCATAATAAGATTAAACCATTCCCAGTATCATATCGGATACTTTTTTAGTCGCGCCGATTTCGCCTAAATTTTTAACGACCATTTTAAGTTCGTCTTTCATATCGGCTAATTTTTGCGAAGAATTAAGAAAACTGACGACCGACTCGGAAATAATTTCGGCGGTGACGTCTTTTTGTATAAATTCGGGCACTACGGCTTTATTTAAAATAAGGTTGGGCAGACCGAAATATTTAGGAAGCGAGGTCATCAGCCGCGCGTATATTTCGGTTAGAAGCGAAACTTTATAGACTATGACCATGGGCGTTAAAAGGCAGGCCGCTTCAAGCGTGGCCGTGCCGGAGGTTATTATAGAAAAATCGGATACGGAAAGAATATCGTAGGTCATATCCGTTTCGACTGAAACATCCGCGCCATAGAAGTTTATTACATTTTTAATATATTCAAGCGTAATGCCGGTGCCGGGCGATATGGTCGATGAAGAAATCGGCATTATAAATCGCGCGTTTAGAATTTTAGATTTTAAAATCGCGGCCGTTTCGGCGAGCACCGGCAACATATAGCGCACTTCCATCGAGCGGCTGCCCGGAAGGAGCGATATGACTTTTTCGCCGTTACCGGCTTTTAATTTTTTGAGAATTTCCGTTCGGTCGTTTCGGGTTTTAACTATTTCCAGCAAAGGATTTCCGACGAACTCCACGTTCGCGCCGGCTTTTTTATATATATCGAAGGTGTGCTCGAAAGGGGCTGCCACTCTGGTTATTGTTCGCGCCGCGTCGCAGACGTCTTCGTGGTTATATGACCATTTAGACGGCGGAAAGTAGTAGAGCGTAGGTATAGCCAACTGCCTGGCATAACGGCAGAGGCGCATGTTGAAGCCGGGGTAGTCGATGAGCACCAGCACGTCTGGCCGGATACGTTTTAATTTATCGCTTATGTCGTAGTAAGCCAGGTAAAGGTGGGGAAGTTTTTTAATGGCCTCGATCATTCCGATAGTGCCCCAGGAGGATGAATCGTAATAGGTTTTCATTCCTGCGCTTTTCATGCGCGGCCCGCCTATACCGAATATGTCAAGCTGGCGGCCAGACTTCATTAGTTCTAAAACTAACGGGTGCCCGTATAAGTCGCCGGAGATTTCACCGGCTATAATCATTATCTTTTTTTTGTCATGCATTTTAATCAATCAGTTCCGCTTTATTTTTTTTACGCAGTTTAATTTTATTTTGTTCATTACTATCGCTGCCGTTATAAACGATATTTTCATTAGTGGCCTCCTGGCCGTCATCGTCATCGTCATCGTCATTGCCATCATCATCGTTATCGTTATTTTTATATTCATTTTCGTCGTAATTGTGATCGGCGCGGCTTTCTTCGGCTTTACTTTCATCGTTATCGGCTTTGAAAGTATAAATGTGGTCTTCCGGGTTAACGATGCCTGCCGCGGTCGATTGCGCGTGGTCGTCATCGGCTGCGGCGTCAAATTCGCTTTCATCGTACTCATTTTGGTTTTGGGATGGGGCGGAGCCTTCGGCGGTCGTTCCATCGCCGCCGGCTGAATCATATTCGGCGGTGAAGGGCTCGGACGTGTAAGTTATGGGCAGTTCGTCCGCGTCTTGCCTCCGGCCTGGCATTATAATATCAGCGGCGTTTTCATCGCCGTCACCGGAAATGACTTCGGTTTCTATTATCGCCGGAATAATTGCGGCAGAGGGATCCAATTCTGAATTATGTTGCGCCGGTGCGGCCGGTTTGATATCGCCCACGAGGATTTTTTTTGCATCCTCGCTCATCGATATGAGCAGCTTTTCGAGATGTTTATGCGTCATGGCCGCTATATTGAGTTTATTGGGCATAATCGGCCTTCCGACGAGCATCACTCCGCTGGAATAAGGATAAGGCAGCATATATTTATCCCAGGCGCCGAACTGTTTATATGAGTTAAAAGCGCACGCTATCGGCAGAACGAAGCAGTCTTCTTTAATGGCTATATAATTGACGCCTTCTTTGGCGGTCTGATAAGGTCCGCGCGGGCCGTCAAGAGCGATGGCGACGTCGCTGCCTTCGCGCATTTTTTTAATAAGTCCGATCAGGCCGGAAACGGCGCCGCGGCTGGATGAGCCACGCACCACTTCGTAGCCGAATGATGAAAGTATATTGTTCTGGATTTCGCCGTCGTTAGATAAACTTACCATTATGGCTATCTTATGGTTGCGGAAGTGGTATATAGGGTAGAACTGCTGGCCGTGCCAGAAAACGATCACGCATTTTTTGCCCATTTCTTTTATATACTGGTAATTTTGATAACCGATAACCTTCATCTTAAGCGTCGAAGATATCGCGTTAATTAAATAACGGCCGATGGGCGGCACTATAAATCGTTTTATTAAGTTAATCATAATCAGCTGCCTTGTCAGTCAATTAGTCGTTAGTCGTTAGTCATTTAGCTATTAGTTATGTTTATTTATTTGATTATTAAATCTATTTATTTTTATGCCTGTTTATTAATATTAGCGGTTACTGCCGGTTCTTTTTCGAAGTAGGTCTGATAAAGTTTTTGATATACTCCGTTTATTTCGATTAATTGTTCGTGCGTACCGTGCTGGGCGAGTTTTCCTTTTTCGAGCACTATAATTTCGTGTGCGTTTTTAATGGTCGAGAGCCTGTGCGCTATGATAAATGTGGTTCTTCCCTGCATCAGACGATCGAGAGCCTCTTTAACGAGGGTTTCGGATTCCGCATCGAGCGCTGAGGTGGCTTCGTCGAGAATGAGTATTTTCGGGTTTCTGAGTATGGCGCGCGCTATGGATATCCGCTGACGCTGGCCGCCGGACAGTTTGACGCCGTGCTCGCCGACTTTTGTATCGAAGCCGAGCGGAAATTTTTCGATAAAATCATGTGCGTTGGCCATTTTCGCGGCCTGCATGACCTCTTCGCCGGAGGCGCTGTAATTGCCGTATAAAATATTATCGAATATAGTGCCCGAGAATAAAACCGAATCCTGCGGCACTATGCCGATTTGCGATCTGAGCGATTTTAATTTTACGTTTTCGATATTTATTCCGTCTATTTCGATAGCGCCCGAATCGAGTTTATAAAAGCGCATCAAAAGATTCATCATCGTGGTTTTGCCCGAACCGGAAGGCCCTACTATCGCGGTTATCGCCCCCGGCTTCACCCGCAGGTTAAAATCGAAGAGGCCGCCTTCGGATTTGGCGTATTTAAAGTTGACCGCGCGAAAATCTATTTTACCTTTTATTTCAGGCAATACGACAGACTTGTGATCGTTTTCATCTTCCGGCCGTTCGTCGAATATTTCATAAATTCTGGCTATGCAGACATAAGCCTGCTGGTAATAATTAGTGGCGCTGGTCAATCTTTTAATCGGCGTAAAAAGCATTCCGAGCGCGGTTAGAAAACTTATAAGTTCGCCCGGCGTTAATCCGGGGTCGGGTTTAATTACGAAATAACCGCCAACGCTGAGCACGATTACAATACCGGTAGTGTTTAAAAATTCGATAATCGGTAGAATCATTGCCAGCAGCTTATTATGCTTCATGGCTATTTTGAAGTTTTCTTCGGTTTCAACGGCGAAGCGTTCATTTTCGACTGATTCATTCGAAAACGATTTAACCGTTCTGATGCCCGATATCTTTTCATTTAAAATAGAGGTGATATCGCCGACTTTATTTTGAAGCGTTCGCGTTATGGTGCGGACGCGCTGTGAAAATTTAGACAATATAAAGCCGATGAACGGTATCACTAAAAATGCCAGAAAAGCCAGTTGGTAGTGTATGTAGACGATCCAGCCGACAAGCCCGGCTACCGTGAGGATATCGGAAGCCACACCTATGCTCGAGTCTATTAAATTTTGTAAAAGAACCACGTCGGATGTAATTCTGGCCATTATGTGGCCGGTCTGTTTTTCTTCGAAGTAGCCTATGGGCAGTCTGTTGATATGCGAGTATATATCGTTTCGGAGCTGGCGCAGAACCGACTGGCCGATATAGGCGGTGTAATAATTCTGGATATAGTAGAAAATGCCTTTGACAATAAAAAGGACTATCAGGCCTATGGATATCATGAACAAATAATGAGAACTTTTTTCAAATAACACTTTATCGACGACATATTTCATAATGCCGGCCGGCAGTGCCGTGGATATCGACACAATTAGCGAGGCCAGCCCGATGATTAAAATGCGGGTATAATATTTGAGGACGTACTGCCTATAAAACCTGCTTATCGGACTCAAAACAGCCTCCAATCTCACTGTATATATCTGCTGCGACGTGATCGCTCGGCGAGCGGCCGCGTTCATATTTTAAGTAATCCGCCGTTTTAAGGAGGCTGCCTGTTGCGGTCTGCCGCAAATGTCCGGCGGGTATAAGTTTCGAAGCGTGATAGATAATATTTTCGCAGGTGGCCTGGCGCTGAACCAATTCTGGGACTACCAGCGTTTTTGCGAGTATATTAGGCAGGCCTATATATCTGGTTTTAAGCAGAAATCGTCCCGCGAGTTCGGTCAGCGCGGCTACTTTATATAAAATCACCATGGGCACTCCGAAAAGCGCGAGTTCTAAAGTTGCCGTGCCGGATGCGACCATTGCAAAAACCGCTTCGCTGAAGGCTTTGTATTTATCGAAGTCGGAATATAGGAATCTGTAATCGAATTTAGCGCGTTTTAAATATCTTTTAACCAGCGTTTCGTCGGTAGAAGGCGCTATGGGCAATATAAATTCGAGTCCGCCCGCGTCCGTCCGGTAAAGTTTATTGACCGCTTCCGCGCTTTCGATAATAACGGGCAATAAAGTTGAAATTTCACTCTTTCTGGAGCCCGGCATTAAAATCACTTTATTTTTGACGCCGTATTTTTCTTTGAGGCTGCCGGCTCCGGCTGTCGGGCTCTCTTTTGCGCATGCGCCGCAGTACGCGCCAGCGCATTTTTTAGCGTTAAGCAGGTAGTCGTCGTAATCGAATCCTGACAACTTAATTATGTCAAATATCGGATGTCCTAAAAAAACTGAGTTGGCTTGATTTTTAGTAAAAAAATCATTTTCGAATTCAAATATTGAATAAATTTTATCGACATTTTTTTTCAGTCCGGGCATTCTGAATGCGCCCCACGCCCATAATTTGGGCGGTATGAAATAAAAAACCCTTTTTTCGAGGCGCCTGGCGGCTTCGGCTAATTTCAGGTTGAAACCCGCGTAATCGATAAGCACTACTGCGTCAATATTTTCAGATTCGATTACCTCCGCGCATTTTTTTATATTTGTATAATTAGCGTAGAGCGAGGTTATAATTTCGGTGATGCCCATTACGGAATGTTTTTTTGCGCAGTCGGCGATTTGCACGCCGGCGGCCTTCATCCGGTTCAAGCCCATACCGTAAAGTTTTACATCGTTGTAAAGTCCTTTAAACGACATGGCGAGCCGGGCGCCGTAAATATCTCCTGAACTTTCACCTGCCGAAATAAATATTTTTTTTATATTAACCACCCGATCTAATCGTTAAGAATATTTTCGTATTATTGTTGCGTGCGTGCGTGCTTGCTTGATAAATATTAAAGCGCGACTATTTTAATTCCCGAGGCCTGCGCGTGGCTTATAACTTTTTGCTTATCTAAAAATATGGTTTTTCCGGCATCGACGACTAAAGTTTTCGCGCCGGCCTTAGCCATTACGTTAATAGTGTTAATGCCGATAACCGGCATATCGAAGCGCTTATCCTGATTGGGTTTAGATACCTTGGCGACTACCACGCCGCCGTTGCCCAGCGCGCCGCCGCGAAAGATGGCTTCGTCGGTGCCTTCGATAGCTTCTACCGCGAGCACTGCTCTGTCTTTAACTATGACGGTCTGGCCGATGTCGAGTCCGGCGATCTGCTTGGCGATATTAAATCCGAAGCGTGCGTCGCGCAGCTCGTTTTCGTTGAGATCGCCGTCGGTTATAACGCCGCTGCCGATGAGCAGGTTTTTTAAGTAAAGAGTGCTGTCGCGGACGGTGATGCCCTCACGATTTAGTTCGCTTACAAGGGCTAACAGTATGGAGTCGTCGTTATTATTTTCGATTTTTTTAAGAGTGTTGCGGAGGCGTTCGTCGAATGAGATATTAGAAAAAAGATAAGTTTTAGGAATTTTACCGGCCATTATGACTTCGGTAACCGTTTCGGTTTTAAGTAAATCTATCATTTTCTGGAATTCACCGATTTCGATCCAGTGAACCTGTGAAGCCAGCCGGTTTATTTCGTCCGACGCGATGCCCTTGAGCGCTATGGCGACGAGGAACAATCCCTGCGCTTTAGCCTCTTCGGCGAATATCAGCGGAAATCTTCCGGCGCCGGCTATTAATCCGAAACGTTGTTGCACAATTGCCTCCTGGTTAAACTTATTTATTGTCCTTCAGTATTCTATATGTTTAGCGGCATAATGTCAAATGTTTTTTATATTTTTTTGACTTTGCCCTCGCTTAATTTGAGCAGGAAATCTTCGTATGAAATATTTAATTCGGCGTCTTCTCCGTCGATTAAAATGCTTACCTGGTTGGCTTTTTCATTAATCGATTTAAGCACGCCGTTTTGCTCGTCGATGGATATTTTTGAATTAACGGCGGGAGTGTTTATTTTATTGCAGCATGTTTCGCCGTCGCCTTCGTAACGAAGGCAGCACAGCGGACGGCTGCAAAGGCCGAGCGCCTTATTGGGCAGGCCCTGAATATTGGCGAACGGGGTTTTGGGCGCGTCGAGGTTTATGACGGGCTTGGCGCGGCAGCACCAGTAGTTGCAGCAGACGCGCCGTCCGCATACGCCGAGGCCGCCGAATAACTCGGTTTCGTCGCGCGGGCCGATCTGGCGCAGTTCGATACGCGTGCGGAAAACGGCGGCGAGCTCGCGCACTAATTTTCGAAAATCGACTTTGGATTCAGCCTTGAAATAAAAGGTGATGCGGCTTCCGTCGAAAGTATATTTAACCGCGAGCAGTTTCATGGGAAGCTCGAGTTTTTTTATTTTAGTCTGGCATATTTTGAACGCTTCTTTTTCGCGCTGGATATTGCGTTCCTGCTGAGCGATATCGCCGGGATTAACGCGTCTTAATATTCGCAGTTGCGGGTCGGTAACTTTAGTTTCCGGCGTAATATCGCACATTGCGACTTCGGCGGCGTCTTTACCTTTAGCGATTCTTACGATAACTTTTTCGCGCGGCTTGAGTTCGAGGCCCTCGTCGTAAAGAAAGTAAAACTCGCCCATCATTTTAAAGCGAATGGCGATGAGTTTTCCGACTGGAGCGGGGGCCTGCGGATCGATTTCGCCATGAGGCGCGACGGGAGCCGTTTCGCTCGCATCAGCTTCCGTTTCAGCTTCTAATTCGGCCGAAACGATTTCATCTGGAACCGCCTGAACCGCATTGAATTCGGCTTTATCATTTTCGCCCGCGGCCGCGGCGCGTTCTTTTACAATATCGTTATCGCCGCCGGCAATTTTATCATTTTCTTTAAAGCTATTGTTATTGCCATTGCTGTTATTGTCTATGGTATCAGACATTTATCGTCACATTCCTTGTTTTATTTTTCTATTATCGACATTAAATAGCGTTCGAGATATAATTCGACGTTTATATTGGCTGCTACGTCGCGGTAATGGCCCTGAGTCATTACTTTAACCGTCTCGGAGAGCGATTCGCCGGAATACAGGGCGGCCATTTTTTCGAAGAGTTTTTCGAGCCCGCTCGGTGTTGCGGTTTCTCCGGCTTTGCCCGCCGCTAAAGCCGAGCGCACGTATAATTTTTCGAGCGTGGCCAGAATCAGCGAAATAATTTTTAAAAATTCATCTCTTTTATTGCGCGCATTTTCTCTTTTAGCTCTGTCGAGGAGCTCTTTGATCTGCGGCGCGGTTATGGTATTTTTAAACCCGGTTATATAATCGGCCGTCCGCGTTTCCAGAGCTTGATAAAAGAGATCTATCCTGTGGGACAGCTCGTGGCAGACCGCCTGATAGTCGCGTCTGGACGATTTTTTGGCCAGGTATAACAGCGAATTGACAATCGCGAGCCTCAGGTATTGTTTTGAAAGACATTCGGACTCAATTCTATCAAATAGTTCTTCTAATTGCAAGATATTTTCGGAACAAAAATCATAGACTTTTTCG
>DIVV01000053.1 GCA_002423385.1 bacterium UBP16_UBA6123
TCAAGCGCTTAAGTTAGCGCTTATGCCCATGGCCCCCTTTTCTCTCCCGGAATATTTTTTTTGGCGGCTGCCATTCGTTATGTTCTACCCAAAAACTCATTTCAAAGTCCATTTCATTCTTTTATTTTTTTCCCTTTCCTCATCTATTCTCTATTCTCTGTTCTCTACTATTCGTTGCCATTAACTTCGTTCCTGCCGCTTTTGGATTTTGCCATCGCGCGCATGCGCGCGATGGCGTATCATTTACGGACTTCCAGAACTTAATATTTCGGCTCGCGGTAATGCTTTGAAGCTTAACAACTCTTATTATTTCAACGAATTCATATATACCCAAGTTATCTAAAAGCGGCTCGGCGCACGGGGTTTTGTATATCAAACTCAAAAATGCGCGGCTCGCTCGCTGGGTGCTCGCAGAGCCGCTAATTAATAAAATATAAAAATATTGAAACAAAATGATTTTTGATGTATAATATTATAAAACCAATCATTTCGGGATATTCAAAAATTGATTTTCGTTTAAAAAGTGAGAGGTAATGAATGGATAGGCCAAATCAACACGAAATCGAGCTTAAGTCAAGAAAATTATTGATAGGCAATTTGCCATCTGGATGGGAATATCGAGAATCGTCAAGAGATTATGGTATTGATTTTGAAATTGAAATGTTCAGCAATAATAAATCTACTGGTGTAGTATTTAAATTACAGCTTAAAGGTTCAGAATCAATAAATATTTTGAGTGATAATGCAACGATTTCTTTTACATTTCCAATCAAAAACTTAAAATATTATTTATTTGAAATAAAAATTCCTGTTATCATTATGGTGTGCGATGTAACATGGAACAAAATATATTGGTTAGATGTACACTCAAATTATCAACTAATTAAAACAGTTAAAGAAGTCAACTCATCACAAGAAACTTTAAATATTCATATACCAATCAAAAATATTTTTCCTGAAACACATAAAGAATTATTGGAAAAAGTTCAACAAAGTTATCAAAAAATAAACATGGAAAACACCCTTGAAATGAATCCTATAGATTTTGCTTTATTTGCTGATAAATACTTCGATATTGATGAAGTAATAAAAAATTCTAAAGAAAAAATAAATTTATTGCATTTAAATAAAATAAGTTCCTTAATTAAAGATAAAAATTATGATCAATCTATACAAAAAGCTAATGAATTAATTAATGATAGTTCAAACGATGTTAAAATAAAAGTGACGGCTTTATTGGCATTAGACAATGTGCATGCAATAAAATCAAATCTTGAAAACGATAATATATCTGAAAGATTCATTATTGCAAATAAAATTAAAACTATTACTAAAAAATCGGGGTTAAATTTTAGATTAATTTCTAGCGTACATTCAGAAACATTAAAACTATTATATTTGGTAAATAAGGAATATTCGTTATACCTTAATAATAAACTGACAAATGAATCTGATGATAATTATTGGAAATTAACCATTAATTTAACCAGACAAATATTGACAAAAAAAATTATTAGAAAAATAAATAAAATACTAAAAATATTAAATATTGCAATTAAAAATAACGAATTATTAACATATTCATTTTTATTAAGTAAACTAATAATGAATTCATCGGCTTTTCTAATGAGACTTGAACAAGAAAGTTTAAAATCCTTTGCTAACAAAATTAGGAATACATTTGAAATTTATATTGATTATGCTATTAAAATATCAACGAGTTTAAAAATCGATGATGAAATAATAAGTAACGGACTCATTAAAATGAGTTTATATATGTGTTCTGATAATTCTGTTAAAGAGCAAAAAAAATCTGAAATAATTGATTTTTTTGAAAAAAAATTATCTTCTAATGTGAAAGCGGATGCAATCGACATGATAAATCAGATTCCTGATGTCGATTTAAACCTTATGAATACTGAACCAGAAGAAGAATTTAGCATAGAAGAAGAAACAAATTTATATTTAAGAATGATTGAAAGTTTAGGCATTAACTTAAATTCTAATAATGAAATTTCAAATTTAATTAAAATTGGATTAAAAGATTTAAACCCTGAAAGGGTTCTAAAAAAATGTGTGAATTTATTTGTAAGTTTATCAAACTGTGGAATAATTGCAGAAAGATTAAAACTACCAACGGCAGGATTAAAAAAAATTCACTGTATAAAATTTAACCACTTAATTGAAGGGCTATCATTAGATAATATTTATGAGATGTTCAAACATAGCCATTGTGATAATTGCAATGACAATATCAAACAAAGTCCAGAATGGAAATGGACTAAAAAATGGCAAAGAAATGAAAATACGAAACATTTCCACTTATTATGATTTAATATGAAGTAAAAAAATTGAAATTTTACAAACATTATTGTCGTGATTATACATGCGTTTTCCACTTGCAAGATTAGATCATCCCTGAAAATGATACTTTAAGCATGGTTACATAAACAAGAATATCTTAAATACAGAAACCGCGAAGCTGCGACAACGTAACGGGACATTTCTACTTGTGCTTGACAGTATTTGAAAGTAACTTGATTATTTCAAAAATTTATGTTATAATCATCGATATTTTAATTGAAGGCAAAAATAATACTTTGAAACAAAGTGATAATTATAACAGTAACTATTTTATAAGCAATTGCCATACCATTACTTGATTATTATGGCAACTATTATAATGCCTTGATTTATTTAATAACAAAAAAGACTTAAAATTCGGAGGATTATATGAGCATAAGCCCAAAAGGTACAAGTATTCAATCAATCTATAGAGATTATAGAAATGGAAGTTTAATTGTAAATAGGAAATATCAAAGAAAATTGGTTTGGACTCTTGAAGAAAAGCAAAAATTGATTGATACAATTATCAAAGAATATCCAATTCCTTTATTCTTATTAGCAGAAATTAAAAATTCTGGCGATATACATTATGAAATTATTGATGGAATGCAACGCTTAAATGCTATTTTTACTTTTATTGAAAATGAATTTGCTCACGAAGATAAAGTTTTTGATATAAATGAACTATCAAGAGCCAAACAATTATATGATGATGGTGTAATATCAATTTTAGATGGATATCCCAAATTAGAAAAAGAGAAATGTGCTAATTTTCTAGATTACCAACTTGCCGTTACAATTTATCCATCGATGCAACATAATACAGTAACTGAAGTTTTTAACAGAATAAATTCAAGTGGTAAACAATTAAGCAATCAAGAAAGAAGACAAGCTGGTGTTTTAAACGAATTTGGAGATTTTATTAGAATGTTAGCTTCAGAAATCAGAGGCGATGTATCAAACGAAAAAATATTATTGAATGAAATGCCAGAGATAAGCATTAACTCTAAATTTTCTCCTTTAAATTATGGACTAAAAGCTGAAGAAATATTATGGTATAAACATGGAATTATTACCTGTAGTAATTTGAGAGACAGCGAAGATGAAGAAGTATTAGCTGATATAACAGCTTCGATTTTATTAGACGAACCTTTTGAGAGAAGTAGAGAAAATCTTGATGATCTGTATTCAAATAGTGATTTTTCTAAGGAAATCAATAGCAGACTAGTAAGATACGGGACTGATAGATTATCTACAGAAATTAAATATATCTTTTCGTTTTTCAAGGAAATTTTGGAATGCAAAGAAAACACAATAGGTTCTTTTAAAAGTGTTGTAATGGAAGCAACTAACAACCCAGCAAAAGTTTCATTTTATACTTTTATAATGGCTCTATACAAATTAATTATTAAAGAAGAAAAAGCTCCATCAAGTAATATAGATATAATTAAATCTATAAAAGGATTGCAGAAAAAAATTTTTAAAACAGGTAATTACACTAAGAAAGATGATAGAATAAAAAACATAAATATTGCCATTGGATTAATACAAGATTATTTTACTAAAAAAGTGCCAAGTCTTTTAGGGCATGGCCCGAGCTTAGCAATTGATTTTGAAAATTCATTAAGAAGATCAAAAATTGAAACTCCACGTTATGAATTTAAACAGGGTATATTAAATTTAAACGATAGAAAAATCGAACTTTCCGTTTTCGAAAAAATAATTAATACAATTTGTGCAATAGCAAATTTAGGTAAGGATTCAAGTGGCTTTTTATATATTGGAATAGCCGATAAAAAAGCTGATTCTGATAGAATTGAAAAAATCGATTTGATTAATTCAATAAATATTGGAGAAAAATATATTGTTGGTATTGACAGAGAATGCAAAGTATTAAAAATAAGTGTTGAACAATATATGGATAAAATTTTATATTGTATTAAATCATCAAAATTATCTGATCCTCTTAAAACACAAATACAAAGTAAAATTGATATCATTGAATATAAAAATCTTTCGACAATTGTAATAAGTATTCCATCGCAAAAAGAGATTTCTTATGTTGATGATAAAGTTTATTTCAGAAAAAATTCTTCAACTAATGAAGCAAGTCCGAAAGAAATTGTGGCAATTTCAAAATTTTTTCAATAATTTTAGAACGATATGCCGTTGGCACATAACATTGATGTGTTAAAACGACACATCTTTTCGCATCCTTTCCACGACGGCGCGTGTGCTTCCAGCCCACACCGCCGTCGTGGAACAAACTCAATGACATTTCTAACAAGTGCACCTTAAAATCCTTGTGTGATATCAAAAACTATGTGTTTTTAAACTTTTGCGCCGAGCCGCATCGCATACAAAGCGCGTAAGCGCTGCGTCGCCGCCACTCTGCGGCGGCTCCTCGGGNNAAAAACGCAAGCGTTTTTGGGGCGCCCGAACTTCGCCCACGCTCAGGCGTTAGACGAAAGCGGCTCGGCGGCCTGGGGAACGCCCCATCCCAACCATCCCAACCATCCCAGTTAGCGGCAGCGTGGGCGGTTGCCCGCACAGCCGCTAAAAAAGTTATCCAAAATTTACGAATTGTAACGTTTCGTATTTTTTATAACTTTTTCTTGACAAATTATTAAAAATATTGTATAAATATATAGGGTTGCAAAAAAAAAATTAATTACTATCAAGCCAAATAATCACGTTTAGAGATTTTTTTTGTTATTAACCTATACTTATAGGATTTATATGTTTTAAAAATACAAATCTGATCAATTTAAGTATTGTAATTTCTTTAAAATTTTGATATAATTTAGTAAATGAACCATATGATTAATAAATTTTGCAAAGATCATAATAGTCGGCATGTAATTATTGGGATAGTTGGCCCATTTAATAGTGGCTGCTCAACAATAGCTAACTATTTAAGTAACGATTTTGGTTTTAAAAAAATAAGTTTAGCAAGTATCGTTAAAGATAGATTTAATAATATGGACAAAGAATTTTTAAAAAATAATCAGAAAAAATTTGGCGCATTTATTAACATTGATCATAAACGACAAGTTTTGCAATCAATAGGTAACTTTTTACGTTATAACAACGGAGATATCAGACCATATATTTTATCTGAAATTGTTAATTCAAAAATTAAATTAAAAAGTAATAATTATGTTATAACAGGTTTTAGAAGACCCGAAGAAATATTATATTTTAAAAAATTGTATCAAGATCAGTTCTATCTACTTGGTGTAAATTCAACTTATGAAGACAGACTAAGTAGATATAAAAAAAATTCGATAAAGAAATTTGATAAAGAAATTTTTGATTTTGAAGATCTACGTGATTCTAATGAATATCCAATTCCAAAATATGGCCAGAGGGTTCAAGAGTGTTATTATCACGCTGATTACTATATATTTAACACAAATGAGGATAAAAAAGACCCCAAAGATTCGATTGGTGGATTTGTAAAGGGTGCAATACATAATTTTTTGAATTGCATAAGTAGTAAAGACCCATCTGCATTTATAGAAAGTAATGAAATTGGAATGGCATACGCATATTTAGCTACTATTAATTCTAAGTGTTTAAAAAGATTTGTGGGAGCCGCAATATTCAACGCAGATGAAAGATTACATGTTTCAAATAATGAATTATTATCTGTTGGTTATAATTCACCTCCCGAAAAAGGTACTAAATGTGATCAAAAAAATGGTTGCTATAGAGATAATTTAAAAACCAAATTCAAGTGCGAAAATTGTGACAATGAAATTCTCGATCGTAAATTTTGTCTTTATTGCGCACAAAAAATTGATTCAAAAATTACATTGCCAAGGTGGTTAGATGAATGCAAATCTATTCACGCAGAAGAAAGAGCTATATTGTCAATAGCCAAGAAAAGAGCATTTATTGGTAATAATTTGGTTTTATATACAACCACATACCCTTGCTATTTATGCGCAAAAACTATATTGGAATTTGGAATCCGAAAAATAATATATATGGAACCATACCCTATGGCCTCATCAAAAGAACTTTTAACAGGTAATGTTATAGAAGTAATATATTCTGGAATTTCTCCAAAAAGTTTATACAAACTTTCATTTGGAGAAAATTTAGAGAAAATTCCAAAGTAAATTTAGAAGGAGAACGTATATGAAAAAATGTCCAATATGTAATCAATATAATTACAAACACAATGGGTTTCATATGAGATATGAGTGCCAAAATGAGCAATGTAAGCATATTGAAACAGAATCTGAAAAAGAAAAAGATATTAAAAAATTTAAGTCAAATTTGAAAAATAACCATATGACTTATTAATTTGAGATTTTATGAAATTTTTATCGTAATATATTTATGGAGAAATTGATTTATGAGTCTTTTGTCCGACAATGATATAATAAAGAAAATTAGTGAGCAAGAAATTGTCATTGAGCCATATAGGCAATCAAATGTCACGCCGGTAGGCTATAATTTATCATTTACTAAGTTTATATATTCAGTAAATAAAAAAACATTTGTTTCAACATACACTTGTATAGAAAAAAAAACAATAGATGACGTTGATCATAATGATGAAATTATATATTGTGAAATAGACTCTAATGATACTCTTTTAATATTGACTGAAGAAGCAGTGTGGGTGTCTCGAAATATCGCTGGAACATTTCATTCTAAAGTTAAAATCGTCTCAAAAGGGTTAGGACATATTTCGACTACACTTGATCCAAATTGGGAAGGTCCATTGCTTATCTCCCTAAACAACCCTACCAAAAATAAAATAAAATTACCAATTGGAAAGAAATTGGATACAGGAATAGTTGAGTTTTATACATTTGTTACTCTCATTTTTCATAGTACTGAAACTGAATCTTCTGGAAAACATGATAATAAATCTAGCCGAATTGATATTCTTAAAGAAATAATTTCACCACTGACTGAGCAAAAAGAGTATGAAGAATTAATTAAAATAATTAAAACCGTTAGTGCTAATGAATCCATTCCCGTTAACATTGGTTCGGCCAACTCAACAACTGACAAAACTGAAAGGATAAATAAATTCCGTATAAAATATCACGATTTTTTCAATAGTCTTAACAGCAATATCGATATGATGACTAAGATTAGCAAAACAATTAATAAAACAATTGAAGATAATAGGAAAGCTAAAAACTTTCGTTCGTGGTTAATATTTTTGAATATTTCACTTATATTAGTTGTTCTTGCTAGTCATAGTTCACCACAAATCATGCCGGTATTTGCTATGCTAATAGCTATAACTATAGCTATTTTCGGGGCAATTGAACGACATAACAATTACTAATAATGATATAGGAGAAAAATCTTGGAATTAAAAATTAAAAAAATTAATGAAAAAGCTACATTACCAGCTTATGCCCATGAAGGTGATTCTGGACTTGATTTATTTTCAGTTGATTCAACAGAAATTTTGCCTGGCGAAACAAAAATGATCAAAACGGGAATAATAATAGAATTACCGCTTGGTACAGAAGCTCAAATTAGGCCGCGAAGTGGATTGGCTTTGAAAAATCAAATTACCGTTTTAAATACTCCTGGAACAATTGATCAGGGTTATCGTGGAGAAGTGGGAGTGATTTTAATCAATCACGGCTCAAAGAATTTTATAGTTGAAGTTGGTTCAAAAATTGCGCAAATGGTTATAAAACCCGTTTTAAGAGTAAAAGTTATTGAGTCAGATACTCTTACAGATACATCGCGTGGAGATGGCGGATTTGGCTCAACAGGTCATTAAAGTTTCTGGTGTTTTTCAAATTACCAATCTAGGCCATATCTGTACACAGATCAAGAAGTCGTGTTTCACTCTAAGTCTCTTGCCAGAACGACGCGCGTGCCTACAGCCCGCACAGTCGTTCTGGGCAAAGTCTGACCGCACATAAGCAATTCATATCCCCTCCTCTTGTTTTTCAATATACATCTCCTCATATTAAACGGCCGCCGGACCCATCGCAAAGCGCGTGGACGCTCGTCACCGCCGCCCCGCGGCGGCTCCTCGGGATCTCGCCCGCGCGAGCCCCGCGCTTTTTGCGGATAAAGATTGCGCGCATCATAAACATCACCGTATATCAACGCCGCCGCTTCGAAAACGGCCCTTAGCGCAAAAAGCGCTGCGGNNCCGCCCTCGAAAAACGCAAGCGTTTTTCGGGGCGCCCGAACTTCGCCCACGCGCCGGCGTTAGGCGAAAGGGCCGGCGGCCTGGAGACCGGTCTCATTCCAACGCTTTCCGTTAGCGGCAGCGCGGGCGGTTGCCCGCACAGCCGCTAAAATTATGGACGACAAATATAAAAATCTCTTTTTCTTGAAAACATAAATTTGTCTTAAAAGATTGACATCTGTGTTAAATTAATGTAAAATGTTATCCAATAATAATACAAAATCGTTTATTAATTTTTTTACAATTTTTAAAAAATTATGTTCAACTTTAAATATAAACAAAAAAAATGGTATTGGAAATTTCATAACCATTATTTAAATTTTTCATATTATTATAATTTAACTTTTTTTAAGTTGAGAGAAAAATCTTTTCAAGAATTTTAATTAAGGTGGTTTATAAAATGAAAAAAATGGTTTTGCTAGTACTTGCTTTTTGTTTAATCCTTAATGAAATATGTTTTGCTAGTAACTTTGAAGTTCAAATAGATTATAATTTGTCAAACAAACTGGAATATGAAGCTAATGCAATGTATGAAGTGAAATTATTGAGCAATGAATTTAAAAAAAATATTGAAACTGAAACTTTTAACGAAGAATTATATAATAAATTAGATTTGTTCATTAAAAAATATAAAACTTCATTGAGTTCACTAACGGCATTACAAATGATTGCTGGAATGTGTTTTTGGCCAGCGACTTATGATTTATACTCACAAAAAGGCGAACAAATTTTAGATTTTATTACTAGTAACTATTCTGATTATGCACACGGAAAAATTGCGTTTATTGCAAAAGCAACAGCATTGGCACAAAAAGGCATGAAAACGGAAGCAATACGTTTGCAAGAAGATAAATATGAAGTTATATTATCCATTGAGAAAGACAAAAATTTTCAATATTTTATTGATGAAATGAATTTAAAAAATACAGATGATGAATATTTAATGGCCGGATATTATAACTTGTTAGGTAGTATTTATTTAGACATTAAAGACAATCAAAATGCTTCAATAAATCTTAATAAAGTTATAAAACAATATCCCAACATTTATTATGCTAAAATATCCCAGGAAATGCTTAAAACAATAAAATAACTTTCAAAATTCTTTCTCACCCGCCGCGTCGGCTTGCAGCCGACAGTGACGGACGAGAATCACAATACTAAAAATAATATACCATTTATGGCCAGACATAAAAAAACAAAGGATAAAAATATGAACATTAGCTATCGAAGAAATGTAAACGTAGTTGAAGAAATATCATTGTTTTCAGTAGAAAAAAAAGGTGAAAAACTAAATTTAAATAATAGCGACGGTATCCAATTATATTACAAGCATGAAAATGGTGAACTTTGGTACGGCGATAGTATTAAGTGGCTGACATCATTGCCTTCTAATAGTGTTGACGTTGTTTTTGCTGATCCGCCATACAATATTAAAAAGGCAAATTGGGATAATTTCGAAAGCCAGGAAGAATATATAAAATGGTCAATGTCATGGATAGAGCAAGCATCGCGAGTGTTAAAACCGTCGGGAACACTTTTTATTTGTGGGTTCTCTGAAATACTTGCAGATTTAAAACACCCATCATCAAAATATTTTAAATCTTGTAGATGGATTATCTGGCATTATAAGAATAAGGCAAATTTAGGAAGCGACTGGGGACGAAGCCATGAAAGCATTTTACATTTTAGAAAGTCAAAGGAATTTACTTTTAACATTGACAATATTAGAATTCCATACAGCGAACATACGTTAAAGTATCCAAGTCACCCGCAAGCAGAGACCAGCCAATATGGAAATGGCAAAAATGGAAATCATATTTGGGAACCTAACCCACACGGTGCAAAACCAAAAGATGTTATAGAAATTCCTACAACTTGTAATGGCATGCATGAAAAAACACCTCATCCTACTCAAAAACCAGAAGAATTGTTAAGAAAAATAATTCTCGCTTCTTCAAATAAAGGCGATATTGTGTTAGATCCCTTTTGTGGTTCCGGAACAACTCCCGTTTGCGCAGAACAATTGAAAAGAAAATGGCTGGCTTGTGACCTATCAACTGAGTATCTCGAATGGGCATCTGAAAGAATTGAACTAGTAGAAGACTGGACCATCGATAAATGGGTTCAGTATGATTTTGAAAATCAAAAAAGGAGATGCTCAATAAGATGACTTTTAATCAACTCATAAATAAAGCGAAAGATAAGAAAAACTTTGGAGACCTTAAAGGCTTTATTTTATTTTGTACCAAATATCTTGAGTATATAACTGATAATTTACAAGCAACTATTGTTTCACAAAATGAAAATAATTATAATTTTTATCAATATGGCCGGTCTGGTAATTATCAAATTACTAGACCTATCAATTCAAGTTTGATGTATAAGGCTTCTGAATTTGCTGAAGTTTCAAAAGATTTTTTAAAAATTCTTCGCACTATTAAAACTATTGATAAGCAAAATATATCTATTCGTAAAATTCTTAATAATTCCACATACACAATTCAGCAATCAATTGGTGCTTCATTAGATGGTCTTCCGGCCGGAAGATCAAACACCGCGCGAAAATTAAATGGGGATTTGTTTGAGCACTTTATCCGTTTGATAATTCGTGAAATTGGTATTGAATGTAGAGCAGGTGTGATTCAAATACCAGTTTTAGTTAATGGTCAAAAACAGTTTAACATGAGTTACCAACATGATATAATTATAGAAAATAATAATGAAATTAAAGTTATTGGCTCAATTAAAACATCAAGTAAAGATCGAATAGATAAAATTTTTATTGATAAATTTCTTTATAATAAACTTACCGAAAAGGCAACGCCACACATTGCAATTTTCTTAAATGATGTTCAAAGGAAAAACGCTTCAACAGAAAATGAATATGGTATTAGTGCGACTTTTCTGCCAGGGCATTTTAAGGGATACACTGTAAAACTTAATCCTCTTGATGGTGTTTATTATTGCGATATCCGCCCTAATATGCTGACTGAAAGCATTCTTAAAGATCATATCAAAACTTTTGACAACTTGCTAATTGATGATATATGGAAATTTTGTTAAATTATTATCCTGAAAATTATTATTTACATCGACATAATAGGACTCGATTTACGGCAGTTTTTACCGTGAGCCGTTCGACTGAGGCGCATTAGAGCCGTTGTTGCACCGCAGGCGCGCGCGTGTGCGCGCCTGTAAAAGAGCAAAGTCCTGACAGAAAAACCTATCGATAAACTGACAATAAAGCGCCAGGCAATTTGCGGATTGAGGGTGGGTCAAAGGGAGGGAGAAAGGGTTGCTAACCTTTTCTCCCTCCCTTGATCAAAAAAAAAGCCTTAAAAATTGACAAAGCGGTTATAATTTTATATAATTAACACATGAAAATTATTCATGTTGTCAAGGAGAATAAAATGAACATAAATAAAGCCGCGCCTTCATATTTTTATTTGCCGTTGCTATCGCTGCTAATTTTAATTATATTTTCGTTCGCGCCAGGTGAGGTTTTCGCGTTTTCGGTCAACTATATCGATAACGATTCCGGCGGCGCCGGCGGTTTAAATGTCGATATTTCCGCGGCGGCCGAAGCTAAGGCGCGCGCGGTCAGAGCTGCCGATTTCTTTGATTCATTCGCTAAACACGCGGCGTCTTCATATACAAAACAGGCGCCCGGCCAGGCCGAGCTTAAAAGCCGCGGCCGCATAGACGCCAACGGTAAATTCCGTTATGACGTAAGGGGCGATGTGCTTAATTTTTACACGCGTAATCTTGCTTCGAGTCAATATGAGCAGATAACCGCCGATTGTGTGCGCACCGGCAAAAATTGTTATATCTATAAAGCGCGCGGCGTAGAAGTGGCCGAATCCTATCTGGACAGGCTCGTCAAAGAATTCGACGAAAATATATATCCGGTTAACACTGCCAATTTCGGTTTTGAATGGAAGCCGGGCATCGATAACGATAATCATATAACGCTTTTATTATTAGATATCAAAGACGGTATGGAGCACACGAACGCCTATGTGGCAGGCTATTTCTTCGCGGGCGACGAATTCAGCCGCGCGCAGGTGCCGCACTCGAATGAGCGTGAAATGATGTATCTCGATGTCGTGCAGGGCGGCTTTAACGACGAGCAAAATTTCAAAAGATTCTGCCGCACTATTTCTCACGAATTCCAGCACGCCATACACTGGCACCATGACGATAAAGAAATGACATGGCTCAATGAAATGCTTTCTGAATATTCAGCTTTTATAAATAATTACGGTCATCCGGGTCAGATAAACGCGTTTTTCAAAATGCCCGATACCTCGCTTATAGCATGGCGCGGCGATCGCGGCCTTCAAAATTACGGCGCCATCTATATGTTCGGTTATTACCTGGTCAGAACGGTCGTCGCGGTTTATTCTAAAAACGATCCGGGCGCGCTTCAAAAATTCACCAAAGCGCTCGTGGCCAATAAACAACGTGGCATTGCAAGCGTTATTTCAACTTTATCGCAGCTCGGCATAAATAAAAATTTTAAAGACATATACCTGGACTGGCTCACGGCGAACGCTATCAATAATCAGGCCGTCAGCAAGCGTTTTGGTTACGATAAATATATGACGGCCCGCCTGCCGGTTAAGCGAAACGTTCATGGCGCGCTGCCGGTTTCTTCGGTAAGCGGCACTCTTGACGCTTACGGCGGGCTTTATGCGGTGTTTTCAGTCGATCCGCAATATCTCAAAGACGCCAATAACGGCGCCGCCGTTGCTATAAGCGGCGTCGCGCAGGGTGGATACGCTTTTAAAATAGCTGTTGAGCGCACTGACGATATGGGCGGCAATCAGCTTATCGGCCGTCTTCTTAAAATTAAAATAGACGGTTCTTACAGCGGTGACGATTTCATAATCGGCCCTGATAACAATTATACTTTTACCGTGCCGGCCTTTCCGCTCGAGTATAAAACGCTTGTTTTCATCTTCGGTATCATATCATCGGAAACACTCGCGGAAAAACGGCCTACCTATAAATTCAATTATTGTTTCGTGCCGATATCTTCAAGTGCGCGTTATATGGTATCGGCTTATAAGCGGCTTAAGTCAGAAACCGGCGTTTCGGCGGAGGCTTTAAATGCGGCTTATGAAGCTCTTTCGAGCGATATTATAGCCTCGCTTAAAACGCAAAAAGGCGCCGCGGAATTCGATGAAATGCTCAAAACCCTTCCTGAAGGCGAAAAAATAGATGTAATGAATGTAATAAAAGAAGTAAAAACCAGGCCGGCGTATAAAAAATTGCAGGACGCCGAGTATAAATAAGCGGGGAGACTATATGAAAAAAAATAAAACGGTTATAATAAAGTATCGGTATAAACTAATATCGTCGTTTATGGCTTTTTTTCTTGCCGTCGTCGTTCTGGCGCTGCCGGCATCGGCCGTTTTATATGCCCAATCACCCGGCGGCGGGCGCAATATAACCTTGAGCGATTCAGATTATCTCAATATGCTTACCAACCAATATATTATCGATTATTCGCGGGCGCAGTCGTTAAAACTGAAGCTGAAGAAGGCGTCGGCCGATAAAATAGCCGAAGCGACAGTTAATTCCGACGCGGCGGCGGCGCGCCGTCAGAAATCGCTCGACGGTCTTTTAGACGCGCTCGATTCCATGATAACCGGCGGAAATTATTTGCAGATCGGGGTTTATATAGACGGGCTGAGCGGCGATTACCCTTCTAAGAGCGTTGTGTTCAAACCTGTTTTCGATAAATTAAAAGAAAATATTAAATTCAGGATGGCCGGCGCTTCCGACGGTTCGAATATTTCCGGTTATAATGAGCTGCTCGCTAAAATTACCGATCAAGAATCGCTTTATAAAAATAAAAAAACGGGGGCGTCCGTCGCGGCCGTTAAACCGCGAACGTCAATCGGCGCGGATGCGGCCGGCGATAAAGATTCAACGACGGCTTCCGGCGGCGCTTCTACCGCTCTCGATTTTTCCGAAACCGGTTCCGGGGCCGGCGATACATTATCTGACGGCGCTTCTTCGGCTTCAAACGACGGCGCTCCAGGCCAGGCGCTAACCGGAGCGCAAAAAAAAGAAGAAGAAGAAAAAGAATGGACCTTCATGGTTTATTTGAACGCCGATAACGATCTTGAAAGCGCTGGCATCAAAGATATTAACGAAATGGAAAAAATCGGTTCAGGCGATAAAATCAATATTATCGTGCAGTGCGACCGTTCGCCGGAATACGACGAATCAAACGGTAACTGGGTTGGCGCGCGCCGCTTTTACATTCAAAAAGACGATGATTTTTCTAAAATAAACTCGAAAGAAATCGCCAATCTCGGCGAAAGCGTCGATATGGGCGATCCGGCCGTTTTGACCGATTTTATCAAATGGGGCGTTAAAAATTATCCCGCGAAAAAATACGCGCTTGTAATATGGAACCACGGCTCCGGCTGGAAGTTCCAGAACGCGCGTTTCTCTCCTGTAAAGGGAATTTCATACGACGAATCATCCGGCAATCATCTTGATAATTTCAAACTGACCGCCGCCCTCGCTGAAGGCGTTAAACTAAACGGCGGCAAAAAATTCGATATCATAATAATGGATGCGTGCCTTATGGCGATGGTCGAAATAGCCTACCAAATCAAAGATAGCGCTAAAGTCTATATAGCCTCTGAAGAAGTAGCACCGGCTGACGGAATGCCTTACGATTCGATACTCGCTAAATTAGCCGCCAAACCGTCGATCGGCGAAAAAGAATTTTCGGCGTCGATCGTCGAAGATTATGTGCGCTCTTATAAAGGCGGTTCGCAGGGCTGGTCTAACTGCACATTTTCGGCGTTCGACCTTTCTAATATCGACGCGCTGGCTAATAAAATAGACGCGCTGGCAAAATACCTGACCGAAAATTTCGAGACGCTCAGCTATCCTATTTTACTGGCGCGTCTTAAAACGCTCAAATATTCCGACGCCGACTATGCCGATCTGTATAACTTTTGCGAATTAATTCAAAATTATTCTAAAGACGCCGCCGCGTCTAAAATATGTGACGATATAATGGATACGATCGGCCGTCCCGATATGCGCGGCGATTATTTTGAATCGTTCAACGCGCCGGTGGTTATCACCGATGAAAGCGAAGGCGTAATCAAATGGACTATTAACGATAAAACTTTGCCGCCCGCTGATTATCTTCCAGCCGGCTCGCGCCTTTCAAAAGACCGAACCTGCGCCGAAACGCCGCTCGTCAAAAATACCGATGGTTTATATTCAGCGGCCATAGGGCCTTTTAACGGTGCAATAAGCGTAACATCCGTGCAGTATTGCCTTTATTACAAAAACGGAAGAACCGGCAGCGAAAAAATAATATCGAGCGCCAATTCTTTTTTTACCCGGCCGCTGGCTAAAGACGGCTCCGCGCCCGTTATCATAGCCGAGGGCCATTCTCAGAGCCTTTCGTCGTCGCGCGGCATTTCCATTTACTTAACGCCTTTCGAAGATTATCTGCTCGGTTATAAAAACCTCGATTTTTCCAAAAAATACGCATGGTCATCGTTTATATCGCACAAACCGCCGTTTAAATCATCGGCCAGCGTGCTCGTTGTTCCCGATACGGGTTACGCATCCTCCGATCTTATTTATTCAAAGTTTTATCATCACGCTCTCGCGCAGGCGAATATTAATTACGACCTTTACCTGCCGGCTATTTACGGCGAAATCGAAGAAGAAGTTCTTTCGCGTTATAAAGACGGCGTGGTTATATGGTATGCCGCTAAAAACGCCGACTGTCTGTCTAAATATGAGCAGCACATACTGCATAACTTTATAAACGGCGGCGGCCGAGTTTTTATCAACGGCCAGAATATCGAGCAGCACCACGGACTTTCAGATTTTTTCACCGGCTGTCTCGGCGCTCTGTATATTCAGGATACGACGGCTAAAAAAATTCGCGGCGCGGGCGTTTTTGAAAAGACTGGCGAATTCGATATCGGCGGCGGCGAAGGCGCTAATAACGTGTCCGAACCGTCGATATTCAATCTAGCTTCGGCTTGTGCGCAAAAAATATTTACCTATGCCGGTTCTGAGGATATCGCCGGTATAAAGAATAAAACCGTTATATTTTGCGGCTTCAGTTTTGAAAGCATCGCTTCCGGCGAAACGCGCGCCAATATGATTAGATCTATAATCGACGAGCTTCTGCCGGAGCGGGAAGTTAAAATTAATATTATCGACAGGATGTAACCGGAATTAATCGGAGGTAGTAATGTCTTTTAAAAAAATCTTTTCGATTTTTGTGTACGTTAATTTAATCAGCCTGCTGTTATTTTCGGCGGCTTATGCATGCGACAGATACGATTATTATGACGACTGCTGTAACTGCTATGCAAAAGTAAAAACGCCGAAGCGCGATCTTGAAATTTTAAAACAGGAACAGAGCCGTGAGTCGCAGGTCAAAATTTGCAATAATACCAATCACACGCTTATCGTTAAATTCAAAAAAGCGGGCGAACTTAATTATTCGTTTACCGTGGAGCCTCTTTGCGACGCGGTCATAGCGGTCGCTCCGGCCAGGTACTCATATACCGTAGAATCGCGTGATTACTGTGATCTATTAAAAAAAGGCGTTCAAACTTTTAAAAAGGGCACCGATTATAACTGGAATATTACCGTCAGCGGGCAGAAATATATATCGAAGTTTGATTACGTTCCATGCAAAAAAGAAGTTTATCGTCCTTACGCATCGCGTATGGTTGGCGGCGGCCATTCACAATATATTCCGCCCTGCAAAGCCTCCTGCTTCAATAAAGAAAGAATCTGCGGCCTTCGCGATTCCGAAGTTATTATTTCCAATGATACCGAATACCGCATTTATTACAGGTTAAGCGGCGGAATAAACGGCTGCGTGGCGCCTTGCTCGCAGGAAATAATCAATTTAGTTCCCGGCAGTTATGAATTTTACGCTAAAACGCTCTGCGGCTCGATCGCTCCGGTCAGAACCGCGGAAAATTTTTGTGAAGGCTATCGTCATCACATGCGCGTATTCGTAAAAAATAATATTGTTTATTAATTTATAAAGCGATAAAGTATATTTATGAATATTTCCGAAAATTCTTCGCAAACAGGCAGTCAGGGTAATTCTGACTGCTTCGGCGGACTTAAATTCTACCAGAAATTATATTTTAAGATAATCATACTGCTTTTATTTATATCCGCGGCCAATTACGCTCTTAATTACTATTTCGAAAAAAAGAACTATAAAGAGCTCGAGACGAATATTACCGAAATCACGCGTTCTTCAATCGAAAGTGTGCGAGATATAGTCAGCGTTAATTTAAAAGCGGCAAGCGAGCGTTATATAAAAACTTTAGTTGAAAAGATTTATTACGAACAGCTCGATTTTCTTAAAAGCAGCCCCGGCCTCAACGGCGTTACACAACCTCAAAAGCTGATAGATTTTTGCGCAAACAGCCCTGAATATCAAAAACTTTTCGAAGCGCCCGATTCGGGTTATACCAAATTTTCATATATAACCGTTTCCGTATATGACGGGCCGAAGCTCGTATTGGTATCGCATAATAAAAAATCGATCATAGGTCTGGATATCTACGAATTAGTTAAAAAATTGAGCCCCGCCGACCGCGAAAAACAGCAGACCGAAAAATTCATCAGCCACTGGGTCAATCGCGAATCGGGCGGCATTTATTACCAGCAGACGGCAACTTTCAAAGACTCCTCCATTCCGCCCGATTACTCTAAAAAATATGCATATCAGCACTGGGGAAAATTCAACGGCATCGATATCGTCGTCGAATATACCACTTATATAGACGAATTTATGAAAACGGTCAATTTAATTGAAAAACGCCACATCGATACCATCGATAAAATAACCGGCTGCACTACCTGTTCTTTTGAAACAAATATTACAAATTACTTATATTTTCTTCTGTCGCTGTCTTTAGGACTGATCGTGATATCGTTTGCGATTATCCGTCGCTATTTTATAAAACCGCTGCGAACAATTACTCTCGGTTTAAACCGTTTCGGCGAGGGTGAGCTGAATTCCGCCATCGATAACGGCGCCGGCGGCGAATTTGCCGTGATAGGCGCGGCCGCTAATTCCATGGCGGCAAAGCTGCACGAAACCCTCAATCGCCTTGAAGAAATTAATGCAGGCCTTTCGCGAACGGTCGAAGAGCGTACAGGCGATCTCATGGCGGCGGCGGCCCGGCTGGAGGCCGAAAAATTAAAGAGCGAGGCGCTTATTAAAAATATGCTGCCCGAAAAAATAGCAAGGCGTTTAATGGATAATCCGGGGCAGACTATCGCCGAAGAATACGCCATGGCCACTATCATATTTTCCGATTTCAAAGGGTTCACAGCTTTATCCGAAAGCACCACGCCGCAGAGGCTCATTCGCGAGCTTAACGAAATTTTCGCGTATTTCGACGGGCTGTGTAAAAAGCATGGCGTCGAAAAAATCAAAACTATCGGCGACGCTTACATGGCCGTGGCGGGCGTGCCTGAATCCAGTGAAACCAATCCATTCGACGCCGTCGAACTGGCAATTGACATGCGCGATTATATTAATAAAAGGCTTGAAGATAAAAATAATCTTACGCTTGAAATAAGAATCGGCGTTCACTCGGGCCCCGTTACCGCCGGGGTTATCGGAAGCAGTAAAATGATTTACGATATATGGGGCGATTCGGTCAATATAGCCAGCCGCATGGAATCAAACGGCGCTCCCGGCCGCGTGAATATTTCTGAATCGACTTATAAACTTTTAAAAAACCGCTATAAATGTGAAAGCCGCGGCGTAATCGAAATTAAAGGAAAAGGCTCTATGGCGATGTATTTTGCCGAACGCTAAATAGCGGAGTGTTATGCATTATTTCTTTCTTTGCTGGAAATTTAAAATAATATTTTTATTTTTATGCGCGGCTTTTCCTTTAGCCGCGCTTATATTTTCAGCTTCGGCGGCCGTTTATTTCGCGTCGCGTTCCGCCGCCTGCTACTGGCTATACTGCTCCCGGCTCGGCGTGTTAGATTCGATTAAACTCAATCTTCAGGAGCTTATTAAAGGAGTTTATCCGGCTTATTTCAATAAAATATCGTTTTTATCTGATTTGAGCGCACGCTCGACAGTTTTTGAAACGCTTTCCTTTATTTTTTTATTTTACTGCGCTATAGCGGCTATTGCTTATGTTTTGCGCCCGGAAATTTCCGCTCGGACGGTTTATAAGCGTCTTCTGATAGTCTCCGCCGTTTTTCTTCTGGCGGGCCTTTTCGCGCCGCTTCTTGCCATAAAGGCGGCCGGCGAAATACCCGTGATCGGCGCAACAGGTATAGTTAAATTCGAATCGAAGGGCATTATTGAAACCATAATTAAATTATCCGGCGGTTCGTATTTTCTTCCTGCGGTTTTAATAACGCTTTTCAGCGTAGCTGTTCCGGCGGCTAAAATTATATTATGCTATCTTGCGCTTAATACCGGCACACTCGCCCGCCGCAGCCGGGCGCTCGTTAAGTTGATAGGTAAATGGTCTATGGCAGATGTTTTTACCGTAAGCATAATTCTTGCCTGGCTCGCTTTCGGCTCGGATAAATTCACAAGCGCCTGGCTATTAAGCGGTTTTTATTTTTTCTGCGGTTACTGTTTGATATCGCTTGCCACATCGAATTTATTCGCGGCGTTTGAAGATGATTTCGAAAATAATATCAAAATTTTATTTTGAACGCATATAAAAAGTGGGGTAAATAATATGAGTGAATTTATTAAAAATAATTATAAAATAATACTTAATTTAACCGCCGGATTGCTTATTGCGATTTTATTTTTTTATTCCTATAAATATGAGATTAACTCACTTGATTCGCTCGCGGTTTCTTTCGAAAAATCATATAAACTATCCAGCGGCTTTACCTTTCGCGTAACTAATAACTCCGAAATCGACCTCGGCTCGGTTAAAATGATAATCGAACCGAAATTCGATCCGGCCGTTGATTTTATTTGTTATCCGCGCCGCATTTTATTCCGTAACGGTTTTACGCTTCACGAAACTTCCGATTTTGTAAACGCTTCAGGCGCCTATTTTACTCCGCCGTCCGGGGGCGGCAGTCTTGAAATATATATCGAATGCCGCCCGGCTGATGGAAGGTTTTACAGCGCTTTGAGAAAGATTGAATATAAATAAAAAACATATTGTCTTTTCTCTTAATAACCTTCAATGTTATATTCTAATAATTGATTTGACCTAGTTTAATAGACTCGATTAACATTAATTTTTACCGCGAGCCAATTAGTCAAGTCGCATTGGTGCCATTCTTGCCACGCAGTTGCGCGCATGCGCGCAACTGCAAACAAGCGAGCAAGAACGAAAAAATTTAAAGGCAACCGTCTAACACCTCGCAAAAAAAGCCATATTAAAGCCATGACAAAAATAGCTATCGATAAACTAACGAAAAAGCGTCAGGCAAATTGCAGAAAGAGGGGGATTATAAGGGGGAGAAAGGGTTGCTAACCTTTTCTCCCCCTTATTAAAAAAATAAAAATATTAAAAAATATTTTATCCGAACGATTTAAGAAAATACTCTTATCAACTAAATTGAAATTTCTTGAAAAATATCGGTAAATAAGGTATAATAAAATATAAGCGGCGGCTGATTAATTAACCGGTCAGTGTCGTTGTTTTTTTATTTTTCAATTTAGAAAGGCTTTTTATAGTGTACGTAACCAGAAAAATATTTTTAGAAGCGCGCAATTGTATGCGTAAGGCTTATTTAATGGCGCGCGCCGCAAAGGGCGGCGGCGAAGAAGAGTTAAGCCGGCATCAGGAATTTTTAATCGATAGCGGCGGCCGTATCGTCGAACTGGCGCGCAGGCGGTTTACAGGCGGCGTATTAGTGTCTGAAGCATCGCCGGAGGCGGCCGTTGCAAAGACGCTTGAACTTATAAACGATTCGAGCGTGCGCGTTATTTTTAACGCGGCATTTACAAACGGCGCGGCTTTTGCCCGCCCCGACATTATCGAACGTGACGAAATCGGCGACGCATGGCGTATAATCGACGTTAAGTGCGTTGCCTATAGTAAAGGCGGCGCTAAACGCCCGCGCGGACGCACCGGCCGTTACTTTACCGAAGCGGCTTACGCTCTGATGGTTATGAATTTATGCGGCGTAAAAGTAAGCGGCGTTTTTGTGATGTTCGTATCGCGCCGTTACAGGCTTACTTCGCCTGAAAGCGAGATGTTCACGGTTATGGAATGCACCGTCGAAACGCAAAAACTCGCTAAATCTTTCGAAGAATTCAGGCTTTCCATACTCAATGGACTTCTGGCACGAGAACTGCCGGCGGCATCAATTACTACAATTTGTAAAAACTGCATTTATTATCAGGGCTGTCCGGTGAGTGAAATTAAACATCCGGTTTTTCTTTTCAACAGCATCAATCAGAAAAAATTCGCGCAGATGATAGATGACGGTTATCATTCAATTACCGATATTCCCGACGGTTACTTCAGATATCCGGCCGATTATCTTTATTATATAATGCGCGAAAGCGTTAAGAGCGGCAAATCTTTTATAGGGCCGCATTTTAAAAAAGCGCTCGAATCAATCTGCTGGCCGGCTTATTATCTTGATTTCGAATCGCTGGCTTCGGTTCTGCCGGTTTACGAAAATAGCTTGCCTTACGAACATCTGCTGGTGCAGTATTCTCTTCACGTTAAGGAATCGCCGGCGTGCGGTCCCGAAGGCGTCAGACACTTCGAATATATAGTGAAGCCGAGGCGCGACTGCCGGCGCGAGCTGTTTGAAAGCCTCGCCGATAATATCGGCGATACCGGAAGTATAATCGTCTATTCCGACTTCGAAAAATTATGCATCAGGCGCGCGGCCGAAAAATATCCATGCTTAAGGCAGCGGCTTACTGCTATGCTTGAGCGTATTTTCGATCTGTGCGAATTTATGCGCCGTAATTACTATCATCCCGAATTCAAAGGCCTGTATTCGATTAAAAAGATCCTGCCGGTTTTAGTGCCCGGAATGAATTACGACGCACTCGCCGTCAGAAGCGGCGGAGACGCCATAGTAAAACATTATCAACTGGCCATCGGCGCGCTTTCCGAAGATGAAGCACTCCGGGTTAAACGCGAGCTTTTTGAATATTGCTCGCAGGATACTCTCGCGATGGTAAGGCTTCATGAACGGCTTATCCAGATAGGCGCGACGCTATAAAAATCTATTTTATCCGAATATTCCCCGTACCGGCCGTTAAATTTCATGTTTTTATTTATTTTGCCGATATAATAAATGCAGGCTAAAAGTGTATCTATTTTATGCTGGTTTTAGCGCTGGTATATAAATAAAAACGGGAAAGTGATAATATGTCTTTTAAAAATATAAATTTAATAAAGATAACATATGCAAAATTTGATAAATGTAATAAAAATTTTTATCATTATATAACCTTTATGGCGGCGGCAGTTTTACTATCAATGTCCGTCTTTATTTTTTCGGGTTGTTTTTCAGCCGACGAAGGCACGGCTATCATTAAAAATCCTGCCGGTAATATAATTTTATCCGGTCGATTCGCTCTGAGCGCTGTTTTACCTGCGCCGCCTTCGCTCGACGCGCCGCCGCCCGATTTAAATATCAATAAAGCGCCGTCTTATGCGTTAATAAATCCAACGGCCGAGATCATACTTAAAGATATCGATAAAAATTTAATTTTACTTTCCACGCCTGTAGATCCCGCTACAGGACGGTTTCAATTTACCGGTCCATTCCGCGGACGCGCGCTCGCCCTTGAAGTCAAAAACTCGACGACGCGCATAACGCTTGGCAGGGTGCCGGCATATTTAGCCGATAACGCGGTATTAAGCGTTTCACGTCCGAATTTCGACATAGACGAATATTACGCCATCGCTACTAATATCGCCGAAGCCAGAGGCATGAGCGATCATTTTACGATAACGGCCGCGGGGCCGGAAACTCTTTATGATATGGCTGATAAGCTAAAAATTTCATGCGCGGATTATATCAGACAGAATCCGGCAATCGATTTACCAAAGATACTTTCCGAATCTTTTAATCCTGATTCGGCGGTGACCATAGGTGTAATCAACGGCGCCGCGCCCTCCGGTTTCATCGGTTACCGCGTAAGCGCTTTAACGCCGCAAAAAATCGGAAACGCGGTCAGAATAACCGTAACGGCCTGTGATTCGTTCGGCCGTACAATCACCGGCTACAGCGGCGCAGGAAAACTCGCTATAAGCGGCGCTACCGGAAATACCGCATGGTTCGGCACGGGCGTCGTTAACGAACAGGGCGGCCGGGCGTCTTTTACCGCTGCGGCTTTTACAATGGGGATGGCCGTTTTTAATATCACCAATACCGCCGAAGATATAGATAAAACTGTTACTATAACCGAGGCCGCCGCCGGCTGGTCTAAAACTTTAAAAGTATCATGGCGCAATCTTATCGTCGATCATTTCGATATAACCGTTCCTGGCGCGGCTCAAACCGCCGGAACGCCGTTTAAAGTATTTGTTTATGCCAGGGATAAATTCGGCTCCGTGGTAAATGATTTTACTTCGGAGGTAATTCTATCCGATCCCGTTCACCGCATTTCACCTTCGGTTACCGATAAATTTAGCGCCGGCGTCTGGCAGGGCAGCGTTACAATCGCCAGGGCCGCCGCCGCCAGTTATATAACGGCCGATTACGCCGGAATTACCGGTAAATCCACAAACTTTGAAGTGCTTCCCGCCCCGCCTTCCCGCCTGGCTTTCATAAGCGCTCCGGCTCTGGTTCAAACCGCCGGCGCATCGTTCGGCCTTATACAGATAGGCGTTTATGACACTTTTGAAAATTTAGTTAAAACCGATAATAACACCAGGCTTATCGCGGGTCCCGGCGCATACGGCGGCTCCGGGCTTAAAGGAACGCTTTCCGCTTCGGCGGCGGCCGGCATTATCACATTCAACGATTTAAGGCATGAAACTTCCGAAAATATCACCGTTAAATTTATCGATGCCACAGGCGCGCTTTCCGGCATTGAAACGGGTCAGTTATTTATAGCGCCTGCCGCAGCGGCAAAACTTATCATCGCGCGCGAGCCGCTGTCGCCTGTGAATGCAGGCGGCATATTTACAGCGCAGCCGCGAGTCAATATCTGCGACGCTTACGGCAATATTATAACTGCCAGTTCATTAGCGGTCACCGCTGAGCGCGGCATTTCGGGCAGCGGACAGCTCGGCGGAACTTTAACCGTCGGCGCCATAGACGGCGCGGCTCAGTTCATCGATTTAAGATACTCGAAAGCCGAAAATTTTACCATTAAATTCAGCGCGGCCGGTTTAATGTCCGCTGAAACGGCGATCATAAAAGCGCAGGCGGCGGAATTCAATAATTTTGAAATAATCCCCGATTACGCCGGCGCGCTTACCAGCGGCGAGATCATGCTGATAGTAAAAGCGCGCGACGCCAATTACAATCATATAACTAATTACGCTAAATCAGGAACTTTGAATATAGCCGGCGCATCCGGGGCCGTCGTATGGTCCGGCGCGGGCGTCATTAATTCCGGCAGCGGTTACGGCGCGTATGGCGCAGCCGCTTTTAACGCCGGCACGGCTTTTATTAAAATTTCGAATACGGCGGCCGACGAAAATAAAATCATCACCATAACCGATACCGAAGCCGGCCGCAGCTCGACCGTTTTGGTTTCATGGCAGTCGGGCGCGCTCGATCATTTTGAAATCGAAGCGATTACCGCCCAGACCGCCGGCCGTGAATTCGCCATAACCATAACGGCTAAAGACGCGCTCAAACGCACCATAACCGGCTATGCCGGCACAATATTTTTAACCGACGACACTTCAACTATTACGCCCGTTTCGCTTTCACAGTTTACCTCCGGCGTATGCGGCGCGGCGGTTAAAATTACAAAAGCCTCATCCGCAACCGTTATACAGGCTATTTCAGGCCTGGCGCGCGGAGCGTCGAAGCCCATAGCTATATCGCCGGGCGCCGCTTCTAAAATAGCGGTCACAACTCAGCCGGTAAGCGGCGTCGCGGGCGTAACGTTTTCGCCGTCGCTTGCCGTAACCGTATTTGACGCTTACTCGAATCCCGTTACCAATGATAACTCAACTGTAATTAACGCCGAAGTCGTTCAATCGCCGTCGGGATTAAAGGGAACCACCTTAAAAACCGCGGTTAGCGGCCGTGCCGTTTTCGATAACCTGTCCTATCTGACCGCCGAAAACATTATAATTAAAATATCGGCCGCCGGTTTAACGTCCGTAGAGGCCGCCCCGGTTTCGATAGCGCCCGGCGCGCCCTATAAGCTCGATATAATTCAAAAGCCCGATCCGGCCCTTCAATTAACCGCCGGCGCGGCGTTTCCCGTAAATTTTAAAATAGCGCTCTGCGATAGTTATGATAATATTATTATATCCGATAATGTGACAAAAATCACTCTGGAACGCGGTTCTTACGGAACCGCTGCGGCGGCGGGCATCACTTCGCGGACCGTCGTTAACGGCGTCGCCGAATTTAGCGATATATCCTATCAAAAAGCCGAAATAGTCAGTTTCATTTTTAAATCTTCAGGCGGCACGCCGCCTGCGGAGTCCGATCCATACAATGTATCGCCGGGCGCCGCGTATGCTTTAAATATTTCGCAAATGCCGTCAGGCGCCGCTGCGGGAGTTCCCTTCTCCCCGCCGCCCGTAGTGGAGTTGTGCGACAGGTATTTTAATGTTTTATCCGGCGAGAATTCAATAACCATAAAAGCCGCCGCATTAAACGGCGACGGAACCGCCGCAAGCGAGCCGCTGAGCGGAACGCTCACTAAAACTTTAGTAAACGGTAAAGTTGAATTCGGCGACCTTAATTATAAAAAAGCGGGCGGCCTTTACATTAAATTCAGTTCGAGCAGCGGGCTTCAACTAATTTCCGATTCGATGGAGATAACCGCCGGCAGCGCGGCTAAATTAACCTTTATGGACGGCGGCCCCGGCACGCAGCAAAAAATTAACGCGCCGTTTAATCCCGATATCAGGGTAGCCGTAGCGGATCTTTACGGTAATATAGTCCTTAATGATAGCGTCACTAAAGTAAAGGCGTCGCGCCTGGCGGGCACCGGCAGTTTAAGCGGCGATATCGAAATGACGGCGCAAAACGGCATCAGTACATTTTCAAATCTCAAATACGACCGTGCCGAAGAGATGAGGCTTCGCTTCACTTCCGGCGCATTCGCCGGCCTGGATTCGGGCGCTATAATGGTGAATCCGTAACGGCATGATTATATTTTTAATGAAAGTTTTTGCGGGCGATATCATCAAGGTTATACAGCCTTAACGCTTACGGATATTTTCGAATTTACCTATTTTTTTTTGCCTATCGTTTAAAATCGAAATCCCCGAAACCTTTCGGCTTCAGGGATTTCGATCAATAGCCCTACGGGGATTCGAACCCCGGTTTAATGGCTGAGAACCACTCGTCCTGGGCCCCTAGACGATAGGGCCTTATTTAGTGGTCATTTTAACAGAATTTCTATTAAAAGTCAATAGTTAAAATTTTTTTCTCTCTCCCTTAAAAAAATGTGTGCTTCAGATATCATCATTTATATGTCGTGATTTGTATTGACAATTACGGCAAAAAAAGTTATTATGCTGATAACGAATATAGCACATTTAATTAAGGGGTGAGGTCTTTGAGACGAACGCTTTCAAATAACGGCACGGCGGGAATTCTGGTAATCTTAAATTTTATATTCATATTTATTGTTCTGGTCAACTGCGCTTCGGCTACCGGTTTTATCAAGGTCGGCGAACGGCAGGACGGAAGCGGCGGTTATAAAATGCCTGACGTCGCTTTAGTAAGCGAGGCCGTCAGCGTGCGTTTTGACAATCAGATGGCGAAGACGCGCGTGGTACAAATTTTTAAAAATAATACTTCCCGCATACTCGAAGGCGAATATATATTCCCGCTCCCTTTCGGCGCTAATATAGTGTCTTTTGCTACCTGGGACGACGGAGTGAAGATCAACGGCGTCATCATGGAAAAAGTGAAGGCTAAAAAAATTTACGAAGATATCGTTTCGCAGATGAAAGATCCCGGCCTGCTCGAAAATATAGGCTCGAACACTTTTAGCGCGAAAATCTTTCCCATACCGGCTTACGGCACAAAACGCCTCGAAATGGAATACGTCGAATATCTCCCTCTGCTAAACAGGCTTTATTCGTTCACCTATCCGCTTTATTCGGAAGACCTGGATATCAATGCCCGCAACCTTTCAATAGATATAGAAATCGTTTCCGATTTCGAAGTAGTATCGCCGCAGATTTACTTTAAAAATATGACATTCGTTAAAAATTCCGCGAAAAATTATACGGCGTCTTATGCCGCGCAGGCTTTCAACGATAAGATCGATTTTAAGGCCGCCTTTTCTTTGAATCTTGCCGCCAGCGAGTCTAAAACGCTTGTGTATAGCGGCAGTTATAACGGCAGTGAAGAGATTTATTTTTTAACTTCATTCCGCCCGTTCGATAACGAAACCGCGACCTCGCCCGTTACCGTAGTTAATGACAGAAACGCCGTGTTTTTAATCGACGCTTCCTATTCGATGCGCGGCGAAAAGAAAGATATCGTTAAAAAAATATTTTCAGGCGTCGAAAATATCGACGGGTACGATTACTTTAACGCCATATTTTTCGATTCAAAGACGGACGCGCTATCATCCGATTTTATAAAGGCTGATAAAGCCGGGTTCGCAAAATTGCAATCGCGGCTGGATAAATTTAAACCGTTCGGCGCATCCAAACCGCTCGCGGCAGTCAACGAACTGATAAAAATAGTAAAAAATTCCGCCGGCGCCGAAGTTAACGCTGTTTTAATAAGCGACGGCCTCTACCAGACTTCCGAAGGCGGCCGGCCGCTTTCTAAAACCCTTAAAGCTGCATTCGATATCGACGACAAAGTAAAGAAAAGCCTTACGATAAGCGCTCTCGCCGTCGGCGCGGGCAGTGAAAACGACAGGCTGACCATGGTTTCCAACGCCTTTATGGGCGAATTCCGCGAAGTTAAAAATTTATACGATAATCAAGCCCAGCTTGTAATTCCGTCTATTTTAAAATCGATGGCCAGCGGCATCGTTAAAAACGTCTCATTTAAACCGGCCGGCAAGTTTAACGCTTCGCTCTACCCGCAATATTCGCAAAATGTAAACTTCGATTCAGAATGTTACGTTGTGGGCAGGCTCGATCAAAAATCCGATATAAATCTCGAACTGGTTTATGAATTTAAAAACGGCGACGGCTTTAAAAAGATCGTCGAATCGATCTCGAAGCCGTCATCAGGTTCGTATATCGCCCTGCTGTGGGCGCGCCAGCGCGTTAATTACCTTACCGCTTTCATCGACGAAAACGGCGAAAATGAACAAATGCGCAAAGAAATCGTCGAATTGTCGAAACGCTTTAATTTCGTCACTAAATATACCTCGTTTCTCGCAGTGCCGCCGTCTGTTTTAAGGCCGCGCCGCATCAAGCCCGGCGATCCCGAAATATCTATTTCAGCCCCGCGCGACTCCAAACTTGTTTTGATCAAATTACCATTCGCGGAGCCGCTTAAAGCCGAATATGACGAAAAGAAAGGGCTTTTCATCGCGCGTTTCACCGCGCCCGCGCACATTAAAGACGGCCGCTACGAGGCGCGCGTAATGATCGTGGATAAATTCAACCGCGAAAATCATCACGCGCTGGATTTTTTCATCGATTCGACGCCGCCGGTTGTATACGCCAAATGCACGCCGGAAATCATTTCGACCGGTGGCGCTTTTGTGATAACGGCGAACGCCTCTCCGGATACGGCTTCAATAAAGGCTAAAATGCCGGGCGGCGAAATTCTGGTTCTTAAATACGACGCCCTTTCTAAATTATCACGCGTGGAAGGCGTAATGGCGCGCGGCGCTAAACCCGGACCCGTTCAAATAGAAATCGAGGCGATCGATCACGCCGGCAATCGCAGCGTTAAATTCATTAAATTTGTAATAGCGGCCGAAAGCGCGGTTTTAAAAGGTGCTGGCGGCAATCTTGAAAATACGGCAGGTGAGATCAATGTTAAATAGTAAATCGAACGCTTCTTCCAAATATAAATTATTCGCGGTAATTGTTGCCGTGTTATTCGCAGTTATATCCACGGCGGTTTTTAGCGCCCCGGTCTTCGCTAAAAGCCCGGCTTNNGGCTGAAATAGAAATTGAAAACGATATATTGATATACGATTATAAATCGGCCGCCGCTAAGTGCCGCAAGCTCGCTTCGGGAAGTGAAGCCATGACGGCCGGTTTACTTCTTTCGCGCGCGTTGCATCTATCGGGAGATACCGACGGGGCAATGAGTAATTACGTCGATTTATTATATAAATTCGCCGAAGAACCGGCCGTTTATACGGATGCCGCGCAATATGCCGTATCGCAGATTAAATTCGGCGAGGCTAAAAAGATTTACTCTGCCGCCCTCGATACCTTCGCGGCTAAAAACGATTTATACCAGCGGCGCGGCGGTGAAATCGATTCGCTGTTCAACTCCGCGCTCGCTTTTTATGATAAGATGAATTACCGCTCGCAGGAAGTCGAACTTTACAAAACGACGGCTTTAAATCTTTACGGCGCGGCGCCTAAATATTTTAACCGCGCGCTGGCTTATTTTATTGATAATAAACAATTCTCCGAAGCGCTCGCGCTGATTAAAACGCTCGAAAACAAAGATGAAAGCGCGGGAGCGCTTATAGCGGAGGCTAAAATAAGCGTTTATGAAAAAATGATTTCGGCCGGCGAAAAAAATCCCGAAATATTATCCGCTCTCGCCGCCATTTATGAGAAGTTATTGTTAGATAAGCAAACCGGCGAAGATAAACTCGCCTTCACATATACCTCTTATTTTAATTTTTTAAAAAATAATTCACTGCTCGATGATAAAATCGATAAGTTAAAATCGGGTTTTGATTCCTCGGACCAGGCTTTAAACGATCTATTGCTCTTGAATCTGCTGATGCAGAATTCCGGCGTTTCCGGCGCCCGCGAATATATAAATAAATTTATCGCCAGACGTAAAGATTTTAACGCGTTTATAAGTGTGTCGCGCCTCTACAGGCACTACGGCGAAATGCTCGCCGCGATGAAAATGTCGCTTGGGGCCATGGAGTTCGCCGCCAGCGACGACGAACGCGAAACGCTCTACTATGAAATGGCTTCGAATTTATCGAAGTTTTACTTTATAGATCTGCGCTATCTTATATTTAAAAACGCCGCCATCGATTTATTCGAACAACGCTGCGACGATCTTGCCGTCAATCTTGTGATGATTTCTTCCAGCCGCCGTTTTATGCGTTCCAACTACGACGCGTTGCGAGTGGCTCTCAGACAGTATATATCGCGCTGCGGAGCGGTTTATTATTATAACGCGCTGCTTGAATTTAAAAAATCGCCGGCGCGCGCTAAATATATGAACGAATTCGCCTCTCTTTACCGCGATATAGCCATGGATGAACTTTCTTTTAAAACCTATGAAACTCTGTGCCGCGAACTTCCCGAATCGCCCTACGCTTCCGGCGCGCTTAAAAATATAGTCAGGCATTATCAGAAAACACTCGCGCCGCAGGCAGCGGCGATAAAGTCAACGGCGGCCGTAGAAGCCTTTGCCGGCCTGAGCGAAGAAAAAGGGTTTGCGCGCGCTAAAAGCGCTATGGCGCAATTAATAACGCCGGAGGCCGCGGATTTTTATCCCGATAAAAATTCCGCTTATCTTTATTACCAGGCGCTTTACGATTTTCTGGCCAAAAATATGGAAACGGCATACGATAAAAAATGGATCGAGTCCAATATGCTATCGCTGATTAATAAGTTAAATATCGATAAGCAGAAGCGAATCGAAATAATCGACGGTATGCTTAAAAAATCGCCCTACGACAACGCGCTTTTAAAAGCTAAAGAAAATCTTTTGCTGGCGCAGTTTTCCGCTGACGGCGGCAGCCTGTTTTCTAAAAAATCGCTCGAAAATTTTTACGCTGCCAATTATTTTTCCGACGCCGATTTCATGGCTAAATATCTTCAATTCTTAAACCGCGAATTAAAAATAGAAGCCGTGATTGAAGAGCTTAAGAAATTAGCCGCCTCAGGCGGCGCTCCGCCGCGGATGATCAAACTTCTAGCCGAATGCTGCTTTTTCATATCCGATTTTGAGCAGGCCGAAAAATGGTTCGACGAATTTATAAAAACAGCTCCGGCCGATACCGTTTCATTAATGAAACTCGCTAATTTAAAACGTTCTTTCAATAAAAGCGATGAAGCCGTTAAACTTATCGAGCGCCTGATCGAGATCGAACCGTCGTCTAAAAACGCCTATGTGACCGCCGGCGATATAATCGCGCTCGATAAAAATAAAAACTGGGAGGCCGCCGATAAATTTTTCTCTAAAATTACGGCGATCGACCCGGAAAATAACGATAATTATCTCGAACTGGCCACTATTTACTGGGATTATTTTAAATACGACGAAGGGCTCGCCGTTTTATCTCAAAGACGCGGCGCGGCCGGCTCCGATTTTATATTCGGCCGCGAGATAGCTAATTTATTCGAGATAAACGGTTCGGTCGAAGTCGCCGTACCGGAGTATATAAGCGTAATATGCGCGCCGGACGAACGCGTGCGCGATAAATCATACCGCGATTTCGAAGGCGACGAAAATGAAAGCTACGAACACGGCGGCGGATACCGCGATTACAACTACCGCTACGAACGCCCCGAAACGGCCGATGTTATGGAATGTCGCGCGCGATTAATCACGCTTTATAAAAAAGAAAAATTCAAAAAATTAATAGACGAAAGTTTTGAAAAATATATAGCGCGCTCGCCGCTTAATTATAAACTTTATTACCAATATTCGAAATTACTTATAGAGTTCGGCATGAGCGAGCGGGCTTTCGATATTATTAAAAAGTCGTATCCGTCGGTGGACCGCGGATATTATTTTGTTCAATTAGCCGCTCTGCTCGAGCGTATTAAAAAAATATCGGAGGCTAAACTTTTATATTATCGCGCTATCGAGGCGGGCCCCGAAATAACCGTCACATACGGCGACGCGCTGGATTTTTTTAAACGCTTCGCCATGGAAGAAGATTATGCCAAAACCTTAAAAATGCGCGCGGATAAATTTACAGCCGATCGCTATTACATGGAAGAATATTACAATTATATGATGGAGCTCAAGGGCGCCGAAAATAATTCTAATTACAAAGAGGCCGCCCTGGCGCTCGATAAGCTGATAGCCGAATACCCGCAAAAAGTAAGCTACCGCAATCAGTACGCCGACGTTAAAATCAAGCTCGAAGGCATCAAGGCCGCGGCGGCATATATCGAAGGCATTATAAAAAATAGCGAAACTGAAAAAGATAAAAAGAAAAAATTCCATATCGACGATATAGTCAGGCTGAAAGAAACGCTTGCCCGCTTGCTGGCAAAGGACCGTCGCATTAAAGAAGCGCTCGAGATCCGCCGTGAACTTATTTACGATAATCCCGCGGAGCCCGGATTTGCCGACACGCTCGCTCAGATAGCATCTTCCTATGATCGCGCCGCCGAAGTTACGGCTTTTATATCGACGCTCGACGAAAAGAAGATGAAGCCGGCTAATAAACTTTTCTTATCGGCGCGATATTTCGCGCGGCTGAATTTATTCGATGAAGCGGCAAATTGCTATAAAAAACTCGTTGCGCTTAATCCCAACGACGCCGCTGTAGTCAATAATTACTTTACGCTCTGCCTTAAAAACCGCCGTTTTAATGAAGCCGTAAAACTTATTCCGCGTTACCTTCAATTAGCGGCGGCTGAGGGCGGCGAGACCGAAAAGCAGGCATTCGAAGACTGCGCGCTGCTGCACATTCAAAACGGCGACACTAAAGAAGCTATGGCGGTTTTTGATCCGTACTTAGATAAACTTCTCAAAAATTTCAAATTCGATGAAAATTCGTATAACTATTACTGCTACCTGTATGTAAACGAAATTAACTGGCTTGTAAAAAAACTCGAAAGCGTTTCCGAATATTCATCCGCTGTAGCTTATCTGGATAAAAAACTCGCGCATTTATCCGTGAGCGCGCGTAATAATAATTACTTAATCGACGAAACCAACGAAAAAATATCGGCGCTTTATGAAAAGAACGGCGAAACCGATAAAGCGCTGGCCTATATAAGCGATATAACTCAAAATTACGCTAATTCGGGCTCGATGGGATCGATTCCCGATTCGCTGCTTAAACGTCTCGTCGGATTATGGAAAAAAACTTCCAATTACGAGCCTAACATTAAAGAATACAACGTCATGCTCGATAACGCTTCGAGTTATAAAGACCTCGATCAGAAGCAACTTGAAGTTTTAACGTTTTTACTCAGAATCTACCGTATGAATTCGGAACACGCTAATTTTATAGCGCTGGTTAAAAAACTCGAAACTTCAGGTGGTAACCTTAATTACGCAATCGAAATTTCGGAAAACAGGCCGGAGTTCGAAAAAGATTTTATCGACCTTATGCTTAAACGAATTAATTTAAGCGTTCAGGGCGGTTCCTCCGGCGCGTCCGCGGCGGGCGATATGATAAAATTAGGCGCGCTGATGGCTAAAAATAATAATTTACCGCTCGCCGCCGATTTTTTCGGAATGGCTCTTAAATACGGCCGCTATAACGACACTTTAAAGAGCATTGCGGAAAAACTTCTTGAAAAAGGCGCGCTGAAAATGGCGGCGTCTTATTATTCGGAGTTTTTAAATAAATGCAGTCCGCGAGCCTACTATTTGAACGCCCCTGAAATAGCCCGCTCGATGATGGATAAGGAGTTATACGGCGAGGCGCTTGAAATAGCTGAAACCCTTATGGATAAATACGGTGAGGATACCGCTATAATGCTCGACTGCGCGGCGCTTTATAAAAAATCTTTTAATAAGACTGCGGCCGTCGAAATTTATAAAAAAGCCGCGCTGAAGGCCGTCGGCGTCGAACAGGCGCGCCAGGCGGTATCGGAGCTCGAAACGCTTATGAGCGAAGCCGAATATGCTAAGCTGATCGCTGAAATGATAGAATTGAAAAAAAATAACGGATTTTCTCTCGATTACTCATTTTTACTTAATGCCAGAGCGGCGCTGCTGTTTAAGACGGCGTTATATGGCGACAGCGCGGCTTTCGACGAGCTGAACGCTTATTTTATCTCGCTCAAACCGCCCGCTGAAATATTCGTTCAATATGTCGGCGGTCTTCTTTCAACCGCGCCTGGAGCGTATTATAAGCTGTATGACGATTCGCCCAAACCGGAAATCGTTCGAGGCGCCCTGAAGCGCTATATCGGCTATTGCCTTTATTTCGCCGAAAAAATTAACGGGTTCGACGATATCTTCGCCGCGGATGCCTCTTTTCTTCTCGGACAGATGATAAACAATCTTCCCTGGACCGCTGCCTATAAAGAGGGACCAGCCGATATCATCGCCGCAATGAAACCTAAAACTTCAACGCTGCAGCCGTCTTTTATATACGAGCTTTCGGTCGCGGAAATAGACTTCGACAGTAAAGAAAACGAATTGCTCGCCCTGTTTAAACAGCGCGGTACGTTCGATACCGTTTCGCTTATACAGGCCTCGCGTCTTTTTATAGATAATAAGAATTATAAGGCGGCGGCGCTTTTTGCCGATACTGCTTCCGCCATCGATAGCGACGATCACATAGTCAGGCTCGTTGAGATAGAAACGCTGTGCGGCCTGAAGCTCTACGAACGCGCCGCTACGCTCGCCGGCGCCATCGATACCGCGAAACTCAGGCCGGAAGAAGAAGATCAATATAACTATTATAACGACGATTACTACTCTTACGGCCATATTCAAAATATGCTCAGATTCGCCGGATGCCTTTACGAATTAAAAAAATACGATCAGGCTATGAGCATAGCGGCCGTCATAATGGCAAAAAGCCGTTCATATTACGAATATGAAGATTCATACCAGCTTAATTCAGAATATCAAAACGCGGTTGAATTGTATTATAAATCGGCCGTCGGCCGCGAAGAAAGGCTTAAGCTGAAAACCGAACTTTATAACGCCATAGACGATTACATAACGAGCGAACCGCGCTATGGCGGTATTAATTTTGAAAATAAAAATATAATATCGCGGCTGGCCAAAATATTACATTCATGGGACGGCGATATTAATTTTATCTCAGGTATCGATAAGTTAAATCCGGGCCCCGCCCGTGATTACATGAAACTGTATGGCTTGGCGCAGCGCGGCGCGGACCTTAAAGCCGCCGCGAGCTTCGCCCTCGATAATTACGGCTCGAATTACTACCTGATGGATCTTTTAAGTTCTATGGCGGATGATATCGACGATACCGGCCTGATCAAAAAAATATTTTCGGCGCTCGCGGCGCTTAATCCGGGTAAAAAAGACGAATACGACCGTCAATACATGCGCTATTATTGCGCCGACATTTTAAACGATAAAAAACAATAAACGAGGGGATGATATTATGCTTGCAAAATATAGAAAATTTATAAACCGTGCATATTTTTATAAAATTTTGCTGCCGGTATTAGCGACTGCCGCGTTGTTTTCGACGGCCGCTTTCGCCGCGCCGGAAACCGCAGCGGAAGGACAGCCTGAAACTGCGGGGCGCGCCGTGTGCGAAGCCGCCGTTTACTTTAAAAGCGCCGCCGCTTTATACGGCGGATTCATTAACTCTCGCGCTATGGAGGAATTTAACAATTCAAAACTTTGTACGCGTTATGAAGAAACCATAGTCGCGGGCAAAATAGCCCAGCTTAAAAAGGCCGTTGATAATAGCTTTCCGGCGGCGTTCGGTTTCGAAAAAGCGCTGGCGTTTTTCGACTGCCCGGGAGTTTTTTACGTTCTGAACAGCGATCTGGACTCGCTTTCACTGTTGATGACCATCGAGCGCGACATATCTAAATACGAATATTTCATTAAACTAAAGAAAAATATTAGAATCGAAAAGTTTCAAAACAATAGTATTTACAGTTTATCTTCTCAGGAAGGAATCGATTCGCTTTATTTTACCGCGCTTAATTCAAAAACTTATTTTTCCAACGAGCCGGAACTTATAAAATCCATTATATCTAAAAAAACTAATATCGAAGCCGGAGTTAAAACATCGGCTCCGCTTTGCGTATATATCAATCTTAACAGGCTTAATGCCAGGGTTGGCGATATATATAAGCGCAACGGCGGACAGTATTTATATTTTTATCCCGATGCCGCGCGCAAAGAAATTAAAATAGCCGCGTTCAACGGCGAAAACGAGCCGCCACAGGCGTTAGTAGATCAGGCAGCCGGGGCGGCAGATAAAATTAATATGCCGAAAGACCTTTCTTTTTCCGCTTATATTTTTAAACTCGCTTCGGCCGATTTTTTTAGCGCGGCGCTTAAATACGCCGAAAAATTCGAAATGCCCGAGGAATTAAAGACGACTTTGAAAACGCTGGCAGCTTCACCGGGGGAAGGTTCGGGAATCGTAATAAGCGATTCGGGCGGCCCCGGATTAAAAAATGAAGGCCTGTTCGGCAATCTTTCTCCGCTGGTTTCTTTCGGCGTCGATAAATGCGATGAAAAAACTATAGCCGCGCTTGGCAAATATCTCGGCGGACTTAAAGTGGATTATAAAAATTCTTTGCTGACGATATCCTCCGCGGCAGATGCTCTTAATGGAGAAGCGGCAGGCGGCCTTCAGCGTTCGCGTGATTTTAATTCGATAAATAAGTGTGATGCGGCCTATTTTTATTATTTGAAATACGACGATAATATGGCCCGGCTGGCGGATAATATAATCGGCGCGGCGCTCGCAATATCAAGCTGGCAGGGTTCGAACGCCTATGAATTGATGAGCGAGCTTCGCCAGTCGCCAGAAGTGCTCAAATCCATCGACAGGGTTTTCGGCTTGCGGCTTAATAATATAAAAGGGCTTAATTCCGTTATTATAATAAAACTCAGATAAAAAGCAAGACGAAAAGAATATAAATAAAATTAATTGTGATAAAATGAAAGGTTAATTTAACCGGCGAGGATAGTGGATTTAATTTGAATATAGATTCATTTTATATCGAAATATTAAAGGATAATTCTTTTTTACAGCAGACGGCTTTCGAAGAAAAGGTTTTGAGCGATATCAAAATTGAATCCAGTTGCATTTTAGTCACTAAGAATTATATCGGCGATGAAGACGGCACGCTGGGGCAACTTTTGATGAAATCTTTTTTTTACGTTATGTCGGAAAAAGAAACAAAGCCGTCGGATATCATATTGATCAATCGCGGCGTATTTCTAGCGGCGGAAGGTTCACCGGTGCTCAACGCGCTTCATGAACTCGACCGCAACGGCGTTTCGATAATGTGTTGCGGAACTTCGCTCAATCACTTTAAAGTGCGTGAAGAGCTTAATCTGGGTTTCGTATCCAATATGTACGATATTGTAGAAGTATTGCTGCACGCAAAAAAAGTTATAACGCTTTAATTATATTCGATAGAAACGACGAAAAAACTCGAAATAATATGATTAAGCTAATAAATTCTTCGTATTTTTGATAAAACGCCTTCAATTAGATTTAAACGCTTATAATGCGCTTGACAAAGATGTTTAGTTGTGATATAATAGCATTACTTTAATTAACGAGGTAGATTTATCGGGCGGTTAGCTCAGCTGGGAGAGCATCAGCCTTACAAGCTGAGGGCCACAGGTTCGAGCCCTGTACCGCCCACTCCTGGAGCGGTGGTGGAAGAGTTAACACGTCGGCCTGTCAAGCCGAAGATTGCGGGTGCGAAACCCGTCCGCTCCGTTTTTTATTTAACCAAGATGCCGAGGTAGCTCAGTCGGTAGAGCAACGGACTGAAAATCCG
>DIVV01000153.1 GCA_002423385.1 bacterium UBP16_UBA6123
AAAAAAATAAAAATAAGAAAAAAATAAAAAAGTGATTGACAAATGAAAAAAAAAGTGTTATGATGTAATGAATTTATAATGTTAAAGAAAAGGAGGGTACCGATGATTCAAAAACAAATTTTTAATGATATCATAAAAAATTCGAATCCCGCAGTCAGGCTCATAAATTCTATGAGCGTAGATCTTTGTGACAGAGGGTATTTAAATTTTTGTAATCGGCCCCGCCGTAAAGTCTTTAATATTGAAGCAGCGCAGGCTATCAGGCATAATCCGGCGCTTTCAGTTAAAAATCGCGCAGCAATGAGCGTTAAAAAGACTAAAACAGGTGATTTAGCGTAAGCTATCCAGCTAATAAATTTATATATAAATTTAGCGGGGCCGTTCAATAAAACGGTCCCGCTATTTTTTTACGCGCGCAAAAAAAATAACGGATGAAAAAAAGGCAGTGATGAATTTTATGAGTGAATTAATAAAATTGAAAAAGGAATTGTTTAACTTTATAAAGCCGTATTTAAAGAGCATAATAGCCGCTATTTTTTTGCTGGTTATAGTATCTTCGCTCGCGTTAGTCGGTCCTATTATAATAAAGCGTCTAATAGACGTAGATATAGCCAATGGTCTTTATAAAGGCATCTGGATTTCAGCGGGAATGTATATAGCGGTCAAACTTGCCATGCTCGCCTGCAATTACTTTCAGATGTATATGCTTCAGAAGGTAGGCGTCTCCATAATGTGCGATATTAAATTAAAATTGTTTTCGCATATACTGAGACTTCCGCTTAAATATTTCGAAAAAAATCCGGCGGGTAAATTGATATCGCGCATTGAAAGCGATACCGAAACGCTCCGGCAGTTATTTACAAATACGGTTATGACCCTGTTTCAGGATCTTTTAATGTTTGCTGGTATGCTTGGAGTAATGTTTTATCTGAGCTCAAAGCTTACTATTATAGTGCTTTTGATACTGCCGTTTTTATTCGCGGGCGCCTTTTATATACAGCGCGAGCTGAGGAGTCGCTTTAAAATAGCGCGCGATAAGGCGTCTATGGTTTCTAAGTTTTTATCGGAATATATACAGGGAATGCAGTGCGTTCAGGCGTTTAACTACGAAACCACGGCGAAACTTAAAATGAACGAACATAACGATGAAAAAAAGAATTCGTTTTATTTTGCCGAGGTACTTGAAATAATATTTCACAATTCGATACTATTAGCCGAAGCGCTTACGCTTTCATTTGTATTATATTTCGGCGGCATAATGGCGCTGGATAAACAGTTGACGATCGGAACCCTGGTTTTATTCATAGGTTATATAAGACAGTGCTTTGAGCCTATAATAAGGCTTTCCGAGCAGTTTAACATAATACAGAAAGCGCGCGTGGCGGCTGAACGAATATTTGAAATACTGACGCTCGAACCGGAAGAAGCGTATCAGGCAGGGTTTGGCGAAGACGGAAAAGGCGGTAATCTTGAAAATATTACGCAGCCTTCTTTGAACGGGGACTGCCCTTCTGCGGCAAGCGTTGAAGATGAATTTAATTCAGCGTGCGGCGCATCTTTTACGGACTGCATCGAATTTGATAACGTTTCGTTTTCATATGACGGCGAGCGTGAAGTTCTTTCGGGCGTGTCGTTTAAAGTGAAAAAAGGCGAAAAAGTGGCGCTTGTAGGTCATACCGGCTCCGGGAAAACCACTATTTTATCGCTTTTGCTAAGATTTTATAAACACGGCGGCGGTAAAATAACTATCGACGGCGTTGATATTAACCAGATGCGCTTAGACGAGCTGCGCAGAAAATTCGCTCTCGTTCTGCAGGATGTCGTTTTATTTCCGGGCCGCGTTATGGATAATATAAGACTTCTGAATGAAAAAATAAGCGCAGAACAGGTTGAAAAGGCGGCGAGTTCGGTTAATATGCTTGATTTTATTATGAAGAAAGAAAAGGGTTTTCAGACCGAGGTCGCCGAGCGCGGTTCTAATTTTTCGATGGGCGAACGCCAGCTTTTATCTTTTGCGCGGGCGCTGGCTTTTAACAGTGAAATTTTAGTGCTTGACGAGGCTACTTCGTCGGTAGATCCTTATACCGAAGCTCTGATACAGGACGCGCTGATGAAAGTTCAGGCCGGGCGCACTTCTATAATAGTGGCCCACAGGCTCTCAACGATAGTTAATAGCGACAGGATAATTGTGCTCGAGGCCGGTAAAATAGCAGAAATCGGTTCACACGAAGAATTACTGGCTCTAAACGGGCATTATAAAAAACTGTATGAAAAACAGAGGAAAGTCCACGCTGTAGATGACACCGAAGTTGGATTAGACGAAACGGAAACCGGCGGCGTCTGCGGCGGGCAGCCTGATGCAATAAGCGTTATGGCGGGCGGCTTTTCACAGATAGAAACATTGAACGAAGACTCTGCCGGCGCGGAAAAAAGCGCCGTCACGCAATAAGGCGGTGATATTTTTATGAAACAGTTTAAATGGATTATAAATTTCTGGAGGCCCTATAAATTAAGGGCGGCGTTAATAATATTTTTAACTTTTGTGTATGGCGGCTTCGCGATATGCTATCCTCTGATATTTAAATTTATAATTGACAGCTTAAATGCCGACGCTCAAACGGGCGCAGTCACTAAATTCGTGCTCACCCTCTTTGCGGCCGGCACGCTTATGGCCGTCACTTATATGTTGCTGCAGCGAAACAGGCTTATGATGAATCTGACTCTCGAAAAAGATATCAGAAATAAAACATTCGATTACCTGACAAAATTCGGCAGTAATTTTTATCAGAAGTTCGGCACGGGCGATATAGTAACAAGACTCATGGACGAGCTCGAACAGCTCTGCCATCTGTCGTCTTCCGGTATTTTCAGGCTGCTGCAGGTTATACTTACGCTTGTTTTTACCATAGGCGTTTTAATGGCGCTTAATATTAAACTTACTTTGTTTTCGACGCTTCCGCTGGTGATGGTTTTCGCGTTTTATATAGTCTGCGACAAGGATTTTTTTGCTAAATCGCGGGCTATGCGCGACGCGGTATCGGCTGTTAACGACGCTATCGAGACCTGTTTTTCCGGAATAACCGTAGTTAAATCGTACTGCTGCGAGTCTTATCAGAACCGCTACTTCGGCGGCGTTATGCAAAAAAGGCGGTCGAGCGAGCTGGCACTGATTAAGCTCGAGCAGAAAATGGAATTGATATACGGTTTTATGAGCCAGGTCGGCATGTTTGTAATAGTATTTTACGGCGGAATAATGGTCATTAATAAAGAAATAACGCTCGGCACTTTCGTGGCGTTTTCAAACTATATAATGGTGCTTGCCGGCCCGCTTATGGAGCTTGGCTGGTTTTTAATGTCGTTTAGAAAAGGATTCGTAACAGTTGACAGGCTTATGGAGGTCGAAGGCGAAACGCCGCAGGTAATTGAATGCGACGCTCCGGCTGACGCTGATTTTAAATCGGCGCCTGGAGAAAAACTTATGGAATTTTCAGGCGTTTCATTCTCTTATGGCGATGAATTCGGTTTGAAAAACCTGTCATTCGATATCAAACGCGGCGAAAAAATTGCGCTGGCCGGCGGTTTTGGCTCCGGCAAATCCAGCGTGCTCAAACTTATTATGAGATTTTTCGACGCGCCAGATGGCGAATTGAAGATAGCCGGCGTTAATATTAAAAATTTAAGATTAAAAAGCGTTCGCGATAAAATTGGTTATGTGCCGCAGGATTGTTATTTGTTTTCCGATACGATATTCGAAAATATAGCTTTCGGCAGGCCGCATACGCCGAAGGAACTTGAAACGGCACTTGCGGCGGCGCAGTTGAATGACACTATAACAACTTTCAGGCGCGGGCTGGACGAGGAAATAGGAATCAGAGGACTCTCGCTTTCGGGCGGGCAGAAGCAAAGGGTGTCTATCGCCCGCGCGCTTTTGAAATCGCCTGAGCTTCTTCTTCTCGACGACGCCACTTCGAGCCTGGATAATAAAACTGAAGATAGTTTCTGGGACAGTATTTCAGAAAAATATCCCGGCGTGACGGTTGTTTTTGCATCGCATCGCATTAATACGATTAAACGCGCCGACCGCGTGTTTTTGCTCGATAACGGCGTTATAACCGCGAGCGGCAGTTTTGGCAGTTTAATTCAGGATTCGGCGGCTTTTAAAAAATTGCTGCAGAGTGAAAAATGTTAATGAATTCATATACGCGCCTTTATCAGGCGCCAAACCGGCCCGCGCGCAAGGCGCCGGCCGAAGATTGAAAGGACGAATCAATACATTGAATAATAAAATTAATTTAAAAGAATTAGGATGGAACGATTTTTTCGAGGCGGGTTTTTCGTCTTTAAAACCAGACCCGGATTGTATAGCGGCCCGCGTTTCGGCGGAGCATAAGGGCGTTTATAAAGTCTTATGTCAATACGGCGAGCTCGCGGCGGAAATCAGCGGCAGGCTTCGTTTTGACGCGGTCGGCCGCGCGGATTTTCCGGCCGTCGGTGATTTCGTTATAATATCGCCGCGTCCTTCCGAAGGCTCGGCGACTATCTGTGATATACTGCCACGGCGCACTAAATTTTCGCGCGGCGCCTGGGTGCCGGATAGCGCGCAATACTGCGACGAGCAGATCATAGCGGCAAATGTCGATATGGTATTTATCGTAACCTCGCTTAACGCCGATTTTAATATGCGCCGCGTGGAGCGCTATCTCACTCTTGCTTATGAAAGCGGCTCTAAACCGGTCGTTATTTTAAGTAAGGCTGATCTATGCGCCGATATCGAGGCCGCTATCGCCGCCGCTGAATTATCATCTCAGGGCGCCGATGTCGTGGCCGTGAGCGCGGTTTCCGGCTACGGCTTCGATAAGCTCGATAAGTTTTTAAAGCCGCATACGACCGTTTCGTTTTTAGGCTCGTCGGGCGTCGGTAAATCAAGTATATTGAATCGCCTGCTCGGCCGCGAGGCGCAAAAAGTTAATGAAATCAGGGAATTCGACGATCATGGCAGACATACAACGACGCATCGCGAGATGTTCGTTCTCGACTGCGGCGCTCTGGTAATCGACACGCCCGGAATGCGCGAGCTGCGGCTTATTGAAAGCGGCGACGGCCTCGCGGATGCTTTCACCGATATCGAAGCGGCCGCGCTTAATTGCCGCTACCGCGATTGCAAACATGAAAACGAGCCGGGCTGCGCGGTTAACGAAGCTATTTTAAACGGAACTATCGATAATAAACGCCTGGTTAATTACAAAAAAATGCAGCGTGAAATCGAAGTTTATGCAATCAGAAATAACGCCCGCCTGAAGCGGGATGAAGAAAAGAAATGGAAGCAGATAGCAAAATCTATTCGTAATTACTCGAAGGAAAACAGGTTTAAAAGTTAGAACTGTCAATTTAGGTCAAGTTTTACTTTAAATCTGTAAATGTTTACTTAATATAACTATAAAAATATAACAAATGCCGGCTTTTAAGTTAAGCCGGCATTTGTTATATTAAGCCGAATACTGCTTTCCCTTAAATTGCGTTTTAACAAACATTAAATCTGATTGCTGGCGCCTCGCTATCTAACTCTAAAAATCTTCTCGCTCATACTATTTTAGTTTATAAGAGGTTAAATAAGTTTAACCTAAACTCAACTAACACAACGGTTTTACTCCTGTTAACGACAAAAAATAAACGACAAAAAATAAATTGACAAATTAATAATTTTCGGTTACGATTATAGCATAATATTTTTTTATTCCAAATTAAGGAGCGTTATTTTGAAAACACCTTATTTATCTACAAAACCACGATTTTTATTATTAATTATAGCGGCCCTGCTTTTTGGCTTTAACCAAACGGCCCACGCTGAAGGGCTTTCCGGGTTAAAAGATATACTAAACAAAGGAAAGATAAACAAGAGTAACGCTCCGGACGTGCCAATCATTCCAGATACCGTTAAATCTTCCGATGATTTAACGCCCATTAAAAACAAGCGTATTATCGATGATAGCGTTAAAACCCCTGAATTTATTTTTGTTAATAAAAATCGCATTGAAGGTAAAGTAAATTTAACTAAAAATAAAAAAGAAACATCCGAAAAATTTAGTAAAGATTTAATAAACGACTGCAATAAAATGTTGGCTTCATTGAAATCGACCGAAAAGAAAAAGACAGGGCCAGTGATTGCGGCTGTCAGAATCGAAGACGACTTAGATGGTTCTATCCCTTCACAATTGCCGGAAGATTTTTTTAAAAACATAGATACCGATGAATTAGCTATAAGAACCGATATAAAAAACCTTTACGATTCTTTTGAAGCCTTATCTTTAGTTGATTTTAATAAAACGTGTGAATCTCTTCTTTTTCGTTATAGAAATTCAAGAGCGGACATATGTCATCTTATATCGTTAATAAAATCAGACGCGCAGTTAAAGAAAGACCCGAATTCCGCATTAGAAAAGCAGACAATTCGCAAATTAATATGGCCGACTCATTTTGACCCTATTCCACCATATCCCAGATTTGATTTTTTTTCGTTGTATGAACAATATCTAAAAATAAACCGTGACACCAGCTTCGGCAATGAACTTACTAAGTTCGTTAATAAAGAGGCGGATATACGTTTAAAAAAAATCAAAAAAGCGAACGATAATATTTTTCCAGCAATAAACAATGAAATTAATTCTTTAAATAAATTAAAAGCCGATTATGAAGCGTATATAAAAAAACTCTTATCGCTTAAGCATATATTACCGGGGTTTACGGCCGATTATGAAAATAATTCTAATTATCTACAAAGAGTAATGAAATATGCTATAGACGATATTAAATCTTACTACTTGAAAATCAGTCAGGCTTATATAAAAATAGCCATAGTTCTTAATGCTGCCGGTCAATGGGAAGAATCTTTAAAATTAACTGAAGAATATAAAGACTATTTCGATAAAAACATGCCTTATAAATTCACTATTAAACTTGCCGGCCTATTCGATTATGACGCTGCGGCTAATTCCGGAAACTTAGGAAACCTGAAAATAATAGAAGGCGATTTACTCATAAATAAAGATAACTTGCTATGGGGTGAAAAACGAATGGATCAGGCCGCTTTTGAGTGCGTGTCAAGACTGAGCCTTCAAAATGTTACTGATCAGCTTAACGGTGCGGAATTAAGAAATAAAATAATAAAATTTGCCGAAACTAATATTACCGATGCGGCGGAAATCAAAGAATATAAAATAGAATCGACAGTTGAGAGAATATACTTTACTGAAAACGAATATTCAGACTCAATAAATCCAAAAAAAATATTCGATGCAGATGAAAGAATTTGCATAAAAGTCGTATTGGATACTTACAATCGATTTTACCAGCGCCCTATAGAAATTACATTAAAAAGCTCGGTATCCGGCCGAAATAAAATCGTTAAAACAACTCCCCAGCTAGGCTATGGTTTATATTACGCCCTTTTTCAACCTAATGAAACGCAAGACCCATCAGATTCAACGAAAAATTTAATTGAAACCGATCCTCGGCAGATGAATCCGGAGCCTCTGCCGGATTATCCCGATGACGAATTCGAACCGCCGTCTGGACCTCAACCGCCAGCAATTGCGGCTATAAAATTATCATCCGGCGTTTCTGAACCTAAACAAAAAATTAAAAGTATCAGCGTAGCGCAATGTGAAATCGCCGGTCCAGGTATGGCTTTAAAAAGGCCGCCGTCTATTTATAACAATGTTACGCATGAATGCTATTTTAATAAGCAATTAGTCCGTTCTTATATTAAACAGGAAACTGAGGATGTTGTAAATAAAATCGCGCCTAATTCAAAAGCTTTTTTAATGAGCGGAGGCGCGGAATATGTTGATATAGATAAAATTAAACCGGATGATCAATTAGTTGGTAAGAGTAAAATACTCGTAAAAAGGGTCGCTAATTGTTTTATTATTCAGGGACACGGTTCTTCTGATCCCGCCGATAACGCTATTGGCGAAAAAAAATACAATTCAGTCGCTCCTATGATTGATTTGTGTTATCCATCGAGCAGCGGCAAACAATATTCAGAATATGAAGGTATGGATATTTTAATTTTAGATACATGTTATAATTTATGCGGGCATAAATTTAGAGGGTGGCGAAAAGTTTTGCCGCGCGGAGTAGTGATGGGATATTATGGTCAAGTTAATTTTGCAAAAATGAACAAAGTGCTTGACATGCTTTCAAAAGAATTTGAAAAAAAATCAGATTTTCAATATACAAAAGAAGAACTCGGCAAGCTTTGGGCTAAATACAATACAGAAGTATATAATGCTTCAGCTGTAAAATTTCTAGGAACGCATACCTATGGTTATATAATACCTCATCCGACTGAACCGGATAAAAATATATACTATTCAGGAAAAGAAAAATGTGATAAAGAGGATGATTATAAATATTATGCGGTTCCAGGAGATGAAATCGAGTTTTAATAAAAGGAGAATATTATGATTAAAAAAATAATTTTATTTTTACTATTATATATAGCCATAAATCATACAGCCGTTTGGGCGCAATCAACTACAGAAATTGATTTTTCTAAGTTATTTATAATCATCGATAATATAGTAACTCAACAAAACAATCAGCAAATGCCGGATATAATCGATTATTCGATTGAAATATTAAAAAAAGCGCCCAACTCGCTTTCTGCATTTTATGCTGCCGGTTGTATTAATGCAACGGTTAACGCTCCCGACGAAATAAAACCAAAATTAAAGGCATTATACGATAAATATTTTGATACGATCGACGATTTAAGCTCAGATCCGGTAGAAAAAATAATTTTAGCTGAATTATTAGATTGCGGAAGCATTATTAACGATGATTATTCTTATGAAAGCGCTATCGAAAGTCACGAAACCGGCAGAAAAGCATTATATAAAATGAAAAATTTTAATAAAAATAATGATTATGCGCCAATAGTATTATTATGTTTAAAATCTAATACTGAAGACAGTACCGAAAGTATTGAAATATGCAATGAGTTTTTATCTTTATATCCCGAACATAAAGCATCTCCTATGGTTTTTGCTTTTATGATATCAAAAAAATATTTATACTCCGACGCTAAAGATTATCATAAATATATCGAAGAAATGAAAAAATTTATGGAGGATAATAAAAACTTTAAATCGCCTTGTGGGAATTACAAATTATACTATGAGTTTTATGATTCTTTAATTCATGTATATTTATGCATGAATGATTTAAATAACGCTCAAAAATATCTTGAAAAGTTAAAACACGATGTGCCAGATCATCTTGATATCAAACAGGCGGAAAGTGAAATCGCTACTTATATATCCAATAATCGATATTACAAATAAAAATACGGTCTTTTGTTTTTATAGACGACATTAAATCTTATTATTTGAAAACCCTTGTCTTAAATTAATCAGGCCGGCCGCCCCGCGTCGAAGAATCTGCGGGAACAGCCGGCTCGATCAGAATTCCATATTAATTTAGATGTTATAGCCGCTGCTATAAACGGTTATTATCGTTATTATTGCTGTCCGGCGTTCATCGATTTAACTAATCTCGAAGTTTCGCGTGCTATCATAAACTCTTCATTGGTCGGTATTACCATTACCTTAACCTTTGAATCGGATGTTGAAAGCGTGGTTACTTCAAATTTTCTGCCTTCGTTGACTTTATTATCTATTTTAATTCCGAGCCATTCGAGGTCTTTCATGGTGTGTTCGCGGACTATGTCGTCAAGTTCGCCGATTCCGCCCGTAAATACTATAACATCGACGCCGTTCATAGCGGCTATATACGAGCCTATATATTTTTTAAGCCTGTAGCAGAAAATATCGAGGCCGGCTTTAGCGTCCTGGTTTCCGGCGGCGATGGCGTCGTGAACGTCGCGCATATCGTTTGATACGCCGGTAACGCCGAGCATACCGCTTTTTTTATTCAATAAAATATTGGTAACATCGGCATCGCTCATTTTTTCTTCGGATGCGATAAAATGTACGAGTGCCGGATCGATGTCGCCGCAGCGCGNNGCGTCATGCCCATGGAGGTATCAACCGATTTACCTTCTTTGATAGCGGCTATGGAAGAGCCGTTACCGAGATGGCAGGTTATTATCTTCATTTTGTTATAATCCATTTTTAATAATTCGGCGGCCTGTTCGGATACGTATTGATGCGAGGTGCCGTGGAAGCCGTAGCGGCGGATGCCGTGTTTTTTATATAAGCTCATGGGTATGGCGTATAAGTAAGCGTGCCTGGGCATAGTCTGATGGAAGGCGGTGTCGTAAATGCCGCACTGCGGTATGCCGGGAAGTATTTCAAGCGCGCTTTCGATGCCGATAAGGTTGGCTGGATTATGAAGCGGGGCGAGTTTGCAGCACTTGCGAGTCTGCTCGATAACCGCCGCGTCTATTAATACTGGGTGAGTGAATATTTCGGCGCCGTGAACCATGCGGTGGCCGATGGCGTGTATTTCATCCTTGCTTTTGATAATGCCGTGATTGGCGTGAAGAAGGTTGTCGATAATTTTTTGAATGGCTACTTTATGGTTCTGCATCGGCATCGTTTCTTTAATTTTATCCTGGCCGGCTATCTGATAATTAGAGATAGCGTCTTCGGAGCCTATTCTTTCGCAAAGGCCTTTAGCTTTATAGTGGCCGGTTTCAGAATCTATAAGTTGAAATTTGACCGATGATGAACCGCAGTTTAGAACTAAGATATTCATTTTTTACCTCTCCCGTAATTTATAGATTATTTTCAGATAGATTTTATTAAAAGACGCGTACATTTTAGTTTATTAATCATTATTTGTCAATAAAAAAAAGATATAAAATTTGCATCGAATTAAGCGATGAAAAATTGAAAAATAAAATTTACTTATTTATTGATTACACAGCAACTGCTCGTCGCTGACGTCCCTGACTTCGCGCGCTGGAACTCCGAGTGCAACTCTTTTAGCGGCGATGTCTTTAGTAACGACGGCACCCGCCGCTACAAGAGCGTCTTCGTGTATGGTCACGCCCGGAAGTATGGTGGCGTTAGCGCCTATGCGCGCGCCTTTTTTTAAAGTAACGCCTTTCATCTTATCGAAACGCTCTTTGGTGCGGCCTAGATAATTATCGTTGGAAGTGCATACGTTCGGGGCGACGAAACAATTATCGCCGATTTTCGAATAAGCGGTTATATAGGCGTTGGTTTCGAGTTTAACTTTAGAGCCTATTTCACAGAAATTTTCGATCGCTACGCCGCGGCCGACAATAGTAAAATCGCCGATAGTCACATTTTCGCGCACGCTCGCCTGATCGGCGACAAGGACTTTTTCGCCTATACGCGCGCCGGCGTAAATTACGACGCATGCGCCGATAATACAGTTATCGCCGATTTTGGGGCCGTCCGGCTTACCGCCGTCTTTAAATATCGAATTAGCCGCGCGCATAGGCAGTTTGCCGATCACGCTGTTGTCGTCTATTCTGACGCATGCGCCGATTATGGCGTTTTCGTGAATAACGACGTTAGCGCCGATAACTGAGTTATCACCGATGATAACGCCCCGGCCTATGCAGGCGTTATGTCCTATCTTAACTCCGGCGCTAATTTTAGCGCTTATATCGATTGCTGGCGAGCTCATTTTATTCCTCCGTTAAACTTAAACTTAAATTTAGACTCATACTCATACTCATACTCATACTCATACTCATACTTATACTTGTACTTGTATTCATATTCATATTCATATTCGTATTCATGTTCATATCCACATTATGCTTATATTTTCAATTCAATTATTCGCGGCTAAAGGCTTTTTATAACCGTTTCACAGACTTCGCTTATATCGGTTTCACTCATTTCAGGATATATCGGAAGCGATAATATTTGCGAACTTACCTTTTCACATACCGCAAAATCGCCGGCTTTATAATTAAGATATTTAAAACATTCCTGCAGGTGCATCGCCAGCGGATAATACACTCCGGCGCCGATTTTAGCCTCATTTAATTTTTTTAAAACCGAATCGCGATTATTTACTAAAATAGCGTATTGATGATATATATGCTCTGTATACGGTGCTTTATAAGGAATTGTTACGCCCGGCGCGTTTTTGAAAAAATCATCGTATTTTGCCGCTATTTCCCTGCGGCGAGCGTTCCAGCCGTCAATATATTTTAACTTGACGCGCAGTACGGCGGCCTGTATTTCATCGAGCCGCGAGTTGATGCCTATATATTTATGAAAATATTTAGGTTTAGCCCCGTGTACTCTTAAAATTTTTAATTTATCGGCAGTTTCGTCGTTCGATGTGACGATAGCTCCGCCGTCGCCATAACAACCAAGGTTTTTAGTCGGAAAGAATGAAAGACAGCCCATATCGCCTATCGCAGCCGCCGGCTTATCTTTATATCGCGCGCCGATCGCCTGGGCGCAGTCTTCGATCAGAACGATTTTACGCTCTTCGGCCGCGCCAATAAGCTCAGCCATATCAGATGTCTGGCCGTATAAATGAACGGCGATTATGGCCTTAGTATTCGGCGTGATTTTAGCTATAGCGCTTTTGGCGTCGAGATTAAAAGTGCGCCCGTCAATATCGGCAAATACCGGCAGCGCCCCTATGCGCGCAATCGCTCCGGCCGTGGCAAAAAAAGTGAACGGCGTCGTTATTACCTCGTCGCCTTCCTTAATGCCGGCCGCCATTAACGAAAGCAGCAGAGCGTCTGAGCCCGAAGCGCAGGCTATTACATGCTTAGCGCCCAGATAGGCCGCAAGCTCTTTTTCAAAAGCCGAAACATTAGGACCCATTATAAAATTGCAGCCTTCGACTACCTTCGCTATTTCCAGATTAATTTCTTCTTTTATTGAACTATATTGCTTTTTGAGGTCTAAAAAAGGAACGGCCATTTAATTATATCTCCCGTTTACTACATTGTATTATTTCATTTTATTATAGCAAATTATCTAACGTATAACAACTCTAAATTTAATTCTTGTCTAAATTTAATTCTTGCATTTATTTTAATTTTTTGTTATTAATTTATCAAACTATTTTTAGATTTCAACTGTAGTAAGTTATAGAAAAATTTAAAGGGGGAGTTTTTATGAAAAAAATAACTAAGATTATGATTTCCATGGTTATATTTTTATCGATGTCTTTATTTTTAGTAATTAATCAGGCGGCTGCCGGCATGGCCGAAGTCGATACTTTATTTGCAGAAGCGGGCGCTGTGAGTGCTTTATTTGAAGAAACCTTGAAGATTAATCCGGTTTCAGCAGCCGTATCGGTTTCGACTGTAATGGATAAATGAGTCCTGTCCAAAAAGTATTTTTTATCCAATGTTAAAAGCGGTACGATTTTTTTTTGAAATTAACAAATTTTCTAAAAATCTTGTGATAATTTCATGAAATTTTAATAAAAAATCAATTTTTGACATTAAT
>DIVV01000104.1 GCA_002423385.1 bacterium UBP16_UBA6123
GCCGGCTTCGAAGTTTTTCTTTTAACATTCAGAACGAAACAATTTAGTTTTTTAATAATTCGACTTTTCGGATATTGGATATATATTTTACGACTTCAAACCAAGCCACGCTTATAACTCCGAGTGAAAGCGAAATTACGATGTCATTAAGGTGCATAAATGAGAAGTGAAAAATATTTTGAAGCGCCGGAACGTATATAACTATTCCGAGAAAAATTATAGTTGCGCTCACTACCCAGGCTATCGCCGGATTTTTTACTTTCAGTAAAGCGAATATACTTTTGGCCCACGAACGGTTTACCATAATTATTCCGAGATTCGATATTACCAGGGTTATAAACGCGAGCGTTCTGGCTTCAGATTCGCTGCCGCCGTTATTTAGCGAATACCAGAAAACGCCGGCCACTGCCAGAAATGAAAAAAAGCCCTGCATGAAACTCAGTATGAACATGCGTTTGCCAAAGAGCGGCTCATCCGCATCGCGCGGTTTTCTTCGCATTATATTTTCTTCCGCTTCTTCCGCTTCGAAAATAATGGAACACGCGGGATCTATTATAAGCTCCAGAAATACCACATGGACCGGAAATAAAACTACAGGCCAGCCCACCAGAATGGGAAGAAGAGAAATTCCGGCGATCGGAACATGAACGCTGATTATATACGCCATGGCCTTTTTCAGGTTATCGAATATGCGCCTTCCCATTTTGACCGCTTCGACGATCGATGCGAAATCGTCGTCTAAAAGCACGAGCGCGGCGGATTCGCGTGCTACGTCCGTTCCGCGTTCTCCCATCGCCACGCCTATGTGTGCAGCTTTAAGGGCCGGTGCGTCGTTGACGNNTGACGCCGTCTCCGGTCATGGCGACTACCTCGCCGTTAGCTTTCATCGCGTTGACTATAAGCAGCTTCTGCTCGGGAACTACACGGGCGAATATATTAGTCCGTTTAACTCTTTCAGCCAGCATTGCCGGATCGAGCTTTTCTAATTCCGGCCCGGTTAAAACCTCTTCAAAATTTTGCAGACCTATCTGACGCGCAATATTTTGAGCCGTAACGGGATAGTCTCCGGTGATCATGGCTACCCGGATTCCGGCGCTTTTACATTCGGCGATAGCCGCCGGAACAGTTTCACGAATCGGGTCGGCCCAGCCGATGAGCCCCTTAAATTTAAATTCAAAATCGTGCTGTGACGTTGGAAGGTTCTTGCCGTCAAAATTCGTCATCGCGACGCCAAGGATACGAAGTCCTTCAGAAGCCATGACATTTATTTTTTCGCTATATTTTAGTATTTCTTCTTCCTGCAAATGGCAAAGATCGAATATAGCTTCGGGCGCGCCTTTGGCTGAAACGACAAAATCACCGCTTTCTGGGTTTTTCCAGACATGCGACAACGCAAGAAGTTCTTTAGATAGAGCGTATTCTTCTACCAACGGCCAGTCTTCATGGATATGTTCCGTATTTATAAGAGTTTTATAACCGAGTTCAGCCAGCGCTTTTTCCATGGGATCGAACGGGTCTTTTTTACTCGCCAGCATTCCGTATTCCACAAGTTTATGAAATTCTTCAGGCAGCGAGGCCGCTTTGCCCGACCAATCGTAAAAATCGGAACGGTTGAAAAGTTTTTTGATCGTCATTTTATTCTGCGTGAGCGTGCCCGTTTTATCGCTGCACAAAACGGTCGCCGCGCCAAGAGTTTCGATGGCCGCCACGCGTCTTGTAAGAACGTTTTTCTTCGACATGCGCCAGGCGCCGAGCGCTAAAAATATGGTCAGAACGACGGGAAATTCTTCAGGCAGAAGAGCCATGGCAAGAGTTATACCCGATAATATTCCCTGAAGCCACTCGTTTCTTACGAAACCGTAAATTCCGACTACCACAAGGCAAAGCGATATAGCTAATATAAAGATTTTTTTTACGAGCCTTCCGGTTTCCTTTTTCAGCGTCGTATCTTCTTCTTCTATTGATTGTAGAGCTTTTCCGATTTTTCCAATTTCGGTGGCGGCGCCTGTAGTTTTGACTTTGGCCACACCCTGGCCGCTGGTGACCATACTTCCAGAGTAAAGAAACGCAAGATCGTCGCCGCCAGGCCTGGATACCGCCTCGTCGGACTTATCGGTCGAAGATTTTCTGACGGGAACCGATTCGCCCGTTAAAAGCGATTCATCCGCCGCGAGGTTCATAGACCATAAAAGTATTCCGTCAGCCGGAATCTTATCGCCTTCACGGACTATAAAAATATCGTCGGTCACGACCTCGCGGCCTGCGATCCTTTTATGTTCCCCATTTCTTATCACCAGAGCGCGCGGGCTGGAAAGATCGCGAAGCGCCTCCAGAGCGTTTTCCGTTTTATGCTCCTGATAAATGGTTATTCCCATTATTACAAAGACAAACCCGAGAAGCAGTCCTGCTTCCTTTACATCGCCAAGCAAAAGGTATATGGCTCCGCAGGCTACCAGAAGCAGAAACATAGGTTCATGCAATACTTCGAATACTATGTGCATGATGCCTTTTTTTTTCGCCGAAGGAAGCTCGTTATAGCCATATTTTTCGATTCTTTCCAAAACCTCTTTATTTGAAAGCCCTTTCAGACTATTTAACTCTGATTCGGATAGCATTGTTTAACTCCTCTAAAAATAAAATGTTTAAAAATTTAAAAACGCATATCACGACATCTTATCGTGCGCATAATTAACATAATTAACGTTAGTAATAAATCGATTTTATAAAGATATTAAAAAATCATGAAATTCTTGGCGGATGAAAAATAGAAAAGACAAGACTTGAATATTCGACTTCGGGCGTTTTATTATCATAAAGACCGCGAAAATTCATGGCAATCGTAAAACCTGACGACAGCAGAGCTTTCGCCGAAAAAGCGTCGTACAGACGAGCATTCGGCTCGTGACATAATTCGATAAAGCCGGCAGCTAAGGAAAAAGTGAATAATAGCAGTATGAAAAATGAATATCTAATTAAATATTTGAACATTTCAGGTTTATTGTAACACATCAATTAATTAAAATCAAGATAGTTAAATTAAATATCTGAATTCAAAAGATTATATTTTCAAGTCACGAAAAATACAATATATAGGCAATTTTCATTTGATTATAACGCGAGCCAAAAATTTAATTTACCATAATGCCATTATAGCTACGCCGGCGCGCGCATGCGCGCGCCAGTAAACGATCAGCCAGGCATAAAAAAACTTAAAGACGAACAATAAAAGAAAGAAAGAAGAAAAAAGAAAGAGAAAAATAAAAAGTAAAATATTATAAAATTAAAGGCAAGACAGAAATAAAGGCAGTAAATAATATTAAAGCGTCAGGCAATTTGCGGATANNGGGTTGCTAACCCTTTCTTCCCCCTCTGTTCAATAATAAAAAATTAAAGCGTTAATTTATTTAACTTCGATAATAAAATTACTAATATCGTTAGTTTCCTGCGGGTATTGTTTTATGTGTAGTTTTCTGCCTGATACGATATTAGTGCCGCCGGCGTCGTAGGCGAGAAGATATTTGGTGAACGCTTCGAGGATCATTGCCTGGGCGAATGGTTCGCTGCGCCAGTGGGCGAGGTCCCAGAACGAAGCCGAAAAAAAGAGGCCCGAATCCCAGCGGACGCCGTAGAGATCTCTATCTTTTTGGCCGGCGTTGAAAGTTTCGGCATTTTTCACTTTATATTTTTTAGCTGTATTGAGCAGGTACTGGACGGCGGATTCGACGGCGCGGTTATAATCGTCAAGGACGGCTTCTTCGCAGGCTATATCGGCGCCTATATTAAGCAGCGAAATTAGTCCGAGAGCGGTGGACAGGTAATCGGTCATATCTTCGCCGCCGGGGAATGCGCCGGCTTTTGAGTTAGATGTTTTGGAATAGATTTTTTGTTCAGCGATAAGGTCGTGGAGTAATTTTTTCATAGCGGGCCGCAGCGCGTCGTTACCGCCGTCGCGATAGGCGCGGGTGACGGTATATGGAAATATCATATTCTGGGGATAATACAGGCCCGCTGCGGGCCATACTTTTTGTAAAACGGCTTTGGTGAGCAGTGAAACGGTTTCGTTATAGCCCGCGGCGGTTTTATTATTGAGCAGGCCGAGCATGAGCAGCACGTTGGAATTAACCACGACATCCACGTTATTTTTACCCAGCGGTATTATACCGCGTTCGGAGCTGGAAAAAGTGGGTTCTTTCTCGTCGCGCAGCCAGGTGAGGAAAGCGCCGCTGCCGGGGCCTTTCCAGCTATCGCGGCCGTCTTCGAAGCGCGAATCGCGGTTGATATCGCGGTAATTAAGTATGACGTCGCAGACGGCGGAATCGATTTTAAAATTGGAATCGACGGTAAAGAACGCGTCGTCCGGGTAGGCGTTTTTAAGCTGGCCGCGTATAATTTGCAAAGAAAGAGCGGTGGAGCTATCGTCGGAATCGTTGGGGATATTAAACAGGGCGGAGGCGCCGCCGGGGTTTTCAACCGGATCGAGGCAGCGGATGACCCATTCGGTAGAAGGCACGTTAAGGCCTTTAGCGAAGGCTTTCCAGAAAAAAGCCAGTTTCGCATTGATATATGATTTAGCGAGCGGCGTTACGGCTTTATCGATGGGGATATTATAGGGTGCGGTATAAAGAGCTTCGGGCGAAGGGCGGAGCCAGAAGTTATATGCGTCGCCTCTTTTATATTTTTCATCGATATTCCAGGCATTTTTGAGCATTTTAGCGATATTGCGTCCTGGCGCGGGCATATTTTCGCGGAATAAAAAAAGAGGATAAACGACAAAAGCGGGCACGAATAGATTGGAATCGGGGATTGCAACCATCGATTTGCCTTTATAACCGAATTTTTTAGGAACGAAGTGCACGGTACTCCACCACTCGCCTTCGACGTTACGCACCTTTATCGGCGGCATTGCGGGCAGGTTAAGTGTTTTTTTAAGATAAGGAATATTCATTTCGACCTTACCATCGCAGCCGTCGCCGGAATCGCTGGAATCAAAAACAGAGCTTCGAGTTCCAGGGCGGTTTCTGACCTGAGTATCGTCGAGGTAGATAAGAATACCGAGCAGCGCTCTTTTAAGGTTAGCGTTATTCAAGCGGCTTTCACAGAGGCTTTTAGCGTCGACAAAATTTTCGGCGGCCACGGCCGGCTGCGGTATAAAAGTGAAAAACAGCGCGGCGGCGATAAAAATGAATAACACTAAAAACGGCGCGGCGCCGGCGCAAGCGCGGTTGGCCGATGAGAAGTTACGGTTAAAAATGGATTTAGCTATACGAATAAAAATATTAACCATGATGCCTCCTGATTTTATTTAATAAGGTTGTACTTTTCGATAATACTCACAAGTTCTTGATGCCCTTCATTTTTAGCTATATCGATCGGGGTCTGGCCTTTACCGTCTTTAGCTGACGGGTCCGAGCCAGCGGCAATAAGCAATTCGAATGAATCCGAATCGCCGCTGAGCGCGGCGTAATGCAGCGCGGTTTTAGCGGAATCATCGGCGTGCGCGGCATCGGCGCCGGCTTTAATAAGAATATCTACCGCGGCGGGTTTAGCCGAACGGGCGGCGCAAATAAGCGGCGTGGTATTAAGGCGGTGTTTAAGGTTAGCGTCGGCGCCGTTTGTGACAAGCAGTCGTATGGTATCTTCTAATCCTTTACTGCATGCGATAATGAGCGCCTCGCTAAAATTAGCCAGTCTGGATTCTTTAACGCCTTTTTTAGTTTCGAATTTAACGAGTTTTTCAGCCACCGATTCATTACCGTAGAAAACAGCCGTCATTAAAGGCGAGTAACCGAAATTATCGCGCGCGCAAAGGTTCGCTCCGTTATTAACGAGCATTTCAACGGCGTTCAAATCGTTATTAGCGCAGGCAAGAATAAGCGGCGTTTTAGAATCGCCCGAGACGGCGTTGACCGCGGCGCCTTTTTCGATAAGCAGTCCGATAATATCGATACAACCTTTAGATGCGGCATAATGCAGCGGCGTCATAAGGGATTTATCGAGTGAATCTACGCTGGCGCCGGCTTCGATGAGCGATTTAACGATATCTAAGTGTCCGTTGGAAATAGCGAGGTTAAAGGAATTGGAGTTGATAATATCGTGGCTTGTAACTTCCATAAGCATTTTAACGACACCGTTATGTCCGACGATAATAGCGTAATCGAGGGCGCAGTTGCCGTTTTTATCTTTAAAATCGGGGCCTGCTTTATTTTCGATGAGCAGCGAGACTATTTCGGTACTTCCGTTAGTGGCGGCGAGCATGAGGGGCGTTTGCAGGTCGCGGTCGTGCAGGTTAATATCGGCGCCTGCTTCGATAAGCGGTTTAAGAAATTCTTCGCGGCGGCTTCTGACGGCGTAAAAAACGGCGTTCTGCCCGTAATAATCGATATGGTTAATATTTTGTGCGCGCTGGCAGATAAGGTTAAAAATATCGGCATCGCCGGACTCGACGGCAAACATTAAAACGCTTTTCATATCTTTATTAACGGATGACGCGTCGGCGCCGCAGTTAACGAGCATCCGGCTGACCTCATAGTTTTTATTGAGTATCGAAAAAACCAGGGCGCAATTTCCGTTTTTATCTTTGAGGTCGAAAAACGCTCCGGCATCGGCTAAAACGCTGAGGTTATGACCGTCGGAATTAGCGGCGGCGTGCATAAGGGCGCTCATCTTATTGGAGTCGATAGCGTTAATTTCAGCGCCAGCGGCCAGGAGCGTTTCGATTATCTTCGAATTTTGACCGATAACGGCGCAAATAAGCGGCGTATGCGAATTATTTTTGGCGATATTAACGTCGGCGCCTTTAGATATCAAATGTGCTGCCATATTGCAATCATTATTGATAATAGCGAGGGTGAGGGCGGTATTGCCTAAATCGTCCTTTTGATTAATATTAGCGCCCTGTGCAAGAAGTATGTTAACCAGGTCAAAATCTTTTTTTTCGACTGCGTGCATAAGCGCCGAGCGTCCGCGTGATTTAACCATTACAATCTCCTGACGGTATAAACGGTGAAAAACGATAAATTAATCTTTAGCGCCGTTTGTTTTTAATTCACAAGTGATATTATACTTTTTAATTTTATATTGTATTTCGCCGCGGCCGACTCCTAAAATTCTGGCGGCTCCAAGCTGCTTGCCATTGGCTTTTTTTAGCGCGGCCTCGAGGATTCGACGTTCGATCTGTTCGTAGTTGAGACCTTTAACCAGAAGCAATTCGACGGCGCGTTCAATTTCGATATCGTCAAAATCTTCGTTCGTCTTTGATTTATAGCCGATGTTAACGACGGGTTTATTTATACCGTTTACGGCCGGCGCGGCAATATCGTGACAGATATGGACTCGCGTTTCGCCTGAAGATAAATTAAGCGTGGGTCCGCCGCTGATTTGATCGGTGCTGCGCCTTCCGTACAGATGCATATTAGCATCCGTCAATATAGGGTATGGTAGCGATTTAAGCGTTATCTGTTCATCATCTTCGAGCGCCACGGCGCTTTCGATAACGTTCTGCAGTTCGCGGATATTTCCGGGCCAATTATACTCTTTGAATGAGTCGGTGACTTCTGGCGCGAGATTTTTTAACGGCTTATTAAATTTAGCGCAAAATTTTTCGATAAAAAAAGCGCTTAATATGGGTATGTCATCGCGCTTTTCGCGCAGCGGCGGTAGCAGCAGCGAAACGACGTTAATTCGAAAAAAAAGATCTTCGCGGAATCTTTTCTGCGCGACCTCGGTAAGCAGATTACGATGAGTAGCCGTAATAATTCGGACGTTAACTTTAATCGGGCGCAGTCCGCCGATTCTTTCGAATTCGCGTTCCTGTATTATTCTGAGAACTTTTGATTGCGTGCTCAGAGCCATATCGCCGATTTCATCTAAAAAAAGCGTGCCGTTGTTGGCCAGTTCGAACTTTCCGATTTTGCGCTGATGCGCGCCGGTAAAGGCTCCTTTTTCGTGCCCGAAAAGTTCGGACTCGATAAGCGTATCGGGTATGGCGGCGCAGTTAACTTTGATGTATGGCGCGTTTTTACGGTGTGAATGGTTATGGATAGCCTGTGCTACGAGTTCTTTACCGGTACCTGACTCGCCGCCTATCAAAACGAGGATATCTTTATCGGCGATACTTTTTATTTTAGAAAAAATCTCTCTCATCCGCGCCGAGGATCCGATTATATTATCGAAACCGCCCTGCGCGGGATAATTAGCGGGCATTATGACATCAGGCCGGTAAAGCGAAGATTTAAGCATAAAAACTCATTTATCAACTATTATTTATCAATCACTGTTATTTCGTTTTAAGCATTTCGTCGATCCTATTTTCGGCTTCTTTAACGCAGGAAGACGACGGATATGAAGCGGCGTATTTGCGGTAATTATCAAGCGCGTCAGCGGGTTTCCCCATCAAATCGTAACAGATTCCAATGCGAAAAAGCGCAATGGCGCGCAATTCTGAATTCTGGTTATCATATACTTTTTGATACGCCTCGACGGCTTCAACGTATTTTTCGGCTTCTTCGAGACATGCGCCCATAAGGTAGTTCATATCGTCGATCTTTTTATCGGATGGAAATTTTCGTATAAAATCGGCTATATTCGATTCGGCTTTATCGTATTTAGCGAGGCGCATAAGACCTATTATCACTTTATAATAATTATCCGGCGTCAATTCTATTTTTTTGATATCGCCAATACGCGCGCCTTTTGAACGGCCGGCGGGCGAGGCTGACGCGCTTTTTTTAGCGGCCGACGCCTTTCTGCCTTCTTCGAACGAATAATCGCTCTCACGGGCAGTTTCAGAACTCCGTTCATCCGCGGCGGCATCCGGCGAATCGGAACGCGGCGCGTCAGCGGATTCGGCGCCCTCTTCACCGTCACCTTCATCCTCGGCGGCCGGCTGGCCGCGGGCGGGCTGCACGGCGCCGCCGTCTTCATCTTCGTCGTTAATACGATCGGCGCTCGCGGGCCGCAGCGGCTGATTACGGGGCGGCATAACGGGCGGACGCGGAGAGGTTTTAGCGGGCTGCACGGCGTCGGGTTCCTGTGAGACCGGCCCGGCGCTGATTTCGTCTTTAATTTTTTCGAAAAGTTCTCCTGATACCCCATCCACCTTCAATAAATCATAAACGGTTTTAAACCCTTTATTTTCGCGGCGATATTTAATAATTTTAGCCGCGGTGACTTCGCTGATTCCGTCGAGCTCGATCAAGGTTTCAAAATTAGCCTCGTTAATATCGATTTCGGCTGCAATCGCGCAGCGCGAAGGTATAACAAAGAATAAAAATATTATCCAGACGGCAGCGTAAAGCAGCAGTCGGATTTTGTTTTTAAAATTATTATTAAATCTGGTTTTAATTTCCGTTTCAAGTATTTTCATTCAAACCACCGTATCAATAAGTATATTAGTTAAAACTGATAGTTAATCAGGCCGCCGTTTTTATAATCTTTATAAAATTCGTGGTAGCGGCCTTCTAAAATGGCCTCGCGGCAGAGCGCGGCGACTCTGATCAAAAAATGAACGTTATGTATGCTGTTGAGTATCGGGCTTAATATTTCTTCGGACCTGAAAAGATGGTGCAGGTAGGCCCGCGTGAAATTAGTGCAGGTATAGCATGAGCAGTTGGCCATCGGCGGGGTAAAATCTTTGCGATAGCAGGCGTTTTTGATAAGGAGCTTATTATATGGAAGCATTAAAACGCCATGGCGGCCAAGGCGCGTAGGAATAACGCAGTCGAACATATCGACGCCGTTATTAATTCCTTCGATTATATCCTCGACCTCGCCGACGCCCATTAAATAGCGGGGCTTTTCTTCGGGCATTAACGCTTTAAGATAATCGAGCATTTCATACATCAGCGCGTTAGGTTCGCCGACGGAAAGGCCGCCTATGGCGTATCCGTGGAAAGGAATGGAAGTAATTTGTTCAAGCGAGCGTTTACGCAGATGTTTATATAGCGATCCCTGCACTATTCCAAATACCATATCTTTGTGGGCGCCGCCGGTTTCATCCATTATTTTAAGATATTCGTCGTAACTTCTCTTTGCCCAGCGGAAGGTTCTTTCGACGGCGATTTCGGCTTTTTTTTCAATTTCGGGATATTTAACGCATTCGTCAAGAACCATCATTATGGTGGAGCCGAAAGCCTGCTGGATGCGGATTACCTTCTCCGGGCTGAATTCCATCTTAGCCCCGTCTTTAAATGATTTAAAAACCACTTTTTCATCGGTAATCTTGCGCGTATTTGAAAGCGAAAACACTTGATAACCGCCGGAATCGGTAAGTATAGGCCTGTCCCAGCGCATGAATTCGTGGAGGCCGCCGGCTTCTTTGATCAGTTCGTGCCCGGGCCTTATGAATAAATGATAGGTATTAGCCAGAATTATCTGCGCCCCGGCGAGTTTAAGATCGCGCGAAGTCTGCGCTTTGACTGTGGCGCAGGTTCCGACGGGCATAAAAACCGGGGTTTTAATATCGCCGCGCCATGTTTTTAAAACGCCCGCCCGCGCGCCGCCGCCTATATTATCTTTTTTTAATATTTCAAAATGTTGATTTGCGTGCATTGACAAGAAAATTTCCCTTTCTGATTTTATTTATTTTAAGTCCTGCTTTTATCTTTACTTTTGCCGCTATTTTTATTTTTATCGCCCGCCGCTTCTTTATCAGCTTTTTCTAATTCGGCTTTTTGTTTTTCAGCCTCGATTTTAATAATTTCGCCGCTGGATATATCTGAAACGAGTTTAAGCAGCTTATCATCGACGGTTTTAAAATAACAAATTTTATTGATATATTCGTAATCGCCGGGAACTGTCTGCGAATGGACGGTTATCTTCGACGGTTCGGGAAAGGCGCCTATCAGCGCTATGAGTATTTTCATGTCTATATCGGTTGAGACGAAACGCATTGCGCCGGAAATAATGTCGGGCAGACGTATAAGGGTTTTACCTTCTTTAGCTTTAGCCACCATGGCTTTTATAAAAGTCTGCTGGCGGCGCATGCGGCCGATATCGCCGAGCCTGTCGTGGCGAAACCTGCAATATTGAAGCGCGTATTTGCCGCTGAGGACCTGTTTCCCTTTTTTAAGCCTGATATGAAGATTTTGTTTATTATCGTCGTAGGTCATATTTTTTTCGACGTCGATTTCGACGCCGCCGAATAAATCGACTATTTTTTCAAAACCGCTCAAATCTACTTTAACGTAGTAATCGATATCGACGCCCGTTATTTGAGATACTTTGAGCGCGATTTTATTGACCGCGGCCGTTTCGCTTTTAGTTTTGAGATATTCGAAAGTATATACGGCGTTAATTTTCTGGTAACCATGTTCATCGGTTTTAACTCTTAAATCGCGTGGAATGGATATAAGATCGATCCTCAGATCGGGCACGGAAACAAATACCATTATAATCGAATCGGTGCGGTTAACATCGATGAGCATATCGGTGCCGAGAAGCAAAAAAACGTATTTATCTTTGATTGGAATAATCGGAACTACCTTGCTGACGCTTTTAGCCACGCTATAAGCGCTTTTAACAAAATAGCTGCGGCCGTAAACGAAAGTAGCCGCCATAAAGAATATAATTGAAAACACGAGCGTGAAGCGGATAATGATAAGAGTCATTTCCTGAGCGCTCGAACGGTATTTAGCGGGCAGATCGTCTGCGTCGTTTTTTTTGATTTCTTCTGTATTCATATCACTTTTATTATATCATAACTATATTTTAATATCAACAAGATTGTAGAAATTATATATTTTAAAAATAAATTTCAGCGGCAGTTTAAAGATGAAATTTATTCTTAATCGATCCGGGCTTGAATATAAATATAAATGCTTTCGCGGTTCGTAGCGGACGATTTAATTATATCGTAAACGCCTTGCCGCCCGACGGCGTTGAATTCAGCGCCGCTGTTATCTATATTATTTTCGCCTCCACAACTGATAATTTTAGTAAAACCTTCATTGGCAAGCTGTCCGGCCAACACGCGTTCGCCGTTTTTGATTTTTATGACGCTTTTAAGTTTTTGTGAATAGCTTGCCGGCGGAGCCGCCTGAGTTTGCGAATGCGCGGGCGCGCCGATAAATTCCGAGGCATTAACGCAAAATTCGATAAGCGCTTCGTCTTTAGAAGCGCTGAGGGCGCGCACTCCGAAGATATCGCCCGCCGTGCTTTCAGCGACGCCGACTTCGCCGCTGCCGTAATTAACGAAATATGGAATCCTGGTAACGCGTTCTATAGAAGATTCTTTTTCGGAAGGCACTAAAGCGACGACGGCTTTAGTAAGCGAGCGGGAATGGGAAATAATATCGTTGATAGCTCCGGCTGCTGCGGCCGAAAAATTTTCAGGGCCGTTTTGATGTAGTTTTATAATTGATTCCGCCACGCGGCTGTCGGCAATTTTAAGGATTTCGTAATTAATTTTTATTCTAATCGGCGCTTCGTCTAATAGTTTAATTTTCGATTTAATGACGGCGATATCTTCATCCGAAAAGTGTCCGGCGGCAAATAGCGTTCCATTGGAATTATCGGAGGTAAAGCTGACGCGCGGATATAATAATTTGAGGCTTTCGGCGACTTTTTGAGGCGAGGCGTAATTAATTTTAAAGACGAATGAATTCAGCGCCACATATTTATGCGAGTCTGAAATTTTAAAAACCGTATATGTATTTGAAGTTTCACGATTAAAATCGAGTCCGTTAGTCTTTAAAATTAAATTCAGCGCGTCTTCGACGGAAACGCCGCGCAGCGAAAAGCTGACTTTTATATCGCTTGTTTTCGGATCGGCGATAATATTTACCTTCATTTCATCGGCTATTATTCTTAAAATTTCACGCAGCGGGCGTTCGTCACACTCGAGATCGAAGGCGCCGGCCGGAGCCGTAAAAAATATAATAACCTGGAAAATAACCGCAGTGGCCGAAAAAAGATATATAAGAAATTTATTATATTTCATAAACGTATCTCCCGCTTTATTTAATTTCGTCCGCTTTATGCACGCAATTTATTTTACACTAAAAACCTTTGCGTGTCAATAATTACAAAGCGATTTCAAAACGATTACGGACCGATTTCAAAGCCAGGATGATTAAGCGGCGCGTTTTAAAAATAATAAAGCCCGCTTATTCCCGCTGACGGAGTAAATAATAAAACAGTATTATAGCTTATACACTTTTAATGGTGACGGCTAAAAATTAAGCTATTAGCATATATTGTAAAGTTAATTAACGGCTTTCAGATGAGGTTTTAGGACTAATCACCAAAACCTTGAAAGCTCCTTATTTAAGATGGTTTTCAATAAATTCTAATATTTTATTTTATGATTTACTTGACAAACGGCTATTAATGGGTTAAAATTAAATTAGATAACTAAATTACACGGAGGGAAATTAATGAACAAGACCGAATTATTAAAGGAAGTTGCAAAACGTGCTGAGCTGACTCTTAAAGACGCTCAGAAAAGCCTGGACACAACTTTACAAATCATTAAAGAAACAATGAAAAAAGGCGGCAAAATCACACTGGTAGGTTTCGGCACATTCTCAGTTTACACCAGAAAAGGCAGAAACGGCCGCAACCCTCAAACCGGAAAAACCATGAAAATAGCTCCCAAAGCGGTTGCTAAATTCAAAGCCGGCAAAATGTTAAGCGATTTAGTTAAAACAGTTAAAGCAAAGAAAAAATAACCGGCTGAAGGCTTAAAATAAGTCAAGAGTCTCAACAGTATCTTCCCCGGCGGAAATCTCTGATTCCTGTCGGGGAATTATTTTATTGAGGATGATATAATTCGGCTTGTCTTTGCTCTGCGAAATTTTATAAGAAATAAGCCCGCAATCGGAAAGCTCGTTGAGCGACATTAAAACGGTATTAATATCGTATCTGGTATTTTTAGTGATAGTGGTAAAGGCTATCCACACGATTCCGCCCGGGTGCGACATATTGCATAAAAGCATATATATAATTTTACTGATATCGGTAAGGCTCCAGAAATAGCCGAGTTTAAAAAATTTATTAGGTATTTTAGTATTGCCGAGGTCTTTTTCTTCTTCAGCCGAATTAAGATTAAAATTAGTCGAAAGACGCTCGTCGCGTTCATCGCTCCAGATGCCTATTTTTTTAACCCTGGCCGAATGTTCGATTTTAGCCCATTCATAAAAATTAATATGGCACGCCGGAACGGCGAAAAAACGAGCGTAGCCCAGCTTTAAAAGCCTCAGGTTAAGATTATAGCTATGACCGCGGGAATCTTTATAAAAAACTATCACGCGCTCGCGGTTATAGGCATCCAGAGGCCTTACGGGGCATTTTTCGATCAGGACTTCGCGCCCTTCTATGGCTTCTTTAACGAAAGAGAGCATTTCGTCGAAGCACGGAAGCCGGAAGTCGGGACAATCCACTCCGAGAAAGCGCATAAGCCTGTTAGGCGAGGCTTTAACCGTATCGCCATCCATCACCTTTTCAATATATACTTTTTCCAATGCCATATTTAACCGCCGTTAATCAAAAAATTATAATTATTAATTCGCGTCCGGGCCTTTATCCGCGCCCATTTTTTTTGATGCCTGTTTATTTTTATTATGATCGACGAAATTTTTAGAGAAAATATGATATCCGTCCGGCTTCGCCACGAAAAAAAGAAAATCGGTTTTATCGGGATTAAGCGCGGCCATCAAAGATTTTTTAGACGGCGAGCAGATCGGCGAAGGCGGCAGCCCTTTATTTTTATAGGTATTAAAAGGCGAATCGACCTGCAGATCGGAATAAAGCAGTCGGCTCTTACGGTTATCGCCGAGAATATATTGTATGGTGGCGCATGATTCAAGTTTCATCTGCCTTGCGAGCCGGTTATAAAATACAGACGCGATTTTAGCGCGATCTTCGTCATGACGGGCTTCCTTTTCGATAATGGAAGCCATGATCAATATTTCTTTAAACGGCCGGCCGTTTTTTTTAATTTGTTCGTCTATATCGCCCGGCAGTTTATTTTTAAATTCCCTGACCATCATTTTAAGAATTTCTTCCGGTCTGGCGCTTTTATTGAATATATAAGTATCGGGGAATAAAACTCCTTCGATAGTATCGAGCTGATAGGAAATCATCTTTAAAAGCGCGGGATCGTTTGCGGCGGCGTTAAATTTATTTTCGTCCATCAAATTGTAATTTATCATACGCGAACGCAATTCGTCTATGCAAAATCCTTCAGGCACGGTAAGCGATATATTTTGCGTTTCGCCGGAAATTAATTTTTTGACTATCTGTTCGATATTTTGATCGGCGCTGAAAACGTAATCGCCGGCTTTTAATTTCGATCCGAGCTCGTTTAATTTGACGTAAAACCAGAAGGCGAACTGGCTTTTTATAATGCCTTTTTCGTTAAGGATGCGGCCTATTTCCGAAACGCTCGACCCCTGGGCTATTTTAACGTTATGATAAAAGGGCGCGGAAGCGGCCGGCTCGAAAAGCGATTTAATGTAAAAATAGCCACCCGTGCCTGCAGCGCAGGTTAATATAAATATAAATATTAAAATTTTAACTAATGTTTTCAATTATCGTTTCCATTCTATATTAATTTATTATTACTTTCTTTTATTGAGTTTATATTCGTTGATTTTACGATAAAGCGTCGCTCTTGAAATCTGGAGCGCCGCGATAGTCTTTTCGATATTCCAGTTAAAACGGGACAGCGCCGCCTTAATCATTTCGAATTCGATCTGTTTGAGCGGCTTAATTTCAGTTGCGTGGGCGATTGTTTGGGCCGCCGCCGGCGGAGCGTTTAATATCGAATCGGGCAGATGTGAAAGTATATAAGGCGGCGAACTCATGTGATAAATCTCGCGTTCGAGAACGGCCTGCAACTGCCTGACGTTTCCGGGCCAACTGTAACTTTTGAGACCGTTTATAAATTCATCGGTTACGCTTATTTCATCCATATTCTGGTGCAGTATTTTTTTTGCGCCGGTATTAATGAAATATTTTATGATCTCTTCGATATCTTCGAGTCTTTCTCGAAGCGGCGGCACGCGTATTTCAAAAACATTAAGCCTGTAATATAAATCTTCACGAAAATATGAATTTTCGACTTCGGTCTGAATATTTTTATTGGTGGCGCATATTATTCGAACATCGGTCTTTTCAGGACGGACGCCGCCCACGCGGACTATTTCGCCCGTCGATATGGCGCGAAGCAGCTTAACCTGAGCCTCGGGCGAAAGATCGGCCACCTCGTCAAGAAAAAGCGTTCCGCCATCGGCTATGGAGAATTTTCCAATAGCGCCCCTATTAGAAGCGCCGGTAAATGCGTTAGGCATATAACCGAAAAGTTCGGCCTCGATCAGCTCGCGCGGTATCGCGCCGCAGTTGATTGAAACGAATGGTTTATCGGAGCGTTTTGAACAATTGTGGATGGCGTGGGCGAATAGTTCTTTACCGACGCCGCTTTCGCCTAAAATAAGAGTGGCCGCCGATGATCTGGCCGCCACTTTTGCGATTCTGATTGCGTTATTAATGGCATGCGAACGGCCTATTATATTGGCGAAATTAAAGCTGGCTCTCCACTGTCCGTTTTGCTCTGCCGATTGCCGCATATCATCTCCTGAAGACACGCCTTTAAATAAAAATATAAGCACAGGCAACCAAGCCTCTGCTTTCAGGCGCATTATTTACTTATCGGTTAAAGGCGGCACTCGGAGTTGAACCGAGGATGAAGGATTTGCAGTCCTCTGC
>DIVV01000169.1 GCA_002423385.1 bacterium UBP16_UBA6123
CCCCTAATCTCTCCCGAAATATTTTTTGGGTTTATCGACATTCGCTCTGTCATGCCGGAAAACTCAGTTCAAAATTCAGTTTATTCTTCTATTTTCTCTGTTCTCTGTTTTTTCTATCCTGTCGTAAACTTTTTTATGTAGCTTGTCGATTTTGCCTCCGCGCACGTTGTGCGCGGAGGCGTACTATTTACGAACCACCGGAACTTAATAATAATGCTCACGGTAAGACTTCAATGTGTAACAACTTTTATTGTATCACCGAAAATCAGATAAAATTCGTTTGACTTAATTTGATCCGATCATTCTCTCTATCTTCTGCTCTCTATTCTCTGTTATTCATTGCCTTGAAACTTCTTTCATGCCATTTTTCAGTTTTGCCGTCGCGCACGGCGTGCGCGACGGCGTAGCTTTTGCGCGCCACCGGATCTTAATATTTCGGCTCACGGAAATGCTCTACAGCACATCTATCTTTATTATGTTCCTGAAATAATTACCACATTGATCTTATTATCTAATCAGACCAATAAAACTCGATGGGCAACGATTTTTACCGTGAGCCGTCCTGCTGAATCGCTTTAAAGCCGTTATTGCCCCGAAGGCGCGTGCATGCACGCGCCTGCAAACAAGCATGCTGGCAGAAACGAACATAAAGGCAGGATAAAAAAAGAAAGACGGGCAGGAAAAAACTTAAAGCAACACGCTTACAAAATGCGTCGCTAACTAAAAAGCCCCGGCAGAAAAAGCTATCAATAAACTAACGAAAAAGCGTCAGGCAATTTGCGGATTGAGGGAGGGTTTAAGGGAGGGAGAAAGGGTTGCTAACCTTTTCTCCCTCCCTTTTTAAAAAATAAATATTAAAATATGTTTTAAGCGCACTATTCAAGAAAAAGACAACAATTTTTAAAATCAATCGTAAATTAATTATCAAACAGTCATCAAATAATCGTAAATCTAATCGTTAAATAATTTGCGTTTTGTCTTTAATTTTTGTATAATATAGCTTATAAAATTAAAACAGATCAAATCGGGAGGTATTTAATGAAGAGTGTTATAGAAGATGTGTTCCGGCATCTTAAAAACGGCGGGGCGAGCTACTCGGATATCAGGATAATAAATATGAGCGAAGAAGGCGTTGCCACTAACAACGTTAAAGTCGATAATTACAGCATATCCACCGACGAAGGTTTCGGCATCAGGGTTTTTTACAATGGCGCGATGGGTTTTGCTTCATCGAACTTAGTCACTGAAGCTGAAATCAGGCGTGTCGCCGATTTCGCGTTTTCAATAGCAAAAGCCTCGGCGCTTACCGTAGATAAACCTGCTAAACTCGCGCCATGCGAAGCCATTAAAGATAAATACACCACGGCCATAGAGATCGACCCGTTCAAGGTATCCCTCGATGAAAAGCTCGGCCTTTTATTCGATTGTGAAGACCTTATGAAAAGCGTTAAAGGCGTTTCGATGACCAAGGGATTTTTAAAATTCTGGAAAACCGATAAAAAATTCTACTCATCCGACGGCGCGGATATCGAGCAGACCATATACGAATCGGGCGGCGGCATTGAATGTTACTCTATTGCAAACGGCGATTTTCAGAAACGTTCGTTTCCAAACTCGTTCCGCGGCAATTACGGCACTGCCGGATTCGAATATATTAAAAAACTCGGCCTCAAAGAAAATTCCGAAAGAATAGCCCGCGAATGCGTCGCGCTCATAGACGCGCCGCAGATGCCTTCCGGCCTTGCCACGCTTATTATCGGCGGCTCGCAGCTCGGCCTTCAGGTGCATGAATCATGCGGCCACGCCGTCGAATTAGACCGCGTTCTCGGCCTCGAGGCAAGTTACGCCGGCACTTCGTTTTTAACGCTGGATAAACGAGGCAATTTCAAATACGGCTCTAAAATAGTTAATTTAATAGCGGACGCTACTATACCCGGCGGCCTCGGCTCGTTTAAATACGACGACGAAGGCGTACCGGCACAGCGCATCGAAATAGTAAAAGACGGAATATTTTTAAATTACCTTTCATCGCGCGATACGGCTGCCTGCCTTAACGAAGCCTCGAACGGCACGGCGCGCGCGGACGGCTGGGCGCGCATTCCGATCGTCAGAATGACTAACGTTAATTTAGAACCGGGCGAGCCGAGCTTCGATGAATTAATCGCCGACACTAAAGACGGTTATTATATCGATACCAACACATCCTGGTCGATAGACGACAAGCGTATCAACTTCCAGTTCGGCTGCGAGATCGCATGGGAAATTAAAGACGGCAAGCTCGGAAAAATCTTTAAAAACCCTACATATTACGGTATTACCCCGGAATTCTGGGGCAATTGCGACGCAATTTGCAATAAAGACCATCAACTGATATGGGGCACGCCGAACTGCGGCAAAGGCGAACCGGGGCAGACTATGCACGTAGCTCACCGCACATCGCCGGCAAGATTCAGAAATGTAAGGGTAGGTGTTAAATAATTATGATATTCGGTGAAAAAGAATTCTCAAAAATTTACGATCATATTAAAGCGGGCTCTAAATTCGATAAATTTGACGTGTTGATAAACGCTTTCGACAGTAAGCTGACCCGATTCGCTAATTCCGTCATTCATCAAAACGTGGCTGAAAAAAACTTCTCGGTTCTTCTGCGCGGGGTTAAAAATAACCGTGTAGGCGTAGCGTCGGTCAATTCGAGCGACGGCGCCAAACTCGACGCGCTTATTAAAAACGTGGAAACTATTATCGGCCTGAAAAAAGAAGACGAAGACGCCAGCATCGTTGATAAATGGGACGAAATGCCGTCCTACACGCAGTTCTGGAATGAAGACACGGCCGCATATACTCCGCGGCAGATGGCTGAATCGGTGGATATAATCCTTAAAAAAGCTAAAAGCAATAAAATCGACGCATTCGGCGCGCTTGAAATAAATCTGACCGAGCTGTTTTTCGCTAATTCCTATGGCCTTAAAAGATACAATCCAGTCACCATGGCTTCGATCAACGTAACCGCGATGGGCGATCATTACACCTATGCGGGGCTTTCACTCGGCCGTAACTGCGATATCAAAAAAATCGACTTCAATAAAATAGCGGATGAGGCCTGCGATATATGCCTGCGCGCCAAAAATCCGAAAGATATCGAACCGGGCCGCTATGACGTAATATTATCGCATCAGGCCGGTGAAAACCTGTTCGGCATGTTAAGCTATCTCGGTTTTTCCGCGCGCACTTACCAGGAAGGCCGCAGCTTTTTATGCGGCAAGCTCGGAAGCAAGATATGCGGCGAAAATATAACGCTATGGGACGACGGTCTCGATGTAAACGGCCAGCCTATGCCTTTTGATTTTGAAGGCGTCAAAAAAGAAAAAGTAATGCTCATCGAAAACGGCGTGGCTAAAAATATAGTTTACGACACTAAAACCGCTAAAAAAGACGGCAAGAAATCGACGGGCCACGCGCTGCCCGCCAATTCGTCTTACGGCCCGCTTCCATGGAACCTTTTCGTAAAACCGGGCGAGCACAGCGTTGAAGATATGATCAAATCGACTAAAAAAGGCCTGCTGGTAACTTCATTCCATTACGTTAATATAGTCAACCCGCGCGATACCACTATAACCGGCATGACCAGAAACGGCACATTTATGATCGAAGACGGCAAAATCGCATATCCGATTAAAAATCTGCGTTTTACAGAAAGCATCTGCGAGGCGCTTTCTAACGTTGAAATGCTCGGCAACGACCCGAAGTTGATGGGCGATTCATTCGGCGGCACGGTACTTCCGACGATGAAGATCAAAAACTTTAACTTCACATCGAAAACGGAATTTTAATTTCATGTAAGGGACCGGCAACAATAAACCGTTTATAATACCCTGTAAACCTCGACAGGCTTGTCTTTACCTTTCAACATAGTTTCGCCCGCTTTTTCGAATTTAATATTTTCGAAAACAGCGGGCGAAATTTTTTCATAAACATTCGCCGTTATGAGTATATCGGTCTGGTAATCTTTTGTTTTCGATTCGATTCGCGAGGCGATATTGACTGTATCACCGATAACGGTGTATTCGAGACGGCTTTTAGTGCCGATGCTTCCGGCTATAAGGGTTCCGGTATGTATGCCTATGCCGAATTTAATATCGCCGGCGGGTTTTACGCCGTTTTTATTAAAATCGCAGAGCGCCTCGCGCATTTTAACCGCCGATAAAACCGCGTCATTAACATGGTCGCGCGAACCTAACCGCGGCAGGTAAATAGCCATTACGGCGTCGCCTATGAATTTATTGACCACGCCATTGTATAAGGCGACAGGGGCCGTTATAAATGAAAAATAAGAGTTAAGCATTTCGACTAACTGCCTCGCGCTTATCTGCTCGGATATGCTCGTAAAATTTCTGATATCGCAAAATAAAACGGTGGCTTCGATTTCTTCGCCGCAGAGATCCATTCCGCCGCTTTTAAGGAGCTCGCGCGCCACTTCTATTGAGACATATTTACCGAAAGTTTCGCGAAGTTTTTCGCGCTCGCTGAGCTGGGCGGTCATAACATTGAAATGCGCCTTGATAGCGGCTATCTCGTCGGTAAAATATATGCGCGACTTCACGGAAAAATCGCCTTCGGAAAGTTTTTGCATCTTTTGTGAAAGTTCGTTCAGCGGTTTTTGTATATTTCTGACTATAAAAGCTATGCCGATAATCATAGGTGTAAGGGAGCCTACTGAGACTAAGTTAAAAACATTCGATGCGGCAGCTTCATTAAGAGAAAAATTATTAACGATAAAAAAATAAAGCAACAGCAGAGGAATAACGGCCGTCGAAAAAAACAGCATGATCATTTTAACCGCGATCGAAATACTATAACCCGGCTTCGGCATATATAATTCGTCTTCGTCATATAACGAACCTATATATTCGCCGGCAGCGCCGAATATAAGGCTGTCGAGAAAAACGGCGGCGAAGCAGAACTGCATAATAACTGAAAGCGCCATAGCGGGCAGATTGAATTTAAAAAAATATTCCCATATAATGAATTGCTTATATATCACCAGATGCGCGACGAGTTTTGCGGCGAAAACCATTATAAAAATACTGTAAAGATCGCGGTAAATATATGCTATTTTTTTACGGGCCGCCTCGCGGTTGGCGGCCGTCGGATATTTAGAAAACCGCCACAGCGGTATAAACCAGAAGATCATCATAGAAAGCATGAAAACAAAACCGAAGGCGATCCAGTTAAATTTTATGCCGGAACCGTATTGTATTATAGCGTTGATTTTATCTTTACCGTCCACGCCCGCGATCGCCATATAAAAAAATATAGTAAAAAGCGAGTCTATGCCGATGGTATAAAACGGCATAACAAGCACCTGCGAAAGGTTGCGAAGCGGCAGCGGCTTGAATTCACCGGGATTTCCACCGGGATTTTCGCTTTGATTGCCAATATCATCTTTATTATCGATATTTATACCCGTGTTTATGCCCATGTTTATGCCCTTCGAAGATCTACCCTTACCCGAATTTATAATTTTATCCGCGCCGGGGGGCGTTTTTCTTTACCGAATTCATTTTCATCCCTTTTTTTAATTTTAGAAGCCGTTTAAATCGACTGGAACTCAATCAAGCATTGTATCAAAATTTAACCTCAAATAAAATATAATTTTTGATATATAATTTTTTTATATAATTTTTTTTATAGTTTTTTTATAGTTTTTTTTATAGTTTTTTTATTTTCGTCAGGGTTACTATAAAATTTAATATAAAACCCGGCAATTTATTATAAAACTATTATAAAACTATTATAAAACTATTGCATTTATTCTATTTTTGATATAAAATATATCTACAATAAATAAACGAGGTGAAAAATTGAAACTGATAAATCTTGAAAACGCCGAAGCCGAAATGAAGGTCGCTCTGCCGATATCCATTCCCTTTACCGATGTGGTTTTAGTAGAAACGGGAGTCATTTTAAGTGAATCCACGGTTCTTACTCTTAAAAGCATGGGAATAACCGAAGTCACGGTGTACGAAGAAAGCGAGCTTCGCGAAATGCTCCGCCAGGCAGAAGAAAATGCCGATCCGTCAAAAAAAGTACGCAAAGTTCTGGTAGTCGACGACGAAAAAGAAATATGCAATTACATAGGCGAAGTTCTTAACGGAGCGGGATTTAAGCCGATAGCCGCTCTCAGCGCGGCCGAAGCGTGGAACAAACTTGCCTCCGATTCATCGATAAACGATATGTTTCTGGATATTATGATGCCCGAAACAAACGGACTCGAATTTTTAGGTAAAGTCAGAAAAGAGCTTGGCAGAAACGTCAACGTAGTGATCATAACCGCTAAAAAAACTATGGAAGAAGTCGTTATAGCCAAAAAACTCGGCATCGTAGATTATATAATGAAGCCTTTCACGCCTGAACGCATATTAAAACCGCTTCAGACCTCGCAGCCTGAAAATAAAACCGCGCAGGCGGGAACGCCCGGAAATTAAGTTTTACTTTATCACGACATAAAGGAGGCATCCGGCGCCATGACGGAGAATCAAAACGGCCCCAAATTAAATTTCGCTCTCGATCAAAACAATAAAAACTCGCTTTTAAAACTCGCGCGCGCCGCGCTCGAAGACCATGTGCGCCGGGGCGAAACGCCCGTTTTCAAACCGAGCAGCGACGTTTTAGAAACTAAATGCGGCGCGTTCGTGACGCTTCATAAAAATGGCGATTTACGCGGCTGCATCGGTTATATCGAGGCGTTTAAACCTCTCTATCAAACCATAATCGAAATGGCGCAGGCCGCTTCCACGCGCGACAGCAGATTCGATCCGGTAACCCCGGATGAACTCGCCGATATCGATATCGAATTATCGGTATTATCACCGCTTGAAAAACTTGACGATTTTTCGAAAATAGTGATCGGACGCCACGGACTTATCGTAAGGCAGGGATTTTACTCCGGCCTGCTTCTGCCCCAGGTGGCACTTGAATGGAATATGAACGCGGTTACATTTTTAGAAGAAACCTGCCGTAAAGCCGGACTTCCGCGCGATGCCTATAAGAGCGGCGCGGAAGTATATTATTTTTCAGCGCAGGTTTTCGGCGAAAAAGATAATTAAACATTAAACAAAAACCTGAGGCTAATCTAACTAACTAATTAATTAACAGGTCAACCGGCTTGCCAGGCAACGACACGATAATCAAGTAATTGTTTAAAAGAAATTAAATTCAAAACACATCAAAACAATAAAAAAAGCGCGCCGTAATCAGCGCGCTTTTTTTATTAAACGCTTACTTTTGTCATATTCGCCTTTATAATCTTGGCCGCGTCAAAATGACCGTTTTGTTCGGCCGACGCGGCGGCGTCATTACCTTGGTTATCTACGATTTTTACATCCGCGCCCTTATGAATCAAAAACTTGATTATTTCTTCATAACCGCATCGTGCCGCATTTATTAAAGGCGTTTTGCCGTTAACGTCGACTGCATTTATATCGGAATTACTTTCCGCTAAAAATATAACCGCGTCGAAATTATTAGACATTACGCAATCGTTAAAAGGCGTTTTATGTTCGTTATCGGCGGCGTTTATATCCGCCCCCGAACTTACAAGAGCTTTTATAATAGCGAGATGACCGCCCCGCGCGGCTTCGTGAAGAGCGCGACGCCCGTTGACATCGGCGGCGCCGACTCCGGCTCCGTGTTTAATTAAATTAAGCACTATTTCGAAATGGCCGCGAAGAGAGGCTTCCATTAAAGGCGTGCGCTGGTTGTCATCAGCGATGTTTACATCCGAGCCGGCGTCGATAAGTTTTCTGCACATCGCAGTTTTGCCGAGAAAAGCCGCTTCGTGAAGCGCGCTGCGCCCGTTATCGTCGAGAGCGTTTATATCGGAACCGCTTTCAATTAAAAATTTAACGATATCGATATTTTCGCCGTATATGGAAATAGCGGCTTCGTGAAGAGGGGTTTTGCCGTTATCGTCCTTTAAATTAACTTCGGCGTTTTTGCCGACGACCACTTTAACAAATTCATGGTTGCCGCGCAAAACCGCTTCGTGAAGAGCGCTGCGGCCTTCATCGTCACGCGCGTTTATTTCGGCGCCGTTATTGACTAATAAGTTAGTTATCAACCCGCTGTGGGACGAAAATGAAGCCGCTGCTTCATGCAGAGCGCTGCGGCCGTTATAATCGCGGCTGTTAATATTTACGCCGCGGGCTATCAATAGTTTTACGGCTTCGGCGCCGTTTTTACCGGAAGCATAGATAAGGGCCGTCCTTCCTTTATTGTCTTTAGCGTTTATATCCAGGCCTTTTTCTATAAGTATTTTAAGGGTTTCGCAATTATTGAGATTATCATGCGAAAATAAAATAGTGCGGCCTTCGTTATCGCGGTTATTGACGTTGATGCCGCTGTCGACTAAAAGCCGGAATATTTTGTCATAGTCTTTTTCACGAGCTATGGCCAGAGCCGTTTTACCGGCATTGTTTTTAATGTCGATATTAGCGCCCGCATTAATAAGCGAACGCGCCGCTTCGTAGTGACCGTTTTCAACCGCCATTATCAGAGCGCTGCGGCCTGCGCGATCTTTTACGTCTATACTGGCGCACCTTGTCGCAAGAAGATTTACGATGCCCGCATGCCCGGCGGTAGCGGCCTTCATAAGAGCCACTGCGCGGCATTTGTCGTAAACGTTCGCATCGGCGCCCTTATCGACGAACAGCCTTACTATTTCGATATGGCCTTTTTCGGCGGCGTTCATAAGCGCGGTAGCGCAATAATTCGTTTGCGCGTTTATATCGGCTCCACGATTAATAAGCAGTTCGGCTATTTCGGCATGACCCCTGTCGGCGGCGTACATAAGCGCGGTAGAACAGCAGTTAGTCCGCGCGTTTATATTCGCGCCGCTGTGAACTAATAGCCTGGTTATTTCTTTATTACCGTGATCGGCGGCGATCATCAGAGAAGTTATCATTGCCGTAGTCGACGCATTAACGTCGGCTCCGCTTTCTAAAAGCAATTCCACCGCTTCACAGTCGTTGCAGTCAACGGCCTCCATCAAAGGACTCCGGCCGTTTTCGTCCCTGGCGTTAATATCGGCGTTTAAATTTATGAGCATTCTGACGGTTTCGGTACGCCCGCACTCGCACGCACGCATAAGCGGAGTTCTTCCGCGTGAATCGCGAGCGTTAACGTTTACGCCGTGATGTATCAAAAATCTTACGATAGCGATCTGACCGCATTCAGCCGTTTCATTGACGGCATTTTCAACCCATTTTTTACAAGGATCGAATTCATGGCCGCTTTTGAGCAATAAATCGGCGATAGCGTCGTGGCCGCGCCAGATGGCAAACATCAAAGCGTCCCAGCCCTCATCGTCTTTTAACATCGAATCGGCGCCATTTGATAGCAGCAATTCACATATATCCAGATACCCGCGCCATGCGGCGTACATTAAAGGCGTCCATCCATCCTCGTTTTGCACGTTAACATTCGCTTCGTTTTCCACGAGTATTTTAACCGTTTCAAGATATCCCTTCTTGGCAGCCTTATGAAGAGCCGTTTCGCAGTCGATACCGCGGTAGTTCAAATCAGCTTTTTTTAAAACCAGCATGCGCAGTAATTCAATATTTCCGCGCCGGGCGGCTTCGATTAAATTTTCGTTTATCTTTTTCATCACACAGCCTCCCTTCCGTTATTTATTTTATCCCCGTATTCAGTTTATAAAAATGAAATAAAATCATGTAAAATAATCAAAATCAAAACACGCAAAAAAGCCGCATCGCCCAAAGCAAACGCGGCACTATGATATAAAAGTGACTTATGAAAATGGAATATGCGAAATAATTAATATATTTGAAGGCGGCTTACATAAGGGCGTAATTTGAAAATCGAACGGCAACCAAATATTAAAACCGGAATTAAAGCAGCACTCGATACTACGATAAAAACTAATACCGCAGGGCTCTTTTATTATTTTTTTAACTGAAACGCCCATATATTAACCTCCTTTCCCGCAAAGGGAAAAGTAAGGAATTGTTAAAGAATAAAAACCGTTCCCTATACTCATTATATCAATAAGTTGTCTAATTGTCAAAGAATATTAAAAAATATATTTATTTTTTATTTAAAATAATGATTTTTTAAAATTAATATGGTATAATTTTAAAAAAAGGTTAAAGTTCTTTAAGGAAACGGTAATTTATGAAAAAAAGATTCATGTTATATCTTTTCATAACTATAGCTTTAACTTCTTCGATTATAACTCTTCTCATTGGCGCACACTCAAAATCGATAATCAGCCGTAATATCGAAAATATAAAAGACGATATATCGCTTCGACTGGAAAATCAGTTCAATATTTACGACAATTTTCTATTATTAATCGAAAGCGAGCTGAAAGGCCGCGCTAAAAACGCGCTGGTTAGTTTATCATCTCAATTCCCAGATTACGAAGTAACTCTGTCCAACTCCGTTGACGAATTAAAAAAAATAGCCTCCGATAACGGGGTGGACGAGATATATTTTATTAATAAAAACGGCATCGTTTATAACACTTCATTTCGAACTGACCTTAATTTCAACTTAATGAGCATCGTCGATTTCGAGCCATTTTTAAAAACGCTTTTCGGTAAAAACGAAATCGTATTCCACCGCATTTCCAATTCAACGCTCACCGGCGTTATTAACCTTTACGCTTATTTCAGCCCCGCCGGCAGTGATTACATCATCGAAGTTTCGATTAACATCAATAAATATCTCAATAAAATAAGGCCCGATTTCTGGCAGAACGCTATCAAAAATATGTTTCACAGCCAGCTTAAATATGTGTCCTACCTCAAACATATCGACGTTTACGTCATGAATGACGATAAAATATGGTCTTTTATCAATGAAGGAAAAACCGTTCAATTTAATCCGACGCTTCTCAATCAAATATTTAACGATAAAGAAGCTAAAGTCACGAACGATAACCTGGTAACCATATACAAATCCATATCTTTCGATAACAAAAACGAATCATGGTCGCCCGCGCACGTAATACTCGAAATGAATTTCGATTTCGAAGTTATCAATAATTTTGAAACTCAAATTATTTTATACTCATTCATCGTATGCACGATTATAATATTGATCTCGTTCGTGATTTCATCTAAAATACTTAATAATTACATCACCGCAAGGATAATAAAGATAAACAATGCGCTAAAAGAGGTTACGACGGGCAATTATTCAATCGAACTCAAAGACCGCGGCGGCGACGAAATCACTGAAATCGCTTCTAACGTAAATATACTCAGCGCCACGATATCCAAACACGTAAGTTCACTCGAAGAACTTATGCCTATATGCGCCTCATGCAAAAAGATCAGAGATGATAAAGGCTACTGGGAACAGGTCGAAAGCTACCTGCTGCGCCGCTCCGGCATTAAATTCTCACACGGAATGTGCCCTGAGTGCACGAAAAAATACTATCCGCATTATCGCAATAAACAAACCGAAAAGCAAACTGAAAAATAAAGAAATTAAAGAAAAATATCTTTTAAATTTTTTTAAAGTATGTTATAATTTACTTTAATTTATTTTAAGTCAATTTAAGTCAATTTAACTTGATTACCATATTATTCTAAGGAGATAAAAATGAAAGAAGGCAAAATTGTTCAAATTATCGGCCCGACGCTCGATGTTGAGTTCGATGAAGACCATCTGCCCGAAATATACAACGCGGTAGAAATTCCATACGAGGCGGAAAATACCGTCATCACAGTCGAAGTCGCTTCACACCTTGGCAACAACCAGGTACGCTGCATTTCTATGCAATCTACCGACGGCCTGCGCCGCGGAATGAAAGCTATCGATACCGGAAGCCCTATTCGGGTTCCGGTCGGCGAAGAAACCCTCGGCCGCGTTTTCAATCTGCTAGGCCGCCCTATCGATGAAGGCGCCGCGATAAAAAGTACCGAAAAAATGCCTATCCACCGCTCCGCGCCCACACTCAAAGAGCAGGGCTCGTCCATCGAAATATTCGAAACAGGCTTAAAAGTCATCGATCTTCTCGCCCCATATATGAAAGGCGGTAAAGTCGGTCTCTTCGGCGGCGCCGGCGTCGGTAAAACCGTTTTAATCCAGGAGCTCATACATAACGTGGCGCAGGAACACGGCGGCGTTTCAGTATTCTGCGGAGTCGGCGAACGAACCCGCGAAGGAAACGATCTTTGGCTCGAAATGAAAGAATCCGGCGTTATCAATAAAACCTGCATGGTCTTCGGACAGATGAATGAACCGCCGGGCGCCCGCCTGCGCGTCGCACTTTCAGGACTTACCATGGCCGAATATTTCCGCGATCAAAAAAATCAGGACGTTCTTTTATTCATAGACAATATATTCCGCTTCACCCAGGCCGGCTCCGAAGTTTCGGCGCTGCTCGGACGCATGCCCTCCGCGGTCGGCTACCAGCCCACGCTCAGCACTGAAATGGGCGATCTGCAGGAACGAATCACATCCACGCGCCAGGGCTCGATCACTTCCGTACAGGCCATATACGTTCCCGCCGACGATCTTACCGATCCGGCTCCGGCTACGGCTTTCTCGCATCTCGATGCGACCACGGTTCTTTCGCGCCAGATCGTCGAACTCGGTATCTACCCGGCCGTCGATCCGCTCGCCTCTACATCTAAACTGCTCGATCCCAATATAGTCGGCGACGAACATTATCAAATCGCCCGCCAGGTTCAGTCGATTCTTCAAAAATATAAAGACCTCCGCGATATTATCGCGATACTCGGTATCGACGAATTATCCGACGAAGATAAACAAGCCGTCGCACGCGCGCGTAGAATTCAAAAATTCCTCTCGCAGCCTAACTTCGTCGCGGAACAATTCACCGGCTTTAAAGGCCGTTACGTTAAAATAAAAGACACAATCCGTTCTTTTAAAGAAATCGTCGAAGGTAAATACGACCACATACCCGAACAGTGCTTCTTTATGTGCGGCGCAATCGACGACGTTCTTGAAAATTACGAACAGTACCAGAAACAAAATCAGTAAAGAAAGGTAAATGCGATATGCCGCCTAAATATAAATTTGAAATTGTAACCATGGATTCGCTGGTATATTCGGCCGACGATGTCGAATCGACGATCATGCCCGGAGCTTTTGGCTATCTCGGCGTGCTGCAGGGCCATACGCCATATATCACGCAATTATCCGCGGGCAACGTTTCGATTAAAAAAAACGCCGACTCACCCTCCGTTGATTTAGAATGGAAAGTGAGCGGCGGATTCGCTAAAATACTGCCCGGCTCGGTAACGATTTTCGCCGACAAGGCCGAAGCGATCGTAACTGCCGCAAAATAACCTGTAGTATTTACTTTACAACTCAATATCAAGGCCGGCGCTGAAATTGCCGCCGTCGTCTTTCATGTCGTAACCGGCGCTATATATCGTTATTTCGCCGGTTTCGCTTTTTTTATAAAGCAGCTCTTTATCCGTGAACGGATCGATTGTTATCCACCCATTAGATTTTACCGGTTCCATATTTTTAAGTTTATTTATGCCGGCAGACGCCTTATCGCGGCCATCGACTTCGCTTATGCCCCGTGAGCCGCCTGCCGCCCCGGCGGTTTCATTATTTTTCGCGCGCCGTAAAGATAGTTTTATTATAGCAGCCCGGCTGCGGGCGCTCTGTGAAAGATGATCTCTGTATATTTTATCGAAAGAAGGCAGCGAAAATAAAACTATCGGATTAATCTCCGATTTAAGCAGCGCTAACGGATAAATACGGGACTTGTTAATTTTACGATCGAGATTTGAAAGTTCTTCAAGTTTTCTATCGGCTGAATCAAATTTAAGACCCGAGGCGGCTATCGCTTTATCTAAGACAGCCGCGTAATGTTCGGCTATCCCGCCGTAATATAACTCGCTCGTTTTAAATAAGACAAAAGCGGCAAACTGATTGAATCTATTATCTCCTGGACGCCGCGCGTATAACTGATTTTCAATATTTCCGCAAAATCCTTCTTTTTCATGACGAAGCGCATCGGCGAAACTGTCACAACGTTTTTCGTATTTCACGAATTTAACTATAAGTTTATCTATTAAAGCATCGTCGATTTTAACGCCACTTTTTAACATTTCATCGATCAATCTGACCGCCCGGCGCTTGAATGCGTTTGTCAGCATATCACAAATTATCGCTTTTTGCGAATCTATTCCGATTTGAAGAACCATGGCAAGCGATAGAATCGAATTTATCGCAGTTACAGCTTTAGCCGGATTTTTATCTTTCAAATTAATCTTTGCGTATTCTTCAAGAACGCAAACCGCTGAACGTATGCTCTTGAAACTATAAGGCCTGTTAAAAAGAAGACGCCTGGAGGTAAGTATGGTTTCCAGCGAATCACCTGATGACGAATCCAGCACGCTTATAAGCTCGATTTCAATAGTATTCATATTAGCGCGCGCAATCTTTTCATAATCGCCACCCGCGAAATTACAGCCGCTGAACTCTATAATAGAAGCGAGCCTGGTTATATATATTTCTTCCGTTTTATCCAGAATTATTTTCGGCGCCGCTGCCCCATAAGAAATATTCGTGCTCAAAAAAAAGGCGTATAGAAGAACACTCTGAAAAGCTATAAATAAAAGCACCGCCGTTAATAAAATAACCGCCCTGACACCGCCTTTTCTAACATTTGACGCTGCATCTAAATAAGTTTTATTTATATTTATTCTCATAAAAAACCCCCTTTTTTAATATTTATTTTGAGCAAATATTATTTTTAAACTACTTTCTCAAAGTAAAAATATAACCACCGGCCTTTTTCCGGCGCCCGAAAACCTTACATAAGCATATCTGAAAAGGACTGCTACAGCCGCTAATATAAAAAACAGAACAACGCCTTCCACTGCAAAAAAGAAAAGTACGGCTAAAGGATCGCGATATTTATCGTAAAACGCCGGAAAGCTTTTTTCTTTTAAATCACCTGATTCATAAGAATACTCATAACTTCCGCGCGGCGTTTCGTTCACGAGCCTTTCATCGGCTATCCGCGAAATGTTATAAGCCATAAATACGATAAACATAACTAGAAACACGCACAGATAATAGTAAAATGACACGAACGGCTTTTGACGGCGATTTAACGCTATTTTGCAATACTCAATATTTTTAACGCTTTCAATGCCCGCCGCCAGATCAGCCTCGACCTGCTTTTTAAAAATGACCGCAAACTCTTCACCCGCGCCGTCATTAATTCCGCTATTCTTATTATTTGATTTTTCGTTTTCAGCTATATTTTCGTTTTCAGCTATATTTTCATTTTTGTTCTCATCTTTCAGCTTCATTTTTCATCACTTCCTTCAGCCTTTCCTTAGCACGGTGCAGTCTCGACATTACCGTTCCCGGCTCGATTTCAAGAGCAAGCGCGATCTGCTCATAAGAAAAATCGTTATAATACCTCAAAGTTATCACCGCACGGTCTTTTTCATCAAGTTTTTTAAGCGATTCGCGCAATCTGACTTTATCGTCCGCATCTTTTATCCTCTCGAAAAACTCAGACCCGGCATCATTTTCCGGCTCTATAAACCTGTATATATTTTTTATAAAGTATTTGATTTTTCTGACATACGAGCGTTTATAATCAAAAAACTCATTAACAGCCACTTTAAAAAGCCAGGCCTTTATCTTATAATCCGCAATATCTTTTTGATTGTAAGCCTTTATAAAAACATCATGCGCTATATCTAAAGCCAACTCGCAATCGGCTGACATATTCAATAAAAAATAGTAGATATCGCCATAGTAACAGTTATAAAGAGCTTCAAACCCTTTTTCACCACTCGATAAATATGCGCTTTTTATTACTTCTTCCCTGACGTTTTTGTCATTCATTCGCTTCACCTGGTAATATAACGCTTAACTTTTTCTTTTATTCCAATATATTTTTTTGTTTTTTTTACTTTTTAATTTCTTTTACTTCTTTACTTCTTTACTTTTTTGTTTTTTTGTTTTTTTGTTTTTTATTTTGGCTACTGTTAGAGCGCCGCAAACTATAAAGACGCCCATGAAGGCGTCTTTACAATTTTATATTTAATCCGTTTTATTTATTTAATCAGGTCAGCGCACAGTTGAATATGTCGAAAAATGCTCTTCTTTAACTACCTGCCCGGTATCATAAAGATATTTTATCGAAACGCCTTTTGCCCGCCAGGTCATGGTTTCATAAACCCTGCCGGCCTCTATCGCCTGCGTTTTATCAAAATCATTGCCGTATTTATCAATATAAGAAACAACTTCCGGCGCATTATAACGCTCAGTAAAAAGATAGTTCGGCGAAGAAACGGAACTATCCGAACCGCTGCAGCCAGCCATCGCAAAAGTTACTAACGAAATCGATAACAGTAAATAAATAATATGAACTTGATTAATTTTTAAGATTTTCATGACTTATATATCGGCAAATATGTGAATAATTTAAATTAATATTTTGGATTTTTGATCTTTGTTCTTTGATTTTTGATTTTTTTTATCAAGTCGCCTGTTATTTATAAGACCATTATCAGACCCCTATAAGACCGTGATGGAGAGAAAGAAAGGGTCGAAGACCCTCTCTTTCCCTCCATAGCCTCCCAATCTCTCCCTGAATAAAAAGACTATTATCATAGTCTTTTTATTTTGGGCGGTATTTCCTGCCATAAACCTCTTTCATGCTTTTTGTTAGTTTTGCCTCCGCGCACGCGTTGC
>DIVV01000035.1 GCA_002423385.1 bacterium UBP16_UBA6123
CAGCGAATTCCTTTAAATTAAATGGATTTGTAATTTCGGTGACGGTAATTTTATTATCTTTAGGCCTTTCGAGCAAAGCGTTCAATAAATAAGATAATAAATCAGCGTTTTGCTGACGCCCGAAAACATATTTAAAAACAAAATCGTATAAAAACCCATAAATAGGCTGCGACATATATTTATCAACTCCCGCGCTATTACAAACTTTTAATATCGTAACAGTTATTATATAATATTTTCCAAACATTATCAAGCCATTTTTGACAGCCATTTTTGATAACGAAAAAATATGAGACTTAACAAATGCTTCCCGCTTTCTTAATTCGGATTAAACACGGCGGAAATTAAATATATTCGATAGTTATCATTTTACCTTTTTCTTTGAGCTTATCCGCTATGAGAGGCACTATGACGGTGCGGCCGAGAACGCCGAGCTGTAAAAAAACGGGGTCCTTATGGGCCTCGTTTTTCATTCGGCCGACTATGAAATTAACGCGGTCGGCGAAGGCAAAAAGTGAGTGCAGCGTGCATACGCCGGTGTTAGCCGTAAAATTTTGCGGGTCTTCGTTTATGATGTTATAAACCTGGTTTAGCGTGATGGCCCCTTCGGTTACAAGGTCGATGCCTTGTATTTCATATTTAGGCGGTTCGATATTGCTCACGATTTTATTTTCGACGCTCAGTTTAAGGCCCAAGTGGCGCGCGACCATATTAGCGGTGCTCGAGCCGCAGACTACTTTAATGCCGTCGGCGTCGAGAAATTTTTTGACGGTTTTATAATCGTCTCCTTCGTTTGCTGGCGGCCCGGTTAATATATTGATAACGTTTCCCCGGCGGCAGGAAATGAAAGCCGCGGTGGTGTCATCGCCGAATCGGCCGCCGCAGGCTTTTTTGGCTTCGAAAAGCGAGGCTTGCATTATTTTATCGAGGCGCTCGCCCGCGCGCAGGCATTTATTGATATAATCGCAGAAGCCTTCTATGCCCCAGCCGTAGTTATTAGTTATTCCCATGCCGGCCTGCGTTATGCCGTCGCTTACCACGGCGAGCGCGTTATTTTCATCTAAATAACATTCAAATTCATTGACTATATCGCCGCCAAGCGCGAAACTGCGTTCACGAAGCGGCGCGGCGTATTTATTGACTATAAATACAGGAGGCGGCATTTCATAAGATAAAATAGATGCGACGCCGTCGTTTAATATATTTACGACGGTGAATACGGCGTATGGCAGGTCTTTTTGTTTAGCGTCATGCATGGTGGCTACGACGCTTTTAACCGCGTCGAAAATTGAAAAGCCGCGCTTTATAAGTTCGATGAGGCGCGCTGCCGCCATGGTAGCTGATATATTGGCTTTTATACCGGAGCCGAGGCCGTCGCTGACTATAATAACCGTAGAAGAAGAAAATCTTTCGTAAATAACTATATCGCCTGGCGGGTCTCCCGGTTTTTTAGAATGCTGCGCGTAATTTATTTCGATATGTTTATAGTTAATTTTTAATTCCACCCTTTCTGATAACATCCTTAAAATCGATCGTTTTATCGGATGTTTTTTCGGGTGCGGCCGTTTCCGGCCCGGATACTTTCATCAAATTTTTAACGAGTTCTTCGCCGCGCGCGGTATATTCTCCAAGAAATTTAGCTATACGCTGGGCCATGTCGATCTGGTGTTCGAGCAATTCGGATGCCTGACGGACCGTTTGCGTTTTTATTTCATCGAGGCGTTTCTGATTGACTTCTAAATTGGTTATATTGACGAAAATGCCTACATATTGCTTCTCGCCGGGCAGCGTGTATAATATTTCGTGGCAGATGATATTATACGAAGGATATTTCTCGATAACTTCGATTTTATCGCCACCGCTTCCGTCTTTATAATTATCTTTTCTTCCGCCCGCGCTTGAGCCGGCGCCCGAACCCTCGCCCGCGGCCAATTTTTCAAAATTAGCCGGGTCGATCAGATACGATATTTTTTTTCCGATGATTACTTCGGTGCACATGAACATTTTTTTGAAAGCCTCGTTCATGCTTATTATATGCAGTTTTTCGTCGAGGATGATAATGCCGTTCGGGCTGGTTTCAATTATTTTATCGGTGCGCCGCTCCGCCATTTTTCTCATATACGGCATGCACATTTCGAGTTCCGCCATGCCTCGTATTACCGCGGCGGCCTTGTCACGGCAACTGTTATAGCCGCATGCGCCGCAGTTAAGCTCATCTTCTATATTCATTTTACCTGTTTTTTCGAGGACGTTTTTAATTTCTTCGTCTGAAATATCGCTTATTTCTCCTAATTTAAAACTATTATAGCCCGCCCTGAAATCGGCGGGATTAATTTTTACTTTACTTTTATTTCCAGCGCTCGAATCGTAATATTCGATAACGCTGTTTTTTCTTCCGAATATATCGGTTTTATCGGTTAAAACCGCTCCGGGACCGTTAATGCAGCCTTTAACGCAAAAAAGCGGTTCTATAATCTTAATTTTCGAATTAAGACCGGCGCCCGGGTTTAAGCTGTCAAGCGCGTTTTTTATTTCATCGAAACCGCTGATGGCCAGTATTTCTGAATCGAGCATATCGGTTTTTAAAGAAGCGGTGCGTATCAGGCCGCCTTCGAGCGGAAAGAGGCGGGCTTTATCAGGCGACGGCTCGTCGAAATCGCTTTCTTCACATTCGTTCAAGTTGATATTTTTGCGCGCGAGCCATTCGTTTAGCTCGTCAAAGGTGAGAACTGCATCTACGAGCCCTTTAACTTCTTCGCGTTCGGCTTCTTTTTTCTTCGCGGCGCAGGGGCCTATAAAAACCACTTTGATATCTTCGCGTTTTTTATTTTTGCATAATTCGACCGTTATGGTTTTAGCGTGGGCGATCATAGGCGATACGACTGGCGCGAGCGCCGTTATTGTTTCATGCCGGTATTTTTCAATATAATTGACGACGGCCGGGCACGCCGAGCATATTATCGTTTTATTATATTCTCCGTTGATAAGCCCGGCCGTTAATTCCGCCGTTATTTTCGCGCCGATGGCCGTTTCGGCGATATAATTAAAGCCGAGGCGGCGCAACGCGGATATTATTCTTTTAAGCCGCCAGCCGCTGTAAACGGCGGCAAAAGAAGGCGCGAGGCTTACCGCGGTGTAAAATCCGTCTTTTATAAACGTCGCGGCGCGCTCCGTGTCGTTTCTTATCGATTTGGCTTTCTGCGGGCATTCACGAACGCATGTGCCGCAAAGCACGCAGCGTGCGTCGTCCACGCAGGCCTGGCCGCCTTTCATTTTTATTGCCTTGACCGGGCAGACACGAAGGCAGCGATAGCAGTCGCGGCAGCGCGCTTTGCTGGTTATAATTATTTTATCGGATTCCATAGGTGTTTCGATTCCTTTCTATAAGAAAACATCGTGCTACATTAAATTACCGTCTATTCTTTAATTATATTTTATTTTACTTAAAAGTTCAACATTAATTTTATTGGTTTTCTAACTATCAGGGTTTGGCGCGTCAGGGCACTTTCCGGGAGCTTTTCTACTGTCTCGGTTATTAAATTGCCGGCATCGGAAATAAGCCTGGCGATTAATCTTTTATTAAAATCTATAGCCACCGTTAATACCGTGATCGTTTTCACCGCCACCACGCGCTTCGAAGAGCTCGTCAAAACCTTTAAAACATTTATGTTTCCCGCTTATTTTATAATGATATTTTCCTGCGCGTGGCGTTATCTCCAAAATCTGGTCAACGAAATTTTTAAAATCGCTTGACAATAATATTGTAATATGGTAAAATTTTTTCGGTTTTCTATACAGGCTTTCAGGAGGTAATTATGCAAATTTCCCGTCAGGTCAAAGTTCCGTCCTGCGGCGGTTTTAAATCTAATCGTATTTCTCCGGTTAATATGTCGTCCGCTAATAAAAATATCTTTTCGCTCGTTCTTCATTACAGCCAGTTCAATTACTATATTACTCTTTTCTAATATTCTTACTTTTATTATTTCATTTTATAACATTTAATTCAATAATTTTTAATTTAATATATAATTTAATATTTGGTTAATCAATGCATTATAGCGCTTTACAGCGCAGCATTGCGTTTATTTTTTATCGCGTCGTTTATGCGAAAAACTTAAACCGTGCGTTTTTGCGTTGAAGCCGATTTAAAATAAATAAGGAGGAAAATATGTCGTTTAGAATTCTTATCATCGATGACGACGCGGATGTCGTCGAAACCATGAAAACCGTTTTAAAATCATCAAATTATACCATCGAATCAGCTTATAATTCCAAAGAGGGTCTCGAAAAAGTTATATCGTTCGATCCGCAACTGATATTGCTCGATGTAATGATCTCGACGCCCACGGATGGTTTTTCTCTGTCTTATACGCTGCGTTCGGGTGAAAACGAATACCGGAAGTGGTTGAAAACTCCTATAGTAATGATTTCTTCTATTAATCAGGAGCTTAAAATGAATTATTCGACGAAAACCGATTCCGAATTTATGGCCGTCGATGAATTTATTGAAAAACCCATTAATCCCGAAAAACTTCTCGAATTGGCGAAAAAATATTCAAACGCACAGGCGCGTTAACATTTTAATATGGAGGTAATTCAATGTCAAATAGTTCAGCGATAAAAAAAATAATCGAAGAGGTCGGCTGCGGCAGAGAATCTCTTCTTCCCGCGCTTCAGGCGGTTATGCGTGAAAAGGGAAGTCTCATGCCGGATGATCTCAGAGAAATTTCAAATATCATGCAGCTTTCGGCGGCCGACGTTTACGGCGTCGCTTCTTTTTATTCATTCTTAGAGCCGGGCAGGCAATATAAAAACGTAATAAGAATTTGTAAAACTATTTCATGTGAAATGAAAAATAAGCGTGAAATTGTCGAAGCGCTTGAAAAAAAACTCGGTATAAAAATAGGTGAAACTACTGCTGACGGCGTTTTTACCTTGAGTGAAACTAATTGCCTTGGTCATTGCCACGAAGGGCCCGCAATGCTGGTTAACGACGATATTTATACAAGGTTGACTCCCGAAAAGGCGGTTGCGGTTATTGAAAAATACATTGAAAAGGAGAAATAAAAATGGTTGATTCACAAAATAAACTTATAAAAATGCAAAATAAAGTAAATATGATTTTTAGCGGCCGCAATTATACGGCGATCTTAAAAAAAGCCGTTAAAGAAGGCTCCGAACAGATCTTGAAAAAAATCCTTTCTTCCGGACTTCGCGGCCGCGGCGGCGCCGGATTTCATACGGCGATGAAATGGAAGATGGCCGCCGAACAAAATTCTTCGGAAAAATACGTTATATGCAACGCCGATGAAGGCGAGCCTGGAACTTTTAAAGATCGCGAAATTTTAAAAAGTGTTCCGGAGAACGTGTTTTTAGGAATGGCCATCTGCGCCGCGGCGATAGGCGCTAAAAAAGGCTTTATTTATCTAAGGGGCGAATATAATTTTATGAAAGAAGCCGTCGCTAAAAAAATGAATGAATTTAATAGAGATATTAAAAGTATTATTGATTTTGAAATAAGTATTTTTTCGGGAAGCGGCGCCTATATCTGCGGCGAAGAAACATCTCTTATCGAATCGATGGAAGGCCGCCGCGGCGAGCCGCGAAATAAGCCGCCATTTCCGGTTGTATCAGGTTATCTCGGCCGCCCGACCGTAATAAACAATGTTGAAACGCTTGTTTATGCGGGCGTTATAATGGATATAGGGCCGCAGAAGTTTTTTAATTTAGGGACTCAGGATTCCAGGGGCGCTAAAGTGTTCAGTGTGTCCGGCGACACGCCCATTGCCGGGATATATGAACTCGAACTTGGAATGAAGCTCGATGAATTCGTTGAAATATTCGGTGACGGCGATACTAAAGCCGTGCAGGTAGGCGGGGCTTCAGGTTTTTGCGTGCCGCGCAAAAAATTCGCCGAAACGATAATAGGTTTTGAAGGGGTTCCGACCGGCGGTTCGATGATGCTTTTTAACAGCAGCCGTTCGATGTATAATGTTTTGCATAATTATCTCGATTTTTTCTGCGAAGAATCCTGCGGTCAGTGCACGCCGTGCCGTGTGGGCTGCCGGCAGATGAAACTCGGTATCGAAGCCGTGAAACAAAGAAAAATCAGTCCGTCGCATTTACAGGAATTGAAAAAAATGGGTAAAACGATGCGTCTTGCTTCAAAATGTGGTCTGGGCCAATCGGTTCCTAATGCTTTCGATTCCATTATGGATAATTTCATTGAAGAAATGTTATATTAATATTAAATTTAACGGAGGTTAATGCTATGAAAGAAATAGAGGTAATTATTAACGGCTGCAAACTTAGCGTCGATCAATCGAGCACCATACTCGAAGCGGCGGAAAAAATAAACGTTAAAATACCCACGTTATGCCATCACAAAGATTTATGCATTGCAGGCAATTGCAGAGTGTGCGTCGTCGAAGTCGAAGGCGCTAGAACGCTTATGGCTGCCTGCGCCACTCCGGTAGCGCCCGGAATGAAAATCAATACGAATAATCTTAAAGTTAGAACCGCCAGAAAAACTATAATAGACTTGCTTCTTTCCGAACACGCCGGTGAATGCACCAGATGTTATAAAAACGGCAATTGCGAGCTGCAAAAATTGTCATTTGAATACGCCTCGCCGAGTAATCCGTTTATCGACATATCGCAGAAAACACCGATAGACCGCTCTTCGCCGGCGATTCAAAAAGACGATTCTAAATGTATTAAATGTCAGCGCTGCGTGAGAACTTGTTCGGATATACAAAAAGTAGGAGCGCTTACCATGGCCCATAAAGGCGATAAAGTAAGGGTGGAAACATTTTTTGACCTTCCGCTTAATGAAGTGGTTTGCACCAACTGCGGGCAATGCGTAAACCGCTGTCCGACCGGGGCGCTTACTGAAATTAATTACGTCGAACAGGTGTGGGACGCTATCGGCGATAACTCGAAGCATGTCGTCGTTCAGACCGCTCCGGCCGTGCGCGTTGGATTGGGCGAATATCTCGGTCTCGAAGCGGGCGAACGCGTTACCGGAAAAATGGTGTCGGCGCTTAGAATGCTTGGCTTTGACGCCGTTTTCGATACCAATTTTACGGCCGATCTTACGATTATGGAAGAGGGGACCGAGCTTTTAACCAGACTTAAAAATATCATCGAGGATGGAAAAGAAGCCGCGCTTCCGATGTTTACCTCATGTTCGCCCGGCTGGATAAAATTTATAGAACACGAACACCCCGATATGCTCGATCATCTTTCCACCTGTAAATCGCCTCAGCAGATGTTCGGACCGCTCGCTAAAACATATTATGCTCAAAAAGCGGGTATAAATCCTGAAAATATAGTCGTCGTATCGATTATGCCCTGTACGGCGAAAAAATTCGAGGCGGATAGGCCGGAAATGCGTTCCAGTGGATTTAAAGACGTCGATTTAGTTCTTACCACGCGCGAACTGGCTCAGATGATAAAGCAGGCCGGCATTGAATTCGCGAGCCTTCAGCCGGGTAAATGCGACAGCCTTTTAGGCGAGCATACGGGAGCCGCCGTAATATTCGGCGCTACCGGCGGCGTTATGGAAGCCGCGATCAGGACGGCTTATGAAATAGTAACCGGCCGCGAGGTGCCCTTTAAAAACCTTAACATAATGCCGGTTCGCGGAATGACAGGGGTTAAACAGGCCTCGCTCAAACTTGAAAACGTAAAAGAAGAATGGAAATTTCTTGAGGGTGTGGAATTAAAAGTAGCCATAGCGCACGGTCTGGCAAACGCCGACGCGGTGGTAAGAAAAATTAAAGAAGATAAAAGCGTTTTTCATTTCGTCGAAGTGATGGCGTGCCCGGGCGGATGTCTTGGCGGCGGCGGTCAACCCATTCCGACCAATCTCGATATAAGGGAAAAACGAATGAAAGCGATTTATGAAGAAGACGAATCGCTTCCGATCAGAAAATCACACGATAATCCTGAAATAAAGAAAATATACGAAGACTTTCTTACCGAAGGGCCGCTGGGGCATAAATCGCATCATTTACTCCATACGAAGTATGTCAAAAGAATTAAAAGATAAAGGGGAATCGGCATAATGAAACTCAGAAAAAAACTAATATTAAGCGACGCCGTAAAACATATAGACATCAAAAAAATCGATTCGACCGATATCATCGAAGCGATGAAAGATATGTCTTTTACTTCGAGAGATACATGGCGCGCCGCTGATATATTTAAAAAAATGATATCCGATAAAAACTGCATCGTCATTTTAACCCTTGCCGGAAGCACCAGCGCGGGTGGATGTATGAAGGTTTATGCGGATCTCGTGGAAACCGGAATGGTTGACGCCGTAGTATCTACAGGAGCTTCGATAGTGGATATGGATTTTTTCGAAGAGCTCGGATTCCTCCACTATAAAGGCAATCCGCATACCGACGACCAAAAACTCAGAGAAATGGGAATTGACAGAATATATGATACCTACATAGACGAAGAAGAACTTAAAAAATGCGACGCGGCGATAAAAACAATAGCGGATTCGATGCGTTCGGGAGTTTATTCATCCAGAGAGTTTATAAGCGAAATGGGAAGGTATCTGAGCGAAAATGGAAAAAAGAAAGATTCGCTCGTGCGCATAGCGTATGAAAAAGGCGTTCCTGTTTTCTGTCCGGCGTTTTCCGATTCAAGCGCGGGGTTTGGCCTTGTAATGCATCAATGGCAGCGGATAAAAGAGGGTAAACCTCATGTTTCGATCGATTCGGTAAAAGATTTTCTTGAACTTACAAAGATCAAAATGTCTTCTTGTGAATCGGGGCTTTTTATGATCGGCGGCGGGGTGCCTAAAAATTTCGCGCAGGACACTGTTGTTTGCGCCGAATGTCTTGGCTTCGAAGTTCCGATGCATAAATACGCCGTTCAAATAACCGTTGCCGATGTAAGAGACGGAGCCTGTTCGAGTTCTACGCTTAAAGAAGCTTGCTCGTGGGGTAAAGTGGACACGACTTACGAACAGATGGTTTATGCTGAAGCCACTACCGTAGTTCCGCTTATAGTAAGTTATGCATATCATAGGGGCGCATGGAAAAACAGAAAACCAAGAAAATTAAATCAAATGCTTAATAAAAAAAGTAAATAAAAGTGTTTTACCGCTGCATGGCGGCGTAAAGACATAGTTTATTTTTATAATTAAAAGATAAAAAAATTAAAGGCATTCGCCAAAAAAAGATAAGTTTTATTACCTTGATTTTTTTGGCGATTTGCCTGATTATTTAAATAAAATGGAGACGAAATGATTAATAACGAAAATAATAGGGAAAGTAATAAAAATATAGATAAAAAAGAAATTAAAGAAAATAACGAATATAAAGAGGAAATAGAAAATGTGGAAGATATAAAAGCGCTTGTAACTGGAGGTTCTGGTTTTCTTGGTATTAATATGGTCAGAAAACTTATAGAAAAAGGCGTTAAAAATATATCTATTATTGATTTTGCGGATTTCGATTATCCCGAAAAGGGCAAAGTAACGTTTATTAAAGGCGATATTCGGGATAATAAAAAAGTTGAAGAAGCCATGACGGGGGTGACGCATGTAATACACGCCGCGGCGGCCCTGCCGTTATATTCAAAAGAAGATATCATGACAACCGACGTTAACGGGACCCGTAATCTGCTTAAAGCGGCCGAAAAAAATAAAATAGACAGGTTTGTCCATATTTCTTCGACTGCGGTATATGGAATTCCGGACCATCATCCGATATTCGAAGACGATAAGCTGTGCGGCGTCGGGCCTTATGGCGAGGCAAAAATACTTGCGGAAGAAGAGTGTCTTCAATTTCGTAAGAAGGCAATGACTGTGCCGATTATCCGGCCTAAATCATTTATCGGGCCCGAGCGGCTCGGGGTATTTATTTTATTATATGACTGGGCGAAAGACGGCAAAAATTTTCCGATGATAGGCTCCGGCAATAATCGTTATCAGTTGCTGGACGTAGAAGATTTAACGGATTTTATATGGCTTTGTATGATTAAAGATGAAAAAATCGTTAACGATACTTTTAATGTTGGCGCGAAAAACTTTACGACGATGAAGGAAGATTATCAAGCCGTGCTTGATTATGCCGGATTTGGCAAAAAAATCATAGGCTTTCCGGCAAAACCGGTTATATGGGCGCTGCGCATCCTTGAATTTCTTCGTCTTTCACCGCTTTATAAATGGGTTTATGAAACCGCTTGCGAAGATTCATTCGTATCGATAGATAAAGCTGAAAAAATTATTGGATACGCACCCCGTTATTCAAATAAGGACGCCCTGCTTCGAAATTATAAATGGTATATAGACAATTTGAACAAATTTGAAAACGCTTCGGGAATTTCACACCGTGTGCCCTGGAAACAAGGGATTTTAAAGTTTTTTAAATTGTTTTTTTAATAATAAACGTGTAGATGATTAAATTAACTATTTTCAAGATAATTTCAAGGAATTTTTAATAGTTAATTTTATTAAATTTTGTTATAATATATTTGATGATAATTGAATATTGTGAAATATGTGAAAAACAATTTAATACGGATGATTCAAATTTTTCTAAATTTATTAAATGCCCTCATTGTAAAAAAATGACGCCCGTATGTAGTTTGCCGGAAGATGCGCCGGAATTGCCTTCCGTTAAATTATCAAGACTGGCCGTGGCAAGCCCCGGAATCGATGAACGCGACGCGCACGGCCGCACGGCGCTTATGATAGCCGCGCTTAACGACGAACCCGAAAAAGTGAGGTGCCTTATCGAAGAAGGCGCCGATATAAATATTTTGGATAATGAAGGTTATACCGCTCTTAATTACGCGTATATCGATCATTCTTTCAAGCCTGCCGAAATTCTTATTGATAACGGCGCGGATTTGAATCTTAAAGATAAATATGGCCGCAATATTTTATTTCAGGCTCTTGCAGGTATAAATAACAGCGAATATATAGATAAAATGCTTATAAAAAAAGGCGCCGATATAAATGCCGTTAATTCGGCGGGAACGCCGCTTTTACATTATGCGTTAGAACTGGTCCTTAACGACCGCTCGAATGCCGCTAAGATAAATATGCTTTTAGCGGCAGGCGCGAATGTTAATGTTTTTAATTCAGAAGGCATTACGGTTTTGAATGCCGCTGTAATATTAGGGTTTTGTGATATAGTGCCGATCTTGATAAATTACGGTGCTGATGTAAATATGCCTGATAAAAACGAAAAACAGCGGACACCGGTTATGACGGCTGCTATCGTTCATTCGATGGATGATTTCGGCGCGCGGCAGCTTCTTATTATAAACGAATTAGCGTCCCGCGAAGCTGATTTTAACATGGTTAGCGGCGAAAAAAAGAGCGCGCTCGATTACGCCGTCGAAGGCGGCCGGCAGGATATGATCTCGCTTTTAATATCGTACGGCGCATTGAGGGCTGCCGAAATAGATAAAGGCTTAACTCTAAGCGCGTTTCAAATTACCAGAGACGATTCAAACGAAGCGGCAGTGGATATTAAAGACGCGGCATTGCCGGATTTTGATGATGCGGCCGATGGAAATAATCTTGCCTGTATGCTCGAGCGTAACGGCAGACTCGACGACGCGCTCAAGATATATCAACAAATCAATGTAAAATATCCTGATTATAAAAAAGCGTGGCGTAACCGCGCAATGATACTCGCCCGCAAAAAAGATTATGACGCCGCTTTTGAGTACCTTAAAAAAGCCATAAGTATAGACCCTTTGTATGTGATGGCTCATATGGGCTTCGGTTTGATTTACGATGCGATGGAAAAGTATGAGCTGGCGATCTTTCGCTTTGATTATATTCTCAAGATCGATCCTTATAATATAGACGCGCTGTTTAATAAAGGCCTCACTCTTTATAAAGCGGGGCGCAAGGCTGAAGCAGCAGAGGCTTTCGCCGGCGTCGTCAATATGAATCCTAACGACGCAGAAGCCGTTTTCTGGCTCGAGAAATTAAGCTAAAATTAATTATGAAATTTACTTTAAACCGGATTAATTTTACATAAGCATATAATGACAGCTATTTGATAAATTTGACAATATAAACAGGTTATGATATAATTCGCTCATGCATATACCGGACGGATTATTATCTAATAGCGTAAATATCGTTTGTATACCTGTTTCAGTCGGGTTTCTATATTTTTGCAACCGCAAAATATCGGAAACCATCGATGAAACGCGCGCATCTATTGCCGGAGCGGTCACCGCTTTTGTATTCGCCGCTCAGATGATAAATTTTCCTATAGGGTTTGGCGCGTCAGGGCACTTTCTGGGAGCTTTTCTACTGTCGCTGATATTAGGCCCGTATCTTGGATTCATATCGATGACGGTTATACTCGCCATTCAATCGCTTTTTTTTGCAGACGGCGGCGTTATAGCTATGGGCGCTAATGTATTTAATATGGCCGTTATAGGCGGCTTTTTATCGTTTAATATTTTCAATTTTTTAAATAAATCTTTTACTTTTTTTTCCACGCGGGCTGGTTTTTTAATTCTTTCAACGCTTACCGGTTATTTTTCCGTAGCGGCCGCCTCGTTTTTTTGCGGACTGCAAATCGCTCTTTCCGGCATAGCGCCCGCCGCGAAAGTTATTCCGGCGATAACCTTCATCCACCTTTTCATCGCGCTCGGCGAAGCTGGGATATTATTTACGATGCTCAGCTTTCTGCTTGCCGTCAAGCCCGAACTTTTCGCCGGTTACCTTAACGGCGGCGGAAAAGAAGTAAAAACATGCGTGGCGAATGAAATGGAGGCCATATGAAATCTATTTTCACCAGCGCTTTTTATATCTTTATCGCGCTCGCTGTAATAGCGGCGTTTTTTTCTCCGCTGGCGTCGGGCAATCCCGACGGGTTGGACTGGACCATAGAAAAACACGCGGCTTCGGGGGCGGATGAAATCGAAACGGTTAGCGAAGCTGAAAGCTCCGAAGGAGCGTTTCTTTTTGCCGATTATAAAATACCGTTTATAAAAAATGAAGCGGCGTCAACTATTGTAGCTGGAATGCTCGGCCTTTTTATAATTATGGCGTTTTTTAAAATTATTTTTAAATACGCCATACGGCCCGCCGGCAGAGATTCATGCGTTAAACACGATATAACCGACAGGCAAAATGCACTTTAGAATCGATGAATTTCATTACGAACCGGGCTTATTGCAGGCGATCAATCCCGCCGTCAAGCTCGGCTTTATATTTCTGATTCCGGCCGTCTGCGCCGTCATACCTTCCGAAAAAGCGGGCGCGACTTTACTAATTACCTTACTTTCATTTATATTTTTAAAGTTTTCAAGGATATCGTTTAAAACTTTTTTAAAACGATTGGTGCCTATGGCGCCTTTTATTATATATCCGATTGTTTTGATAATTCACGGGCTTATTTACGGGCATAATTTATTTATGGCCGATAACTCGCCGCTGTACGCTAAATCACTCGATTTTTTCGGGTCGGTTATTAAATTGCCGGCATCGGAAATAAGCCTGGCGATTAATCTTTTATTAAAATCTATAGCCACCGTTAATACCGTGATCGTTTTCACCGCCACCACGCGCTTCGAAGAGCTCGTCAAAGCCTTTAAAACATTTATGTTTCCCGCTTATTTTATAATGATATTTTCCTGCGCGTGGCGTTATCTCCAAAATTTGGTCAACGAAATTTTAACCATGAAAATAGCGGCCGGCTTTAAATTTTTCAGGCCGGCTAATATTTTCGCCGTTAAAACTTTTTCGATGATTTTCAGTTCGATATTATTAAGATCGCTCGCCAGGGCCGATATGAACAATAAATCGATGAAATTCAGGGGATATCAAATCACGAATGCGCCGCGGCTGAAAAAAATCGAACCGCTCACCGGGCGCGATGCGGCCTTTACCATTATCACAATTATTTTTATAGCGTTTGCGTGTTTATATAAATAAGGAGTTTATGCAATCAGTAAAACTTGATTTAGAAGCCGATAATTTATCATATACTTTCGAAGACGGGACGGAAGCGTTAAAAGGCGTTTCATTCGCCCTTGGTAAAGGCGAAACGATAAGCGTAATGGGCCCGAACGGCGCGGGCAAGTCCACGCTTTTATGGCTTTTGATGGGAGCTTTAAAAGGCTTTTCGGGCGCGGTAAATATTTGCGGATCAAATTTAAAAGAATTGAGCGGCGTCGGCCTTTATAAAACGATCAACCTCGTATTTCAAAATCCTGAAAATCAAATATTTTGCGATACCGTTGAAAACGAGATAAATTTTGCTCCGGATAATCTTGGCATGGACGCCGAAACTTCGGGCAAAAATTTAGAAGAATTAGCGGCCGCTTTGGGCATTTCGACTCTTTTAAAAAAAGAGCCGCAGCATTTGAGTTTCGGACAGAAAAAAAGAGTGGCGCTGGCGTCGGTCTTAGTTATTAAGCCTGAAATTATTTTGCTTGACGAACCGTCTTCAAATCTCGATTTTTTAAGTAAAGAAAAACTTGTCGCCGCCGTTAATCAATTTAAGGGATCGAAAATAATAGTCACGCAGGACATCGGTTTCGCGCTATCGGTATCCGCGCGCCTGATTTATATGAACGGCGGCGCGATATGCTATGACGGCCCTTTTAAAAGCGACGATTTTAAATTAAAATGCCCCGGCCTTTTTCACGAAATAATCAAGCTGCGCGAGATGATCGCCGGGATATAAAATATTAGTATGTTTTTTTTATATACTGAATGGCTATAAATATGAAGTTGTTTCGGGGTTTTTAAATCGAAGTTAATTATCAACTAACAATTTTTTGTGAATTGGAGGTCCATGAATATGAAGGAATTTACTTTAATTGGATTCTGTGGTCTTTATTGCGGCGCATGCAGCCAATATCTTGCATCGCAACCCGATGGCAGGCACATATTAGATAAAGCAATAAGCCAGGGGAAAAATCCTGAAAAATTTAAATGTGGGGGATGCAGGGGCGCTCAACTCGATCTTTATCCGCCATGTTCACAATGCAAAATGAGAGATTGCGCGAAGAATAAAAATCTTCTTCATTGCGGCGATTGCCCTGAAATGCCGTGCGATATGTTAAAAGAGTTTCAAACCGATGGCAGGCCTCATCATCTTGATATATTAAATAATCTGGGAGAGCTTAAAGAGTATGGCTGCGATAAATGGCTGCTAAACCAGGAAGCAAAATGGAAATGCGCTTGCGGTTCTAAATACAACTGGTATGAAACCAGTTGTAATAATTGCGGCGCGGCGGTTAATTCTTATAATAAGACGCGTTAATAAGCGGATCGATTATATGTGTTATAATAAATGCATAATGCATAAGGAGCGAAGATCATTTCAAAAACAAGGGTGATGATATATAATTTTATAGTTATATAATTTAAGTATGCGGATGAAGAAATTAAAGGAGTTTCAACCAAATTTATGAGCAAATTCATTCCGGGAATGAAATTAAATCAAATGTATTACGAACAAATAGTTAAGAGGATACTCGGCGATTTTTTCCCCGGTCTTCCTTATTCAGCCGGACTCATCGATTACGGTTCGGATGTCCTCGGCTTTGACACGCCGGTATCACGCGACCATCAATGGGGCCCTCGTTTATCCATTTTTTTAAGCAAAAAAAAATACGCGAAATATAGTGAACGGATAAGTGAAACGCTGTCTGAACAATTGCCTTACGAGTTTCACGGATACCCAACGAATTTTTCGGAAAAGTTAAGTGATGGCGTGCAGCGCCTTGAAAAGTCGAAAAGCGGAAAAGTAAATCATCTTATCAGGATACAAACAATGGAAGATTTCTTGCAACAACATTTAGGCATTGATATTATACATGGTATCTCCCTGAAAGACTGGCTCTTTTTTCCGCAGCAAAGACTTGCGACGATAAGAAGAGGAAAAATATTCCATGACGATCTTGGGATTGCGGAACTTAAGAAAAAACTATATTATTACCCTGAAGATATCCGGCTTTATTTAATGGCTTCGGAGTGGTCGAAGATCGCCTCGGAAGAAGCGTTTGTCGGAAGGTGCGGAGATTGCGGCGATGGGATCGGATCGGGGATAATCGCATCAAGGATCATCCAGAGTATAATGAACCTTTGTTTTCTTATGGAAAAAGAATATGCGCCATACAGCAAATGGTTTGGAACCGCATTTTCTAAATTAAAATCATCCAGGGCTTTTATGCCGATTTTTGAAAGAATTCTCAGGGCCAGGTCGTGGAAAGGGCGCGAAAAAAATCTTTCGCTGGCATATGAATTATTGGCGAAAAATCATAACGATTTAAATATAACGGAGCCGATGCATACGAAAGTCATTCAATATTACGGGAGAGAGTATCTCGTCATTTTCGCGGAGAAATTCTCCAAAAAAATTTTGGGGAAAATAACAGATGCGGAAATTAAAAATCTAAAACTCACGGGATCTATAGACCAGATCACAAATGTCACCAATATACTTGAATATATTGACGTTATCAAAAAATTAACGAAATTGTATGAATAGATAAAAAAATTGCGTTTCGGAGAGTAAATGTTTACAGTAGCACTGCTTCAATTAAAGCAAAATAGCGATCATGAAAAAAATCTAAAAATTGGTACAGACGCCTGCGTCAAAGCAAAAGAGATGGGAGCGGAGCTGGCCGTCTTTCCGGAGATGTGGAATAACGGTTATAGTTTTCCCACGAATGACAAATTTCTGCTGAATTGGCAAAAACAAGCTATAGCCGAAGAGGGCGAATATTTTCAAAAATTTATCGAATGCGCAAAAAAAAATAAAATCGCCGTTGCGCTCACATACCTTAAAGAAAATAAAAACGGCAAACCGTTTAATGCGGTTTCAATTATCGACCGGCATGGCGATGTAATACTTACTTATTCTAAGGTTCATACCTGCGACTTTTCATCCGAGAAATATTTATCTCCAGGAGGCAGCTTTAATGTATGCAATCTTAATACCGGCAATGAAACCATTAAAGTTGGCTCTATGATTTGCTATGACAGGGAGTTTCCCGAAAGCGCAAGGATATTAATGCTTAAGGGAGCCGAAATAATAATTATCCCCAACGCATGTGAATTTGAAATAAATAGAAAATGTCAGTTGCGGGCCAGGGCATTTGAAAACATGACCGGGTGCGTTCTTGTAAATTATGCCGAAGGCAAGTGCAAAGGAAAATCAGTCGCATTTGACGGAATCGCTTTTACGGAAAGCGTCGGTGAAATCGACGGTTTGTCAAGAGATATGCAGATAGTTGAAGCCGGCGAAAAAGAGTGCATTGTTCTGGCGAGATTTGATATGGACAGGCTCAGGCGCTATCGGAATAAAGAAGTCTGGGGTAACGCTTATAGAAAGCCGGATAAATATAAAGAAATGATTGATGAGTCTGTACAGTCACAGAACCTGCCGGCCCTTTTTTCATTTTGCTGAAATTATACCGATCATTTTTTCGCTTTAAGCACATAAATTTGTTTTGGCGCGCCGCTTTTGAATTCGGATTCGTCGAAATTCCCGAATTTGTGGACGACCTCGAAACCGTTGTATTTGAGTATCGCGTCCATCTCGCGGGGCCAGAAGCAGCGCATGTCAGCCTTTTTACACCACTTTTTATAAAATGCCAGGTCGAAGTCAAATTTATTGAGCGCATCGTATATCTTGCCGTCGTGGACAAGATCGTCGATGGAATATTTAGATTTGCCTGTCATGGGCCTTTTCCTTAATTTCTCGAATGTAGAGCGATCCTGTTACCCTCGCAGTCCTCGAATTCGGCCACGAACCCGAGTTCGCCGACAGAGGTCTTAGGATATAGCATCTTTCCGCCGTTGTTTACGGCCAGTTCCAGGTTTTTTTCAATGTCATCAGTGTTGAAGTAAACGAGTACGCCTTCCTTCGTCGGGATATATATGTCGCCTTTCGCCAGTGCGCCCGTGATACCCTCGCCGCCTGCCGCGAAAGGGAAGAGCGCCATTTCGTTGTGATCGATATTGGTTTTTTTAAATTCAAATTCGAACACCGCGTGATAGAACTTCATGGCCCGCTCTACGTCGCGCACGGGTATTTCGAAATATACTACAGGATTGATTTTCATCGTATTGCCTCATTTCGCGAATGTATTTATTTGCATTATTTTTACTATTTTTTGTTTTTACGACCTTCCGTTTAATTTTATAACATTAAAGCGTTACCCGCTCGATTTCAGCGTGCCGCCGGAAAACCTCGATGACCGCGTTTTGTTCTTTTTCGGATAACCCGGCTATTATCATATTTCTCCGATCTGGACGAGAAACCATTTGATAATTGTTTTCAAATTATAACAAAATACGAGCGCAAAGTCAAATTTATCCGCGGCCTCTATTCGAGACCCCGGCGAATTGATTTTGCGTTTTTGCTATAAAAATATAAAACATAAAAAAAATGTCAAAAAAATAATTGAAACAAAATAGTAAATGATGTAGTATAATGCTATGCGTTAAGAATTTTAATTACGCAATAGCTTGCGTATATGCATTTAATACTGCGGTCATTTTTATATACGAACGCGGTAAAAACGGATGAAATTATAAAGTAGATATATTATTAAAATTAAAAGGAGTGTTGTTTATGATAAAGGTCCGCAATTTATATATATTAGTCGCTTTTTTCATAATGCTTTTTTCATTTGAAATTTCTTTTTCTCAGAGCGCCATCGACGAACTGAACCGTAATATCGATTCTGATAACATATCCGCGCGCGATTCGCAAGCCGCAGCGCAGGCGCAAAAATCAGAAGAAGGCGGATCTATAAAAAAAGTGCTCGATACCGCCAGAACTTATCTTAACAATCGCGATTTTCATACGTCGGCAAGCTGGAAAACTACGCAGCATGGTAATGTAGCCTGCGCGTATTTCGTTTCGTATGTGCTTAAAAAAACTGGTGTTTTATCGGAGATCGAGTATAATGTTCCGACGCTGGTTAAAAAATTGCTTGCTACCGGTAAATTTGAAAAAGTGAAAGTGCCGCCTTTTAAAACCGGCGATATTATTACCTGGTGGGGGAAGGGCCATATAGGTTTTGTGGCCGAAGACGGTCAATCGATAGATAATTCTTCGAGCGCCGGCTGTCCTAAAAAGCGTTCTATAGATACTCTTGGCCGCGCCGATGCTTTCGCGTTGAGGCCTAAATATTAATTAATAATTTAATCATTCAACCGTGAAATCAGCTATCACGGGAAAGTGGTCCGAGCCGTTAAATTGTCCTGTAAAGACTTTAACGACTTTAACGTCTTTCGAATTCATGCAATAATCGATAGGAATACGCAGCGGCGCCGGCATTTGCGCCGGCCAGCTCGCGTTGAGACCGCGGCCTTCCGACGAGTTTTCGAGTCCGGCGGCGGTTTTAAAGTCTTTAAAATAAGGCGACCACGGCGTTACGTTAAGATCGCCCATAAGCAGCGCCCGTCCGCCTTCGCGCGCTATTATAGCGGCCATGCTTTCGAGCTGGCCGTTTCTTAATTTTAAATAATTATTTCCTAACGGCGGCAGCGGGTGAGCGGCGTAGAGCGTGAATTCTTTTTCGCCCGCGGCGAATTTCGCCTTTAAAAAAGGAACGGGCAGCGCTCCGGCTAAAATTATTTCGGCGGTCACCGGCTTTATTCTGCTGTAAAAAGCCATTCCGAAATTATCTTCCGACGGCTCTAAAACAACGTATGGATAATCTTTTTCAAGCGCCTTCATCGCTTCCGCCCATTTTTTATTCACCTCGATTAATATTATAAAATCAGGATCGTATTTTACGGCCATATCAATTATTTTTTGATGCTCCCCGTTTGCCGTAAGTATATTAGCGCACGCGGCGCGTAAAATTTTAGTTTTAGCCGCGCCTTCAGCCTCGTTCGCGGCGTTTGCGGCTTTAAAAGAAATAAACGGAGCGAGCGCGGTCGCGCAGTAAATTGCGAATAGCGCCATCAGCGAGGCTTTTTTCCATTCGCGTTCGAAAGTCAGAATAGCGGCCGCGATCGAAGTAAATATAAAATATTGAATATATAAATGGCAGCTCAGCTCGAATATCAGATGAAACCGCCCGAAAAACGAAGCCGCCACGCCCGCGCAGCAAAGCGTTCCCGTTATTATAAAAACGCCGCGGATAAGCCGGAAGATATATTCAATTGTTGTTACAGGCTTATTTTGCCTCTCCATGATGTATTTGCCTTAACTGGTAAAATATTTTTATTGCTCGATATTTTTTTGACGAAAACATTTTTTATTATACCATAAAAATGAATGAAAGTCATTTACTTGACTTGATTTTTCTTGATTTTTCTTGACAGCGGCGTTTTTTTTGTGTAGTATAAAAAAATAATAATGAACAAGGAGAATTTATGAACTTTTTTTTTGAAGTACACAATGATCTTCCGAGGGAAGCGCCGGGTAACAATCAATCCACCAAGCGGGCTTTTAAAATGGTACGCAACTTAAAGCCGGATTTAAAAATACTCGATATAGGCTGCGGCCCCGGACGCCAGAGCATAGAATTAGCCAGAAACCACGGATGCTATGTAACCGCGCTCGACAATCATCAACCGTTTCTTGACAAGCTCAACAGAAAAGCTGAAAACGAAAAATTGACGGATAGAATAACGACGGTCAACGCTTCGATGTTTGATATGAAGTTTTCACCGGCTTCCTTTGACCTTATATGGTCTGAAGGCGCCATTTACATATACGGGTTTGAAAAAGGCCTGCGCGATTGGAAAAAAATTTTAACTGAAGGCGGATATATCGTCGTTTCCGAATTATCGTGGCTGACGCCTGAAATGCCGCAGGAGCCCAAAGAATTCTGGGATAAGGAATATCCCGCTATGAAAAGCGTGAACGAGAATTTGAAGATAGCCGATGCGTGCGGGTACAGCGTAGCCGGCGTGTTTATAATCCCGGATTCCGGCTGGGAAGATTATTACGGCCCGATAGAAAAAAGGATTCAGAATTTAAGGGAGATTTACGGCGATAATCCTGAAGCGAATAAAGTGTTCGATAATGAAACAGCCGAGATCGCCCTCTACAGAAAATATGGCGAATATTACGGTTATGTTTTCTATATATTGCGCGCTAATAAATAAAAACGAAAATGAAATATAAGCGCCGCTCGCAGCGTCTTGCGGGCGGCGCTGAGACTAAATGTTATTCAAATTCTTTCGATGTTAGCGAAGTTGTATATTCCCGTTATTGGTGGTCGCTCTTATATGGCAGCCGCCCGTTCCTGTACGTCCTTCAAAATTATTCGAAAATGAAGTTGATTTGGTAATTTCAGAATTTTTAACAGATATTTTTCCGTTTGATGTTTTTAATTGTATATCGGCATTTATATTTGAAGATATATCGAGCGTTATTTTTCATAATTTGATATATCCGGCATTAGATATAACAATGTTATTTTCTGTGTTTTCGTTGCTTGACACCATACCTTCGTTAATGCGTAATTTGTTTTTAATAGCGCCGATCTGCCGGCGGTCGGCGGAAATCATACCAAAATTATCTATAAATTCTATTTTTTCGAGAATCAGTTCAGCGGTGACATCTTTTGCGACATTGAGCATGCCATTAACAAGAAAAGAAATTTTTTCTTCGCTAAATTCAAGTTCGGATGAATCTAGTTCATATTCTTGATCTATGACAATATGTTTATTCGAATAGTAAACGATTTTCGGCGAATATCCTTCGCAGATAGCGACTACATGTTCGCGCAGATCTTGATTGCAAATTACGATTTTATTCGTTTTTATAGAGATAACATGTTCTTTCAACATTTGCACGCTGAGGTCTTCTTTAAACGAAATAATTCCGGCAGCGTATATTTTAGCGGCGTTAAATTTTTTAATTGAAATTGAATCTACTACAATATCTTCTTCTATATAAATATAATCATCAGGAATGATTTCACACTTTGACGCGCCTTTCAACTTTTGATTTAATATTTCGGCGTATTCGTTTTTTATAACGACATTGCCTGATATTTCTATTCTTTCAATTTTTTCATCAATCAATTTTTTATTTAAAATTTCAATAATTTTTAACTTGCCGTTGATAAAAAGAATTGACGAAGGTTTCAATGAATTTAAAAACGTATCGTTTATAACGCATGAACCGTTTATAATTTGTGAACCGGCAGGGTAGGATATGAATTTGCCAGTTTGAGTGACTATTTTTGATTGTATCGCGGCAGCGATATTATCCGGGCAGAGAATTTTTCCGGTTAATATAAGACCGCCTATATTTTTTTCTATATCTTCAAATGATATGTCTTCTTTTATGGTAATCATTCCGGTTACGTATAAAAATAGTGGAGATGACAATTTTTTCAACGATTCACCACCAAGCTCCAATTTGCCGGTATGTATTTCATATTCTTTGGGAACTATAATGGTAGAGCCTATATTACCTATAGATATTTTCGAAATAAGATGCGATGTTTCCGGGCTATACATTACCGTGCCGACGTTATCTATTATTTCTATAGCCTCGATAGCTTGTTCCGTTGCACTTCTTAAATCAAGTAGTCCGATGTTTTTAAACCTGTTTTTTATCATATTGATTTCCCTCCATAATGTTAATATTTTTTTGTCTTAAAAAGTTAATGGCGGCTCGAAGGTGATAACGTACCGTGGAATCGGGTATTAGAAGTGATTGCGCAATTTCCTGGCTTGTCATATCGAGCCAGTATTTCTTAAAAATTATATCGCGAAATTTTTCCGGTAATTTAGAAAGCATTTTCATAGCTTCAATTTTCGAGTCATAATTTATTTCAATGTATTTTTCTTCAAAATTTTCTTCTAACGTTATTTGAAATTTCAATTTACGCTTTATATCGATAAAGCAATTCTTACACGTGCTAAATAACCAGGATTTTCGTTTATATAAAGGTAATATTTTTAAAAGCTCGATATTAGTTATTGCCCTGACGAATGTTTCCTGCGTGATTTCTTCCGCTTCGTTAATATCACGGGTAAGACCCAGCGCAAAATGTTTTAGTTGATTATAATATTTTTCATATAATTCTTCGAAGATTTCCATTTAGTTTTATCACCTTCCATTTTTATGACGGATGAGAAGTGTAAAACGTTGGAATTATTTTTATTTTTCTTAAAAATAATTTTGCATTTTTTCGTCAGGCATTTTTACAGGATAGAAGCATAAATATCTTACTGAATGTATGATCCCTGTCTAAAAAGTATTTTTTACCATAATTTTCTATTGTTTTAGAATATAAATGATTAATCAAGCGTCTATTCGGTTGTCATTGCCGTTTATTTGCGATTAGCGGCCTTATGCAATGCTTCCCATTTTTCTTTAAACGGTATGTGCGGAACGTCGTTGACTAAAATTCCGGCCCCGAGCGAGTGGCACTTATGGGCGCGCTCGTCTATAGACGCGCAGAAAGGCAGAATAAGCGCTTGAACGCGGATGAAAAGTTTTGAAAGGTCGGTCGTTTTGCCGTCAGATTGTTTAGCGTATCGCGGCGCGTTCAGCGCGGCGAAACCTAAAGATTCGGCTATATGTTTTGACAGCGCGAAGTGGCAGCCGGCCGTTCTTTCAATATTTTCGACCGTCAACAAATAATCGTGGCACGCTTCGCAAATTTTAGTAAAATCAGCGGTCTTGACGGCTTTTTTAACTGAATCGTTAAGCGATCGGTTAAGCAGTTTAATTTTTAAAACCAATCCAGCGGGTGCTGCATTCTTGTATAGCGGAGGTTTTTCAGCCAGCGCAACGCCGTCCATCGAAATGAAATCCGCATCGACGACCGGTATGGCTTTTTTATTGAACCCGGCCGCCATTAAATCGATACTCGCCGCGAGAGGCAGAGAAACTTTTTCGAGTAAGATGAGGCGGTTCGAGACGGTTTTTGACTCGCCGCCGGTTTTAAGCGAGTAATACTCCGCGCGCGCGCGGTTAAGGTCTATGGCGTCTTTTATGTGTCTTACAAAAGGGCCGGGTTTGCCCGAATATATCGTTTTAATTTCGCCGTCGCTATGGCCGCGGGTTTCCTCAAAAACTTCATTTAAAAAATTATGCGCCGCTCCGGGCGTGCCGTCGCCGTAGTTATCGTCGGCGTGCCGTTCGTTTTCGGATATTTGCGCCATGGCGTAGTGCGTCGACACTAAATCTAATTGAAAAATAGCGGTTTCATAGCGTCGTAAGCGTTTATGGTGTTCGTGCCGCTGCAGCAAGGCAAATTCGAGTTCTTTTATATGATCATAAAATTCATTCGCCTCGCCGCCGCGTAAGCCAAAAGTTCTACCGCGGCTGATAATCACCGACACTTTCGACAGTGCGGACAATTCGCGTTCGGGCGATGCCGCGTCACGGGCGTTTTCGAGTTCGGTCCGCGCTTCCGCCATAAGCTGTTCGATCTGATCGGAGCCGGCGAAAGCGTTTGCCGTCATAAAAAAAATGGCGGTTAATAAACAGACGACAGGCATTAAATAAGCGATATTTAAAAAAAGCCGGTGCGGTTTTATGGTTGCGTAAATATCGAATTTCATGTATCCTCCACTCGAATTTAATATTATCCATTTGAACAGAAACTACTATTGACTGTCGGTGCCTTTTAAAAAAAGGCTTACTCCACGGTCAGTTTGATCGTCCTTTCTTTCTGGACCCTCGCGTCGAATATTTTCACTTCGTTGTCCAGCACCTCGATTACCTGGAACAGGTCGCTTTTTTCTTTGTCGCCATTCGTCATTTGATAGACCTTATTGTCAAGACAAAGCGTGGCAAATTTTCTATGGGACGAGCCTACTATGAAAGTGACCTTTATGGGCAACGGCTTTATCACAGGTTCGAGATGTTTCACTTTTATATCGTCTTTGATCGGCTCATGGGCTACCACCGAAGGAGGAGGCGTTATGAGCGCCCTGAAAGGATCTTTGTCTTTGACTTTTTCGCTATATTCCCGCGCATCCTGATCCACGGCGGCCGTTTCGCCCGTCGGAGCGGTTTCACAGAAGGCGAACGGGGCTGTTATTAACAGAGAGATAAATAGTATTAAAAATGAAATGGAAAAAATCGCGGCTTTTTTCATGACAACCTCCATAATTTTGTTTTTCACCGAAAATAATTATATCAAAAAAAAAGCAATTGTCAAATATAAGTTTGCATTAAAATAAAAATGTTGGGTTAATCGGGTTAATTGGCGTGAAATAGTTGGTGATGAATTAATTGTGATGAATTAATTGTGCGGACATTTTAACTTAAACTTGACAATGATGAATTAATTGTGTTGACTTTAAATATTTAATTACTTATAATCATCTGATTGTACAATTATCTAATCATCTGAAATTATGGAGATATTCCGGCAGTTAATTTAATTTAATTATTAAAGATATAAGTAAAGGCGGCGCTCATTGAATATTAACGGCGATAAAAATGACGGCGGCCCGGTTTTTTACAGGTCCCTCGGAAAAACCGGATTTTTAGTATCGGCTGCGGGTTTCGGCTGCTACAGAGTGGATATATCTTCCGCCGTGCACAGGGCCGCCATGATCGAGGCTCTTCGCGCGGGAATTAATATTATCGACACCAGCGCGAATTATACGGACGGCAGCTCCGAATTGCTGGCCGGAAGCGTTATAGGCGAATTGATCGGGCGCAATGAATTAAATCGCGGCGATGTCGTCGTGGCAACGAAGGGCGGTTATATTCAGGGAAAAAATTATGAAATAAGCGCGGCGCTGAAAAAAGAAAATAAGCCGTATCCTGACCTTGTCGAATACGCCGCGGGCCTGGATCATTGCATCCATCCGGAATTTTTAGAGCGGCAAATAAGCGAAAGCCTTGCCCGGCTTAATTTAGAATCGATAGACGCCTATTTATTGCATAACCCTGAATATTATCTTTTTTGGGCTGAAAAAAAGGGGCTCGATTTAAATACGGCACGCTGCGAGTATTATTCAAGAATCGAAAAGGCATTTAAATATCTTGAAACCGAAGTCGGGCGGGGGCGGATAAAGTATTACGGAATAAGCTCGAATACTTTTATATCGCGCGCCTCCGATTACGGTTTCACCTCGCTCGAACGCGTTATTTCGATAGCGGAGGCCTTATCGCCCGATAATCACTTCGGCGTCATTGAATTTCCGATGAATTTATTTGAGCGCGGCGCGGCGGTTGAAAAAAATCAGGGCGGCGTCATGACTGTCTTAGAACTCGCAAGTTTAAAAAATATAGGCGTGCTGATTAACCGTCCGCTGAACGCTTTTTATAAAGGCGCTATGATAAGGCTCGCGGAGGCGCGTGATATAAAGGCGTGCTGGAATGATTCCGATTTCGCGGCGCTCGAAGGGCAAATAGATTCGGCCATAAAGACTCTCGGCGCCCGCGAAAAAAATATAAAGCGGCTTGCCCGTAATTTATCTGAAGACCGTATTGAAAAAGCGCTTGTGATTTTAGATAATATATTAATTTATGATCAATTAAATAAAAAATGGAAAGAATTCAAAAGCGCCTTTAACTTCGAATCATTTATGACGCAGTATTATTCGCCGCGCGTGGAATATTTCGGGTTTAACCTTAAAAACGGCGTTTTAAAGGATAAAAAGGCGGAAGATGAATTTTTAAGCTGTATAGAAGCCGCTGAGGCGGTTTTCGAAAAAATAAGCGTCTATTTTAAAGCGCGTCATTTCAACGCCGCCGCCAAAATAAAAGAAAAAATCGGCTCGCTCGCGCCGTTTTATTCGCAATGGGACGATTTATCCGGCATGGCTCTGGGGCTTGTTATCAATACGGCCGGAGTTAGTTGCGCGCTTACGGGGATGAGAACGCCGCAATACGCCAGCGGCGCGCTGAAGGCTATCGAGCGAAGCGCCGGGGCGCCGCCGACCGTCTGGCCCGCGCTGTCTGAAGTAGATGGTTTTGAAGACGGGCGGCTATAATTCGATTTCTTCTTTATAGCCGAACCTTACGCTGTTATCGGTGTATATGAGCCTTTCGGCGGAAAGCTCGTACCAGCTTATATCCAGCGCCGATTTTAATATGTCGGGCTGCATGAAACTTTTAAGGTCGCTGAATTTTGAAAAATAAATGAGCGCGGCGCGGGCTATAGCGGGAAGTTTTTCGATTTCGGCGCAGCGGCCGAAGATCTGCACGCCCCTTATTTCGCGGTAGTTGTGGTAATTTTCCGTGACGGCGGCGGATATATTCGGATTTTGTAATATATTGACGGCGTGGACGGTTTTTGATACCGATATAAAGTAAAAACTTTTATCGCGGCGCGCGAAAAAAACCGGGGTGGAACGAAGGCGCAGGTTTACCGCTTCGGCCGTTCGCGCGAACCCGTCGCCGCTGCCCCCCGCCGCCGTTTCCGGCGCGTCAAAACCAGCCGTAGATAAACACATTACGCTTTTAGAATCGATATATTCGAATATTGAATTAACAACGACAGGCAGCGCGCTCATCAGGATTCGAAGGGCTTTATATATTTTTCGACTATTTCGTCGAAATCTTCCGGCGCCGTGTGATGATGCCATATCTGCTCCGGGTAAACGACCATGTTCGGCCCGTCGGCGCACATCGAAAAACATCTAGCCTGTGTTACCTTAACCGTGTTTTTGATGTTTTTCGATTTAATATATTCTTTAAGCCTTTTATAAAGCGCGAAGCTGTCGCCGCGCCCGCAGCAGGGCGCAGTGAGGTCGTCTTTAATGTTAGTACAGATTATAATATGCCTTTTGAATTTGATCTTATCGTCTATTATCATTACCACCCTCTGTTTATTTTATTACGCGCCATAAAAACAGAGAATAGCCATGGAATCATATTTTAAAATAAAAAAATCCATAACTATTCTCTATTCTCTGTTCTCTAATATAATTACGCTTGCGGAATTATAGTGTCGTTGAAATTATCCATTATTCTTTTGCTTATCATATTTTTTATGATGCTGTGAAAATCGTCGAATTTCATGGTTTTTTGTTCGGGCGTGCAATACCTGCGCCAGGTGATAAGCGATTCTTCGGCTTCTTTGCCGCCTACTATCAGCAGGTTCGGGCATTTTTTCTTCGCGTGGATGCGTATTTTTTTATTGAACGAATCCGACGAATCGTCAATTTCAACTCTTATAAAGTCGTTTCTGAGCGTGTCGGCTATATTATGGCAGTAATCTAAAAATTTTTCAGAAACCGGAATTATGGTTGCCTGCACGGGCGAAAGCCATGTCGGGAACGCGCCGCCGAAAAGCTCGATTAAAAAAGCTATAAAACGCTCGTGCGTTCCGAGAGGCGCGCGATGTATGATATAAGGCCTCTGCTTCACGCCGTTATTGTCGGTAAATTCGAGGCCGAAACGCTCCGCCACGGCGAAATCGAGCTGTGTGGTCGAGGCGGTTTCTTCGCGGCCGATTACGTTTTTGACCTGAAAGTCGATTTTCGGGCCATAGAAGGCTGCTTCGCCTTCATGCTCTTCGTAGGCGATGCCGAGTTCGTTGACTATCTCGCGCACTACTTTTTCTGAATGGTCCCAGAGTTCTTCGTTATTGACGAATTTTTCGGGCTTGTCCTTCGAATGCATCGAAAGCCTTATCCAGAATTCGCCCATTCTGAAAAGGTCGTAGTAAAATTTATGGAGCTCTAAAACGCTTTTAAATTCCTGCTTGACCTGCTCGTTGGTGCAGTAGATGTGGGCGTCGTTCATGCACATGCCGCGCACGCGTAGAAGGCCTGATACCTGTCCCGACTTTTCATAGCGGTAGTTGTTGCCGTATTCGGCGAGCCTGTATGGAAGGTCGCGATAGCTCTTCGGCAGTGATCTGAATATCATGTGATGGTGCGGGCAGTTCATGGGTTTTAAGTAATACTGTTCGTTTTCGTCGCAGATCATAGGCGGAAACATCGCGTCTTTATAATACGGCAGATGTCCGGAGGTGTGATAAAGGTTTTCCTTTGTTATTTGCGGCGTGGAGACGCGTTTATATCCCTGTTTGAATTCCATTTCTTTGGCCAGTTTTTCGAGTTCGTCGCGGATGACCGTGCCGTTCGGCAGCCACAGCGGAAGGCCCACGCCGACTTCTTCAGAAATGGTGAATATTTCGAGCTCGTGGCCGAGTTTTTTATGATCGCGCTGAAGCGCGAGTTCGCGGCGTTTTAAAAAATCGTCGAGCTCCTCGCGGTTTTCGAACATAAGCGCATAAATACGCGTCATCATAGGGTTCTTTTCGCTGCCGCGCCAGTAAGCGCCGGCTATTCTGTCGAGCTTGAATGAATCAACTTTTAATTTATTGGTGGCTTCAACATGCGGACCTTCGCACATATCAACAAAAGTGCCGTTTTTGTAAAATGAAAACGAGCTTATATTTTGCTCTTTAGCCAGGTCGTTAAGATATTCGATTTTGAATTCCTGTCCCATTTCGCGCAGCCGTTCGACGGCTTTGTCCTGCGGCAGTTCTTCGCGTTCGAATTTCTGGTTCGACGATATTATTTTTTTCATCTCTTTTTCGATCGATTTAAGATCGTCTTCGCCGATAGGTTCAGGCAGTATGAAATCGTAGTAAAAACCGTCTTCGATAGCCGGTCCGAATCCGAGCTTCGCGCCCGGGCGCACTCTTAATACGGCCTGCGCGAGTACGTGCGCGGCTGAATGTCTCGCGGTTTCCAGCTCGACATTTTGCTGTTTATGCATTTTATGTTCCATTATAATTCCCTTCCGTTCACAACTTATTGTTTAATTTTATTAAGGAAGTATTTTATCAAAAATATCTTAAATTGTCAAATTTCAATCTTTTTTGATTGTCTTTCCCCTCGTTTATTTCTTTTTATCGCAAAATTTGCAGTGGCAGCCTTTTTTTACATGCCGTTCGTCTTTTATAAAAGAAAAAACAAGCGTTTTTTCTTTGAGGCATCGTATTTCAAGGCTGTCTTCGCTCTGCGAAATAATTAGAAACTCACGGCCGTAAATGGGAGATTTATATTTGTTATTAATAAAACTGGGAGAGAATGAAATTTTTTTCGATCGTTCGCTGTAACGGAAAAGCCCTTCCTCGGTGGTTAATTCGTTGTGTCGATCGAGAAAAAGGGCGTGGTAGGAGTTTTTGTCGGTTAATTCCAGCAGAAGCCGGCCTTCGCGGTTTTCGTACCAGCAGTTATAAATGGAAGCGCCCGCGGCGCACGCGCCCGAAACCGCGATAATAACGGCGGCTATAAAAAATGCGGCTGTAAAGGCTTTTACTGAATTTACTAATTTATATAATTTGTATAATTTTTTAACAGTCATTTTTCCTCCCTGGCGGCGTTTAGCGCGGCGCGAGGTTGCCCGTGATCCGTCGCGCCGGGTGGACAAAATCACGGGCAAAAATATCATATTATTTAAGACGCGGGTCGCGTTTTTTTATGTATTCGAGAATTTCTTTGGCAGCCTCCGAATAAGCTACTACTTTATCATAGTCCAGCGATACGTTGTTTAAATACTGAAGCACCAGGGCGTCGCCGTAATGCGTTTTCGGTAATATGCCCGAAAAGAAGAAGTTAAGCGTTTCGATCGGTTCGCACATAAAGTGAGTATTCGGGTCTTCGAGATTTAAAAACAGCGTTATCGAAGCGATATGCTTCATGCACAGCTCCCTTAAAATTACCTTTAATTCCTGTAATATATCGGAACCGTATTTAACTACTATTATCTCGGCGGTTTCTTCGGTAGCGTACACTCTGGTATAAATTACCGATTCTTTATATTCGAAAACCGGCGCGCCGGCCTCGGGTTTTAAAAATGTATTTTCAGCGCCTATGTTTTTATAGAGCTTTTCAAGCATCTGCCTGTGGGCTTCGGGTGCGTATACATTTACCGGTTCGGGTTTTTCAGTGTATTTAAAGCCCAGAACGACGCTTATTCTCTGCGTGCTGTCGCTGCTTATGCCTTTAAATTCCCATGTAGCGGGGCTTGTCGCCAGTTGTATTCCGCAGTCGTTGAGGCCGCATTTAAGGATGGTTTTTTGCGTGAACGGATGGTTGGCTACGGAGTATGAGTAAATGCCGAGAAGTTTATTTTTTTGAGGCAGGCTGAAAAGACAGTCGGTGAGTCTTGTAAGACAGCCCTGGCCGCGGTATTCAGGGTTGACGAATACGAAAGTGTATTCGGCGACCGGCGAACCCGGCTCGGGATAGTGAAGCGCCGCGTGGCCCATAAATCTGCGGTCTTTAGTAATAGCTACCACCGATACTAATTCGCCGGTTTTATTCATTTCGACTATTTGATCGGGATAGTAAATATGCTCGTCAAAAAACGTATAACCGTGCGATTTATAAGCGCCTTTGGATATTTCTATAGATTCGTGCGGCTGCATCGGTCTTACGTCGTATTCTATCTTTTCGATAATAGGCTTAACTCCTTCCTGAATTGGCATTTCAAGGGTGAGCTCGGCCGGCGGGAAATAATCTTTGATATTTTTGGCGGGTAGAAATTTAATTAAATGAGTTTCTTTGCCTTCGTTTCCGAGGTTGTTAAACAATACTTCGTCCATCGATTTTTTAAGAAGAAAAGTTCCAAGCCCTGTCGTTTCAGCGTCATTTACGCTCTGGCCGGGATTATATTCCGGGACCTGTTTCGGATCGTATGGAATACCCTTTTCTTTAAGTATAATTTTCATTCCGAGTGGAATTTTTTCGCATATTATGTCAAAAGTATTCATTTCGTGCGATTCAAAAGCGTGCTTGATTATGTTTGTAATGCCTTCTTCGAGTGCGAGTTCTATTTTATAGATGTCCTCGCCAGCGAAACCGAACATGCTTGCCGTTTCTCTGACGCATTTTTGCGCGATTGGAAGATAAGTGATATCGTTTGGAATGGTCAGTTTTAAATACCCCGGATTTGCCATTTTATTACCTCCTGAATTTTTGTTTTACGGTTAAATTAAATGTTTATTAATATACTTTTCATTGATTTGTTGATATTACAGTGCTGTACCATGCCTCTTTATCATACATCGTTTCGCGTTGTGTTATCTCCATGCCGCATTATTGCGTATTGCCGGCCTCATAAACAACTTTGCCTCTGAATATAGTTTTTTCCACCTTAACTTTGTCGATTGATAATGGGTCGATATTGAATAAATTATTATCGAGTATGACCAGATCGGCGTCTTTACCGGTTTCGATGCTGCCCGTGATATTTTCGTTAAAAGTCGAGTAAGCGCCGTTAATAGTGAACGCCCTTAAAATTTGCGTGATAGAAACTCGTTCGGCTATGTCAGCCTCTTTTTTTTCGGCGCCGCGGCCGTTTTTAACCGCGTAATCCTGATAGTGCGAAGGCGAGCTGTCATCGCGCGTTACGGCTATTTTAACCGCGCGCATGGCGTTCGGGTATAAAGTGACCGGATAATCGGAAGACGCGGTTACCGTGACGCCCGATTTAAAAAACGAGCCTATGGGCTGCTGGTGCCATGCGCGTTCGCCGAGTTTTGGCAGATCGATTTTTTCCCAGACGGAAGGCATTTTAAACGCCCAGTAAGGCTGCAGGTTGGCTATAACGCCGAGTTCGCGGAACCGGGCGTAATCTTCAGCCGCCACTAATTGCAGGTGCGTTATGGTATTGCGATAATCGCCGCTGCCTGTGGTCTTTTTTGCGGCTTCGAGCGCATCGAGAACTTTACTGGTGGCCGCATCGCCTATTGAATGCAGATGAAGCTGGAAACCTTCTTTATTGGCTTTAATAAAAGTTTGAGTTAAAATTTCTGAGTTCCATAAAAAAATACCCCGATGCCCGGGGCCTCTTCCGCCTTCGAGGTAAGGCGCGTGCAGATAAGCCGTGCCGTGCTCTACGACGCCGTCAACGAATATTTTGATTACGTTGTTTTTTACGAGCGCGCAATCATAAGCGTCCCTGATTTTTTTTAATTCGTCGAATTGCTCGTTTATAGGTTTGTCCGGATAAAATACAAAAGAGCCGCTGATACGCATATTTAATTCGCCGCGCCTGTCTAAGGCCGTTAAACATTCCGCCGGAGAGTCTATAGCTAATATCGCCGTATAGCCGTAGCCGTGCATCATTTTTTGAAATTCTTTGAGCGCATCGATATTTTCATCGCCGCTGAATTCTTCGAATTTAACCAGTTCCATGGCGTTTTCTTTTAATATTCCCCATAGCAGGCCGGTTTCGGGGTTTATTTCGATCACGCCGCCTTCGGGCGGTTTAGTACGAGCCGTTATGCCGTTTATTTCGAGGGCTTTACTGTTAAGCCAGCAGCCGTGAAGGTCGTTAAAGGTTATAATGACGGGTTTATCAGGGCATATTTTATCGAGCCGCTCTTTTTTAGGCCCGTGCAGAAGTTCTTCGCCAGAAAATATATCGGGCGCGAGGCCGCCGCCGTAATAAACTGGTTTATCCGGCCTGGCTTTTATATAATCGAATATAGTTTTTATGGCTTCTTCGGGATTTTTCGAATCGTAGAGGTTGATGTGATAAAGTTCGGTAAGTTTAGCGCCCGGCATATGTATATGAGTGTCCCAGAGGCCAGGGATAACCATTTTACCGTTAAGATCGATAACTTCGGTCGTGGGGCCCGTGAAATTTATAACGCCTCGATTATCGCCGGTATAAATTATTTTACCGTCTTTAATCGCGGCGGCTTCGACTATGCCGTCAAAAATATCTGCGGTGTATATAACGCCGTTTTTCAAAACCAGATCGCTCATATTTTTCCTTTAATTTAACGCAGGATTATTAATCGTTTTTGATTATAATCGATTGCAGTTAATTTTTCAATGTTTATTTTTTAAAATAGGACATTATCACAAAAATTTGGCCTGTTATTTTCCAAAATATCATTTTAAGATGTTATTTAATGTTATTTGACTTAAAATTTTATTTATGTTATATTTAGCCGCGATGAAAATTATAAACGGCATTAATAATTATATCAGCGGATTGAAGCCGGTATATGCCGCCATGGGCGCTTTTGACGGCATACATCACGGTCATTCCCGGCTTATAAGCATGGCGGTCGAGGCCGCGCATAAAAATAACGGCGAAGCGGTAGTTCTTACCTTCAAGCCGCATCCGCGCTGTTTTATAGCTTCAGACAAACATTTCGATCTTATAACCACTTACGAACATAAAGAAAAAATTATATCCGAACTTAGCGTGGATACCATGGTAGTTCTGGATTTTGACGAAGTCATCGCCGCGATGCCGCCCGTTAAATTTATTGAAGAACTTTTAGTTAAAAGTTTAAAAGTCAGCGAGGTATTCGTCGGATTTAATTTTTACTTCGGCGCCAACCGCAGCGGCAATACGGCGACACTTATCGAGGCGGGCGCTGAGTACGGTTTTAAAGTCAATGTTTTAAGCCCGATCGAAATCGGTAATTTCGTGGTTTCATCTTCTAAAATACGCCTTTTAATCGAAGCGGGCGCGGTCAACGACGTTATTAAATTTATGGGGCGCCCTTTCAAACTGACCGGCGAAGTAATCCATGGCGACGGTTTAGGAAGAAAACTCAATATGCCTACCGCTAATATCAAAGTGCCGGACTCCGGCATTATTATTCCAAAACCTGGAGTTTATGCGGTTAAATGCAGAGTGAAGGGCGCGGGGTATAAAGCGGTTATGAATATAGGCATGCGTCCGACTGTTTATGAAAAAAAATCGTCGTTAATGACTTTCGAGCTTCATATACTCGATTTTAACGACGATATTTACGGTGAAATCCTCGAAACTTATTTTATTAAAAGGCTGCGCGATGAAAAAAAGTTCTCCGATTTCAAAGCGCTCTGCGCCCAGATTAAGGCTGACATTGCTTTTGCGGCGGAGTATTTCGATGAAATTGAAAATATTTAAAAGGGATATAAAATGAGCGATCAAAAAGAAAATAATGTACAAATTAATCCGGTTGATGTTAATAATCAAAATACGCAATCAGGCGCTATAAATTTGCCGAATGGCGGCGGCGCTCCGGTTGCGGCTAAACTTTTACACTTTAACGCTAAATCGAGCATCACTAAAAAACTTATTTTATATATAACGTTGCTGGTATTCGGAATAATGGCGGCTACTTCCGTTTATATAGCCCGTCAGCAGGAGATTCTGCTGATTAATAAAATGATCGAAAAAGCCGAATATTTAAATAAATTGCTTTTAATAAGTTTTAGCGAGGCGATACTATCCAATCAGCTCACCACGCTTCAATATTCGGTCGAAGACGTCAGGCGTAACGATACCGACGTTATGTTCTGCGAAGTTTACGATTTAGATATCCGTTGCATAGCTTCTTCGATCGACGCCAATCGCGGCGCAATAAAATCTTCGGCGGGCGAAGATAAAATCACATACGATCTCATAGTTAATTCTATAAAAACTTCTTCCACGCAGCGTAATTTTTTAAAGGGCGGCCTGTACTTCGAAGTGGCGGTTCCTCTGGTTATAAGTAAAACGGTCAAGGGAAGCCTTATCGTGCGCTACTCGCTTAAAAAAGTGCATGATGAAATAATGAATTCCTATATACATTCGCTGGTAATATGCCTGATAGCTATTATTATCGGATGGCTCATTTCCATATTTATGAGCCGCAAAATAATCACGCCTATATTCGATCTCGCGCGCGGCGCCAATGAAATATTAAACGGCAATTACGATTACAAAATAAGCAAAATATCCGACGACGAAACCGGAATAATATCTACGGCGTTTAATTCCGTGACCGGCGCGCTCACTTTAAAAATTAAAGAGCTCAAAGAATATTCTGAAAACCTGGCGCGCACTAACGCCGAGCTCGATAAAAAAATCAGCGAGATGAAATCGCTTCAGGATTTAGGCAAGGTAATCAGCTCTATATTCAACTTAGAAGAGCTGCTGCGCGCTATTATCCAGAACGCCACGATAGTAATGAAAAGCAAGCGCTGCTCGATTATACTCGTCAACGATAAAACCGGCGATCTCTATATTAAAGTGGCCAAAGGCATGGACGAGGCTAACGATTTTACCGAAAATATCAAATTAAAATCGGGAGGGCTTATTACCGATTTTTGCATAAAACAGAAACAGTCGCTGCTTGTCACCGACGTTGAAACCGACGATCGCTTTCCCGAATCCAAAGACGCTAAATATAAAACCAAATCGTTTATCGCCGTTCCTTTAGTCATTAACGACAGGGTAATCGGAATGATATCGATCACCGAAAAATATAATAACGAAATTTATAATGCTTCAGATCTTCAATTGCTTCAGATATTCGCCAATCAGGCGGTAATAGCCATCGAAAACGCCAGGCTTTACGAACGCCTCGTGGTCCGTGAAAAACTCGAGCGTGAGCTTGAAATAGCGCATAATATACAGATGAGCATGATGCCTCAGAAATATCCCGATATTAAAGGTATATCAATTGCGGGCGTGGCGATACCGGCGAAGGAAGTCGGCGGCGATTATTACGATTTTCTTCCCATATCCGAATCGAAAGTAGGCATAACCATAGGCGACGTTTCGGGCAAAGGCGTTCCGGCCGCGCTTATGATGGTTATGATACATTCCATATTGAGAGCAAAAGTTATGAGCGATCATAACCCTAAAGATATCGTTCTCGAGCTCAATCAATTTATGCTCAACGAACTCGAGCCGCGCATGTTTATAACTTTATTTTATATGATTCTCGACGTGGATAATAAAAAACTTAAATATACCAACGCTGGTCATAATTATCCGATGGTATTCCACAGCGATAATACCGAAGTTGATTCGCTCAAAGACGGCGGGCTGCTGCTCGGCGTTTTCGAGGCGCCGATGTACGAAGAAGGCGAATATCAGCTTGGTTCAGGCGACGTTGTCGTGATGTACACCGACGGGATAGTAGAAGCCATGGACGATAAAGACGAAATGTACGGCTACGAGCAGTTTTGCGAATTCATACACGGCATCAAGCATAAAAAAGCCGATGAAATAAAAGAAGACATACTTCAGGAAATGAGAAGGTTCATGGGCGAAACGCCGCAGTACGACGATCTGACGCTTATAGTGGTCAAAGTCGAAAAAGATGGAGCGGTATTTTAATTAAGCGCTTTTATTATCTACGACCTTGACTTCGGTGCGTGATAATATATCGTCGAGCGCGGCGAATTTGCGTTTGATGAAAGGCACGTTATCTAAAATAAAAGGTTCTTTTTCGCCGGAAATGAAAAGTTTGAGCCTGCCAGAGCGCAGAAGCATACTTTCAAAAACGTCGTTGATCGACTGCTCGTATCGAAGCGAAGGGGAAGGATAGCGCTTTACGTCGGCGAAAAGCCCGCTGTGAACGATTAATTCATTCGAAGTTATTTCGCAGTATTCAAAACGCGCTTCTATTATTATAAAAATAAAAGTAGCCGCGAATATAAAGGTCATAAACGAATAAAAATCGTCGCTCATAGTCAGTTCGACATTTGTAATAAGCGCCAGAAGGCGGCCGAATAGATCGGGATATATGCCCCTGAGCCACAGTCCGCAAAAAATCATGGTAGTAAAGCCTATTATCATGTTGATGAAAAGATTTTTAGTGAATTCGATTGCGACTACCAGAAAATTAAAGCCGAAGGCTATGCAAAATATTGCGCCGGTTATGCCGTTAGAAGGAAAACCGGCGTTTATAAATATCATGGTGAATAAAGAAACTAAAAAAGTAGGATAAAAAAATACCGCTTTGGGATACTGCCTTATTATCACTTTTTCTTTCGAGTACATAAAGCCCTCCAGAAGATGTTTTTAGACTAAGTATTATATTCGTGATTTGAAATTTGCCGTTTATTATAATTATATTGATCGATATCTGATATCGATGCCCGACATTTGTTGTTTTTATTCTTATTTATTTATTTATTTCGTCTATCAACATTCTTAACCGGCCGTAACTTTTGCGGTTAAAATTAAAAACGAGGCGGGTAAGAGCGGCGAGCTCGGTTTCGTTTTCTTCTTCAGCGAGGGCTTTCGATTGACTGATAGATCCTTTTATGAGTATATCCGAAAATTTTTCGTTAATGACCGATAGCGCTTCCGCGCTTAATTCGCGCTGCATTCTGACTGCGAGAAGTTCTCCCACAAACCTTAATGAATGGTAATTTTTATAAAAATTATTTATTTCATCGACGGCTTCGTCGGCGCTGTAAACTATTTTGTACAGCGCGAGGTCTTCTTCGGAAATTAAGCCTTCGGCGAGCATTTCAGTTTTAATGAATTCGTCGAGTTTCTTCCAGTAAGTGCCGCCAGGCGGTTCGAGCATTACCACCGGCAGCGGATTGCTCTTTCCGGTTTGAAGAAGCGTGAGCAGCTCGAAACCTTCGTCGAGCGTTCCGACTCCGCCATGGCAGAGGACTATAGCGTTCGTTTCCTTCGCGAAGGCGAGCTTTCTTGCAAAAAAATATTTAAATTTTAAAACTTTGTCTTTTGCGATGTGCGGGTTCGGCTCGTATTCGAAGGGAAGCCTTATCGACACGCCGAAACTTTTATCAGGGCCCGCGCCTTCGTTTCCGGCCTGCATTATGCCGGGGCCCGCGCCTGTAATAATCATATATCCAAGTTTGGCGATTTTATTTGAAAACTCGAGCGCTATTTTATAATTAGGGTTGTCGGGTTTTGTGCGCGCCGAGCCGAATACCGAAACTTTTTTAACGCCGCGGTATTTCGAAAACATCATAAAAGCCCTGTAAACTTCTTTGAGTGATGAATTTAATATTTTAAGGTCGAGACGGCTTATGCCGGGATTCAATAATTTAAAGCCGGTTACTATTATTTCTCTTGCGATATCTACATTTTCACCGGTGGCGAATTCGTTGACCAATTCAGTGATTTTTTTATCTAATAATTCGTTTCCGCTCGAGTAAACGCGATGCGTAATTTTATCGATCATAATTTCAACTCCCTGTCTGGTAAATGCTTTTAATAATGCTATGTATATCGCCGCGCTCTATTTGCTCGTAAGCCAGAGCGTCTTCTACTTTATATTCTCCGATTCGCGTCCGCCGCAGAGCGCTCATATGGCAGGGAATGCCTATAGCCGCTCCTATGTCCTGGCAAAGCGAGCGTATATAGGTGCCTTTTGAGCATTTAACCGTATATTTGAATTTGAAGCCTTGAAGGTTTTGATCATATAAAGGTTTATCGGAGCAGGCGCCGATCGAGTAGATAACGCATTTTCTTTTTTCGCGTTCGATAGTGATTTTTTGACGGGCCAATTTATAAAGAGGACGCCCGTTTTTTTTGATAGCCGAAAACATCGGCGGTTCTTGCATTATTTCGCCTTTAAATGAATCGAGCGCGTCCAATAATTTTTTAAAGTTATCGGGATTTTCGTAATAAGCCGCATCGAGCGCGATTTTATCGGCAGTTTCGCCGCTCGAGTCGTAGGAATCAGTGGAGTAGCCTATAAAAAGTTCGGCTTCGTAAGTTTTATCCAGATTTAAAAAGCCGTCAGATTTTTTAGTGCCGCCGTTAATCAAAGTTATGACGAGCCCGGAAGCTATCGGGTCTAAGGTGCCGGCATGTCCAATTTTTTTAAGCTCGTCCGAGCGCCCGATTTTTTTAAAAGCGGCCTTGATTCTTCTGATTATATCAAAAGAAGTGACGCCGGTAATTTTATCGACAGACAAAATGCCGTCTGGTATGCTGTTTGCAGAAGATGATATATTAGGCATATTTAATATTTATAATTTAATGTTTTTTATTTATGTCTATTCAGCCGCGGATATAGTCGCGGAATTCGAAAATTACCCTGTTGACGGCTTCTTCGAGCGTGGCTTCCAATACCATTCCGGCCGCTTTTTTATGGCCGCCGCCCTGGTATTTAAGGGCGAATTTCTGCACGTCCACGTTGTTGCGCGCCCGAAGGCTCAATTTGATCTTTCCGTCTTTTAAATCGCGGAATAAAATGGCGACCTCGATCGTTTCGATCGATGTTATATTGTTTACAACATTTTCCAGATCGTCGGAATTTGCGCCGCACTCGTCGATAACATCTTTAGTGGCTACTATCCAGCCGATCTTTCCGCTCGGGTCGAATTTAAGGGTGGATAGAACCTTTCCCATCAATACGATCTTTGCGGCGCGGTTTGAAAAGTATATTTTTTGTGATATTTTTTCGGGCGACGCCCCGGCCGCGATTAATTCAGAAATAGTTTTCATTGCCGAGGCGGTAGTATTTTGAAACTGAAATCCGCCCGTGTCGGTCATGATGCCGGCATAGAGCGTTTCGGCGATTTCAGCCGTGATTTTTATATCCATATCGACTAACAGATTGTATATGATTTCGGCCGTCGATGAGTAGGATGAATCGACGAAGCTGATATCGCCGCAGTTTTCGGTTTTAACGTGATGGTCGATATTAAGCACTAATTTTGTGTATTTTCTAATATCGACGGTTTCGCCGACGCGCTTAAGGCTGCCGACGTCTAAAACTATCGCGCAGTCGAAATTAGGCCGGTCTTCGTCCAATTTTTTAAAATCGATTATGCCTTCGGTGTAAGGCAGAAATTTATAGATATGCGGCACCGGCGATACGAGCGCTATGGTGACCGACTTGCCGAGGCTGGAAAGACCCATTCCCAGAGCAGTTATTGAAGATATATTATCGCCGTCGGGATTTATATGCGAAGTTATTAATATATGATTCAGTGCTTTAAGTTTTTCGGCTATTTTAGAGTAATTTTCATCAATAATTCGTGCCATATTGATTATTTATCGCTCTCTTTCTTTTCTTCAGATTTTATTTCGTCTTCGCTGCGCGGAGTTTCGTCTTTTTTTTCGTCGTCGATCTTTTTCAATATGCTGTAAATGCGTTCGGCGTTATCGAAAGTTTCGTCGAGGAAAAACTTTAAAGTCGGAATATAGCGCATGGTAAGCCTTGTTTTAAGCTTAACGCGGATGAAATTGGCCGCGTCGTTTAATGCGATTCCGGTTTTTTCTTCTTTTTTTCGGTCGCCGACGACGCTGTAGTATATTCTTGCGCTCTGTAGGTCTTTTGAGACTTTAGCGTCGGTGATAGTGACGAATTCGGATATCCGCGGGTCTTTAACTTCGTTTTTAATTATGCTCGACAGTTCGCGTATCAATAATACGCTGACCCGTTCAACTCTATGTTCCATAATAAATGCCTGCCTGCCTGTTATTAATTATTCGTTTACCGCTCCGGCTAACGTCTGTTATCTTTTGACTGCGAGTGGCCGCTTGTTTCAACGGTTTTAACTTCCTGCATTTCGAAGGCTTCGAGTATGTCGCCTTCTTTTATATCGTTGAATTTATCTACGCCGAGGCCGCACTCGAGGCCGCTGGTGACTTCTTTGGCGTCGTCTTTAAAGCGTTTGAGCGATTTAAGTTTGCCTTCGTATATTTCTATTCCGTCGCGAACGATTCGGATAGTGGCGTCTCTGGTTATTTTGCCGTCTTTGACCTGGCAGCCGCCGATAGTGCCTATATGCGATATCTTATATACCTGGCGTATTTCGGCGCGGCCTAATATGACTTCCTTGTAGGTCGGATCGTACATGCCTATCATTGCCTGATGTATCTGGTCGATGGCGTCGTATATTATGCGGTAAACCTTAACGTCAACTTTTTCGGCTTCGGCGAGTTTTTCGGCGAGCGCGGAAGGCCTTACCCTGAAGCCTATTATAAGCGCGTTCGAAGCGGCCGCCAGCAGTATGTCGTTTTCGGTTATGGCGCCGACGTTGTTGTGGATGACGTTAACTCTTACTTTATCATTCGACAGCTTTTTCAGCGAGTCGGAAAGCGCTATGATAGAGCCGGCCACGTCGCCTTTGATGATTATATTCAAATCTTTCACTTTGCCGTTTTGTATTTCGGAGAAAAGTTCGGAAAGCGATATATGTTTTTTGAGTTTCATGCGTTCTTCGCGCATCGCTATCTGGCGGTGGGCGGCTATTTCGCGCGCCACTTTTTCGGAAGTGACGACTTTAAGCCTGTCGCCGGCCTGCGGCACTTCGTCGAGACCGGTTATTTCTATCGGAGTGGAAGGCCCGGCGCTGACGATTTTTGTGCCGCGGTTATTGTTCATGCCTCTGATCTTGCCGCAGGTGCAGCCGACTATTACTGCGTCGCCCACGTTTAGCGTGCCTTTTTGAACTAAAATGGTGGCAATCGGCCCTGATCCCTTGTCGAGTCTTGATTCGATAACCGCGCCTACAGCCTTTCTTGTGGGATCGGCTTTAAGCGAGCGCATTTCGGAAACTAATAAAATCATTTCGAGGAGTCCGTCGATGTTGATACGCTGTTTAGCGGAAACTTCGACGCATACCGTGTCGCCGCCCCAGTCTTCAGGGACGAGGCCGTGCTCGGCGAGTTGTTTTTTAACGTTGTCGATATTAGCGCCCGGTTTGTCTATTTTATTGATGGCGACTATTATCGGTATTTCCGCCGCTATGGCGTGATCTATAGCTTCGATCGTCTGCGGCTGAACGCCGTCGTCGGCCGATACTACGAGTATCGCGATATCGGTTACTTTAGAGCCGTGCGCGCGCATTTGAGTAAAAGCTTCGTGGCCGGGCGTATCTAAGAAAGTGATTTTTTGTATCGTGCCCGGAAGATCGACCTGATATGCGCCTATGTGTTGAGTTATACCGCCGTCTTCGCTGTCGGCTACGTTGGTTTTTCTTATTGCGTCGAGCAGAGAGGTTTTTCCGTGATCGACGTGGCCCATGATAGTAACGATGGGCGGGCGCGCCACCATTTTTGAATGGTCGTCGGCTTCTTCGACCATCTGGCTTTCAGCTTCCGCGGTAAGCACTTTTACCGTGTATTTGTATTCTTCGGCTATTTTAATGACTATTTCAAGCGGCAGGCGCTGGTTAACGTTCATTATACCGAAATTCATAAGCTTTTTGATAACGTCGATTCGCTGAAGTTTAAAAAGATCGCAAACCTCTTTAACCGAGAGCGGGCCTTCGACGGTAACCGATTTTAACTCTTCAACCGGCGGCAGCGGCGCCGTCGGCGGAACGGTTTTGGGTTGTTCTTTCGCCTGTGTTTGCGGCTGTTGCTGTTGAGGCTGTTGAGCTTCAGGCTGCCTGTTAACGGGAGCGGCCGGAGTTACATGCTGTTTTTGCGGCTGCTGTTGCACGGGCTGGGGCTGTGCTGGCTGTTGCTGTACAGGCTGGGGCTTCTGCTGCTGTTGCTGCACAGGCTGTGGCTGTGCCGGCTGCTGAGGTTTTTCATCTTTTGCCTGAGGCTTCGCCGCGGGAGTTTGCACCTGCTGCGGCTGCTGTTGCACAGTTTTTTTAATTTCGGCCGCCGGGGCGTGTTCAGGAGTTTTTACCGGTTTGACTTCAGTTTTTACCTCAACCGGTTTAACCGCTTCTTTTTTTACTTCGGCCGGTTTAGTTTCGGCCATTCCGCCCTGTTCTTTCTTTAAATAATTTTCAAAAGCTTCGATCATGGCTGTATCCATAGCTTTAAAGTGCGATTTTACTTCGAAGCCGAGGCCGTTTAACACGTCGATTATTTTTTTACTGGCTATATTTTTTTCAGTCGAATATTCATGAATTCTTTTGCTACTCAAATAAGCTCACCTCCTTGAGGTTAATTACTGCGCGTTGTTGTTATTGTTTATAATTTCGTTATCGTCATTATCTTCGTTGCCGCTAATTTCATTTATTTCTTTGTTAATTTCATCGGCCGCCGCTCCGTCGCCGGATTCGACTTCCGCAATCGCAATCGCAGGGGCAGGCGAGGCTGGGCCATCCATCAATTTATTCAAATGTTCTTTATATTGCGATTCGCTCTTGATATCGATTTTGTATTTAGTGAGTTGCGCGGCAAGACGAACGTTCTGCCCGTCTTTTCCGATTGCCAGCGAAAGCTGCGTGTCGGGGACGACTACTAAAAAACCTTTGCCGCCCTCTATCGGATTGACCGATATTACTTTAGCCGGCGACAGCGCGTTTGAGCAATATACCGAAGCGTCTTCGTCCCAGCGAATTATATCGATTTTTTCGCCCATAAGTTCTGACACGATTTCTTTTATGCGAGAGCCTTTCAACCCGACGCATGCGCCGATAGGATCTATTTTTTTGTCGTTGCACGCTACCGATATTTTAGAACGCGAACCGGCTTCGCGGACCGAAGTTTTAATTTTTACTATGCCCTCGTTGATTTCGGGTATATAGTATTTGAAAAGCCCTTCCAGAAAGTCGTTAGAAGCTCTGGTGACTATAATTTCGAGGCCTTTCGCGTCTTTTCGTACGTCGGCTACGCATACTTTAACCGGGTTTCCGACTTTAAATGTTTCGCGGCCTATCTGCTCTTTTTCAGGAAGCGTGGCTTCGAGTTTGCCAAGCGATATAAGCACTCTTTTCTTTTCTATTTTCTGAACGGTGCCGGTTACAAGGATGCCTTTTTTCTTCATATAGTCGTCGAACTGTATTTCGCGTTCGGCTTCTTTGAATTTTTGCATGACAACCTGTTTAACCGTCTGCGCCGCTATTCTGCCGATATCTTCAGGCGGAATTTCGACTTCGAGCGTTTCATTGATCTCGATGTCGGTTTTAATTTTTTTAGCTTCGCTTATGGTAATTCCGTTGCGCTGCAGGATTCCGTCTTCGGTTACCGTTCTGCACCAGAAAACTTTGATGTCTTTTTTTTCTTCGTCGATAATGACTTTCAAGTCTTTCGAAGAGCCTAATTTTTTGCGATAAGCCGTGATTAGAGCCTGCTCGATAGCCGAATAAATAATATCTTTAGCAATACCCTTTTCATCGATTATCTGCCTGATCGCCACGAAAAATTCGTTGGGTTTCATCGGGGCCTCCTTGTTTTTATATAATTAGTTAAAAGTTTATTTTAATTGAAGTCTTGGCTATGAATGACAGCGGAATCGTTATGCACGAAGGCACCTCGACCGTGGGGGCGTTTTTCTTCTTTTTTTTAAGATACTCGGCGATCTTTTTATCGCCCGCCCAGCTTAATTCGAGGTTTATTGCTTCCGCGCCATTTTGCCCGTAGCGAATTTCTTTGAGTATGCCGCTGAATTTAAAAAAATCGTTTAATTTTTTATTGAGTTTGACTTCCAGCTCTATTCCGATATTAGCTTCATAATCTTCGGTCGTTTCAAAAGCCCTGCCAAGGCCGAAAGACGCAACTTCGATAGTGTAATCTAATTCGTCGTCGTTGAAGCGCCTGCTTATTTCTTCTTCGATGATCTTAGTTATCCTGACGCAGTCGCTGTGTGTTATTCCGTCTTTAGCGCCCGTTTTTTTAATGCGGTCGATGACGAACTTTAAAACGAATGTGCGTCCGTGGTTTATGGAGGCGTGGTTGAATTCAACGAGCCTGATACCGGTTTCTCTGATGGCCGGCTGGATATCTTCGAATATTTCTTTGATGTTGTCTTTTAACACTTTAAATACCTTTCATAAGCCCTATATAAAAGAAAAAGTGGACTGCATTCGCCCACTAACAAATAATGAATATTTCATTTGGCTGATTTTGACGTATTATAACATAAAGAAAAAAATAAATCAAGTGCCGTTAAATATATTTTTTTATCTTATGAGAGATGAGGCTTCTATATCGAAATAATCGCAGAGTTCGTGAAAGTCTTCTTCGCTGATATCGCCGCTGAGAACGCTTTCGCCGCTGGATTTATCGCGGAAAAAACTGTCGTCTTTGAGCGAATCGTCTAAAAATTCGCGAATTTCTTTTAAAGAAATTTTTGATATGAGATCGTCAAAAATATTTTTTTTGCTTAAATAAATTTTCATGTGAATGAGTTCGGTTTGCTCCGTCCACTTAATGGTGACTTTAATCATTAAATTAAAAACTCCTCGTTTATAATCGTTTAATTGATTATAACACAAATTCGATAAATTTAAAAGGATAATTTTTTTATAGAATAGTTTTCCCTGAATTTTTAATTAAGTTTTTGCCGAATAATTTACATCCGGTTTAAATTGCTGCGCCGCGCTCATTTATATAAATTTTTTTAGCTTCAATCAAATAACTTGAAAATTTAACTAAAATTTAGTAGAATTTTAAACCGGCGCTCACCTTTTTAACGGAGGAAATTTAAAATGGAGAAAAACCTTAAAATAGCCATAGGTTCAGATCACGGCGGCGCGAAACTTAAAAATGAAATCCTGGAATTCATAAATAAAGAACTTAAACAGCATACCATACAGGATTTTGGCGGCGTAGAGGGCGTTTCAAGCGATTATCCTGATATGGCGTCCGCCGTTTGCGATAAAGTTGTTTCGGGCGCCTGTGATATAGGCATCTTAGTGTGCGGAACCGGCCAGGGAATGGCCATATACGCCAATAAAGTTAAGGGAATAAGGGCCGTCTGCGTGACCGATTCGACCGTCGCCCGATTTACAAGGCAGCATAACGACGCTAACGTTTTATGCCTTGGCGGGCGCATCATCGGATTTGAAATCGCGGCGGATATAGTTAAAACTTTTATTAACACTGATTTTGCCGGCGGTCGGCATCAAAGAAGGGTGGATAAGATAAATGAACGCGAAAACGGTTAAGGCGGTTAAACAGGCTGGGGCTAAAAACGAGGTATGCGTCAGAAAAAATATATCTAAGGGCGAACTTATAGTAGTTGAACATCCTCTTATAAAGCATAAAATTACGCTGCTTCGCAATAAAGATACCCGGGTGAACGTTTTCCGCGATCTGGTCGAAGAAGTCTCTACGCTGATAGGCTTCGAGGCCACTTCTGATTTTCCGCTTTACGAAGTAGAGGTGGAAACGCCTGTCGCTAAAACTTTCGGCTTCAAGATAGAAGGTAAAAAAGTCGCTATAGTACCGATTTTGCGTGCCGGCGTTTCAATGATAAACGGACTTTTGAGACTTATGCCGCTGGCTAAGATAGGGCATATCGGAATTTATAGAAATCCCGACACTTTCGAGCCGGTTGAATATTTCTGCAAACTGCCCGCCTCTATATCGAAGCGCTCAGTTCTTCTGTGCGACCCGATGCTTGCGACCGGCGGTTCGGCCGTCGCGGCCATAGATATGATTAAAAAACGCGGCGCTAAAGACATCAAGTTTTTATGTATAATAGCCGCTCCCGAAGGCGTTAAAATGCTTCACGAACATCATCCTGAAGTTAAAATTTTTACCGCCACGCTCGACGAACGCCTTAACGATCACGCGTATATAGTTCCCGGTCTCGGCGACGCTGGCGATAGAATTTACGGAACGCTTTAATATTTTTAATCATTCATTAACTTAAATAAAAATGGAGGTCATGATGGAAAGGACTTTTGTAATGGTCAAGCCGGACGGCGTTGACAAGGGATTGATCGGCGAGGTTATTTCGCGAATAGAAAATAAGAATTTAAAGATAACGGCCATGAAGCTGATGAAAATATCTGAAGAAATAGCGGGCGAACATTATAAAGAACATGTAGGCAAACCTTTTTTTCCGGCGCTTATGCGCTTTACCACGATGGGGCCGGTAGTGGCAATGGTTATAGAAGGCCCTAACGTGATAGAGGTAATGAGAAAGCTCGCCGGAGCGACTAACCCTATGGAAGCCGCTCCCGGGACTATCAGGAAAGAATTTGCGATGTATGTCACTTATAATATTCTGCATTGCTCCGATTGTATCGATTCGGCTAACCGCGAAATATCGATATTTTTTAAGGATGATGAAATAGTTTCCTATTCGAAATCTCTTGAAAAATGGAATGAATTGTTGAAATAGTTAGTTTGTTGCAGCGTTAATATTTTTGTATCGCAAAGGAGTAATATATTGAATATCAGCCGTAAATTATTAATTTTAACTTTATCAGTGTTATTGGTTTTCGCTTTTTGCCTTCAAGCGTCCGCTGAAACTAAAAAAGATTCGGTTTCCGGTGAAATTGCCGATACGGCGCTTAAAATGCTCGAAAAAATAGAGACTCAGGTCAACAGCCGGTCGATCGACTATAAAACTAAAAAAGAATTTATCGATATGCTCGAACTGGAAATCGAACGCACGGGTTTTTTCATAGAAGAGCTTAAAGAAAGGTTAAAATATTTTGATCAGTATTTTGATATGCTCGAATCCGTAAAATTAAAAACGGCCGGTTTAAAAGATAAACTCGAAGGTAAATTCAAGGCCCCGGCCGGAGCTTCGGGAAGAATAAGTCAGGGCGTAGCTAAACAGGTTACCGCGGATCAGATATATGACCTTGAAACTTATGTAAACTACAGCGAATCTAAAAAAATGCTCGAAGATATCGAAAAAGATATCGATCAAAATAAATTCAGCCAGGCAGATAAAAGAACTCTGGTTAAAAACCTTGATGAACAGCTTATTCAGCTCGATTCTATGCTGAATGAAACCAGAAGTAATAAAAGAAAAATTGAAAAAAATATAATAAAAATGCTCGAGGTGAAGCTCAGGTCTAAAAATTTACTGGATAGGTTCTATAAAAATATCAGGTAAAAAAAATAAAAAAAAAGGAACTTTTTTTCCGCGTTTGTGGTATAATTATAATAACATATTAATTATACTGGCGCGGTTTTATTTTTATAAAATCGCAAAAGTCTTTATTTTCTGAGGTTTTTAGGGTCATATAGCGATAAACCATACGAATTTTAAGTGAACTTATAAATTATTTAATTAAACATTCGAAAGGGGAATTTTTTATGAAAACAAAGAAAAGCGTCGTATTATTTGTTTTATCAGTGTTTGTTTTCTCGATTTTTGCGAATTTTGCGCCCGTTATGGCTTCCGATTCTTCATCTTCAAGCATAAGTAACGTTAATAAGAGCATCACGAGCGGTTCTGATATTTCCGAAACCGACCAGAGTTCAAACGTTGGAGGCGCCGTTAGTGCGGCGGGTGCGGCAAAAGAGTCTAAAACGAAGCAAAATATAGTTAAACCCGAAATGAAAATAGTCGCAAGCACCGGTGAAGTAAAGCTCTGCCGCTCACGTATCGGCCGTCTTGCCGTCGCTACGATGAATTACGCTAAAATGGCGAAGACAAATAAAAAATTATTTCCACGCAGCGCGCAGGAACTCGTTAACGCCAATCATATTTCAAAAGACGAAATATACTGCGTCCATAAAGATAAAGCCTTATTCGGCGAAAAAAAACACGAATATACTTTCAAACTTCAGCAGCCTTATGAAAAATTCATAGTCATACAGTGCAGTGTTCATCCCGAGAACCGTATGGTCGTTCCTATGCCTAACAATTTAAGCAAGAAAGAAGTTGCAGAAGAAGCAAAAGAAAAGAAAGAATGTATGATCAAGATGATAACGGCGGCCGGCGCGGTTTCAAGAGCCGTAAAAGTCGCTGTTCACGATAAAAAATTATACCCTCGTGAAATTGGCGAATTAGTGAGCATGAACCATCTTTCTAAAAATGAAATATTATGCCCTCACGAAATAAAAAAATTATTCGGCACTAAAAATGAACAGTTCATGTTAAGACTTCAGGGTGATGAAAAAAGCTATACATTTGAATGCCCTTATCATGGCAATCTTATCAATATAAAAGTGCCTAAATATGAAGACACCTTGAATGTAAACGAAAAAGAAGAACTTGCTAAAGATAAAGAACGCGAAGAAAAACTTAAACAGGCCGTTAAAGACGGATTGCTTATGGCTGCCGCCGCGCCTTTAATTCCAGTAGCTTTAACTGTAGCCGGCGGTGTATGGGCGGCTAACGCGGCTTACGACGCCGGTCAAAAAGCTGGCGCTTTTGTCGCCGAAAAAGGTAAAGAAGCTGCTGAAGCGGCAGTTAAAGCCGGAGAATTCGTCGCTGAAAAAGGCAAAGAAGCTGGAGAGGCCGTCGTAAAAACCGCTCAGGAAACGGCGCAGGCCGCATCCGAAGCCGCTAAAAAAGCTGGCGAAGCTGTCGTTCAAACCGGTAAAAACGCAGTCGAAGCAGCTAAAAACGCGGGTGAAGCCGTCGTTGACACCGGCAAAAAAGCCGTTGACGCGGTAGTGACGACGGGTAAAAAAGCCGTCGAAGAAGCCGGAAAAGCTATAACCAACGCGGGTGTAGCCGCCGCCGATTCGAGCATTAATTTTCTCGAAGGCGCGCAGTCGTTTATCAACGGCGGGCTTAACAACCTTAAAAATGGTCTCAGCAATTGGAGAAACGGACTTAAAAAGTAATTGAAATAGTTAAATAACTTAATAAATCATGTTATAAGTAAAAAGGGCCGTCTATATCTAAGATATGTATGACGGTCTTTTTTTTATTAGTGAAACAGCGCGCCGCAAAATTACAGATACAGTATTATGAATTTTATTGTGATTTATATAGTTATTGTTATTCTCAGGTAATTTTTAGCGTTATTTTTATCGTAATCACTTGTAATATTAACGGATAAGTGTTACAATCAGGGTTAAATAATTTGAAGTGCGGGCCTTTATTAATTTAATATTTACTGGCCGCTGTTAAAAAAATAAAATAATCGAAGGCGATTTAATTATGAGAAAAGAAAAAGACCTTCTCGGTATTCTTGAAATAGATGATGAAGTTAATTATGGCGTCCACACCAGAAGGGCGTTTGATAATTTTAAGATCAATTATAAAAAAGTCAATATCGAAATAATACGCGCCTATGCGATAGTTAAAAAAGCATGCGCCGCGGCTAATTTTAAAACAGCTAAACTGAGCGAGGCTAAATACGCCGCTATATTAGCGGCGTGCGACGAAATAATAAGCGGTCGGCGCGACGACGATTTTGTGTTGCCCGCCATTCAGGGCGGCGCCGGAACTTCCATAAATATGAACTTAAACGAAGTTATAGCCAATCTGGCTTTAGCATATATGGGTTTTTCCAGAGGCGAATACGATAAACTTCATCCGCTCGAAGACGTTAATATGTCGCAATCGACTAACGACACCTTTCCGACCGCTATTAAGATAGCGATAATAAAACTGTTACGCGAGCTTACCGACGCGGTTATGGATCTTCAAACCGCACTGCAGCAAAAAGAAAGCGAGTTCGCCGATATATTCAAACTCGGCCGCACACAGCTTAAAGACGCCGTTCCTATAACGCTGGGCCAGGAGTTCGGCGCCTACGCCGAAGCGATATCGCGCGATAGATGGCGCTTATATAAATGCGAAGAGCGCATACGCCAGATCAATATAGGCGGCACCGCCATAGGCACCGGAGTCGGAGCGTCAAATAAATACAGATTCGCCGTCACTGAAGAACTGCGCTATTTAACCGGCTACGGCCTCGCGCGCGCCGAAAACCTTATCGACGCCACTCAAAACCTCGATGCCTATGTTGAAGTGGCGGCTATCGTCAAAACGCTCGCCGTTAACTTAAATAAAATATCCAGTGATTTAAGGTTGATGGATTCAGGCCCGGTTGGCGGTTTTTCCGAGATTTTTCTTCCGCCGCTCCAGGCTGGCTCGACTATCATGCCAGCTAAAGTTAATCCGGTCGGGCCTGAGTTTATTAAGCAGATTTATTATAAAGTGATCGGCAACGATCTTGCCCTAACGGTTGCCGCCGCCGACGGCAATTTTGAACTTAACCCCATGCTTCCGCTCGTAGCCGACTGCATTACCGAAAATTTAGAGCTTTTGCGTGATGGAGTTAAATTTTTCACGCATAAAGTAATTTCCGGCATTAAGGCCAATAAAGACCGCTGCCGCGAGTATATCGAAAAATCATGGTCGCTCGCTTCTTTATTCATCGAAAAATTAGGTTATGAAAAACTTACCGATATATTGAAAGAATCTTTTAAAACCGGTAAAAGCTATAAAGATATTATCATCGAAAGTGGACTGCTTGATAAAGAAACTATAGACGGCATTATTAAAAATAACACTGAAACCGTTTAGCTCGGATTATTTTTAATTGCGCCGCGTAGTTGATAATTCGTTATTCATTTATTTTATATTATTATTTTATAGTTCTTTAATTATTTCTTGATCTAAAATTTCTTTTCTCTTTTTCCAGTCCGGCATTAAAGCCGTTAAAAAATAGTGAAAGTTTTTGTCATGATTTCTATATTTTAAATGAATTAATTCGTGTAAAATTACATATTCGATGCAATATTTAGAAGATTTTATAAGATCGATATTTAATGCTATTTCATGTTTTTTTGATGAATATGAGCCCCATTTTGTTTTCATATTTCTAATTGTTAATTTAGGTCTTTCTATTTCATATTTTTGAATTAAAGGGAATATTTTCTCGAATATGTCTTTAAATTTAATTCTTGCTTTTTGTTTATACCAATTATCTAAAATTTTTTTTTTCAATTTTATGTTATTTACGTCAATAATATTTAGAGAAATATATCCTTTTGATAGTTTAACCTCGATGTTATGGCTTTGCGTAACTTTAAGCCTGTATTGCCTTCCTAAATATCTGTGACTTTCGCCGCTTTCATATTTTTTTTCGATAATAGATGGTTTAAATTCATCAAAGTATTTAACATTTTTGATAATCCATGCCGCTTTTCTTTTTATGAATTCTTTAATATAATCAAGCGGAACCGTAGTGCCGGCCGAAACAATAATTTTGGCTTCAGGAGTCACTTTAAGATTGATATTTTTAACTTTTTTTCTGGAAATGTAAAATTCTATTTTATCATCGCCATAAAAAATGTGCGCGTTTTGCATATATTCACACTCTATATCTTCTTAAAGCGATTGTTTTAATATTTTCAATTATTTTATCCATCTGGTCACTTGTTAATTTAATTCCGGTATCGTCCTCAAACTTATAAAGTAAATCATCGATATCAAGCGCTATCTGTTTATGGACTTCATGATTTTGCTGCCAATCGACTTTAATTCTATTTTTGATCACTTCATCGAATTTGATAGATAGCTCAGCTATGACTTTTTCCCTGTCATCAAGATTATTTTTATTATTTAATTCTTTCATTATTTCTAAAGTAATTCCGTATAAAGCGCGGGCGTTTTCGTTATTTTTAAGTATTTGCGGGCAATTTTCACCGGTATCGCCTTTTTTGAATACATCCAGGATATCTTTCATTTTATTGAGATATTCCACTTCAGAAATTCTTTTTTCCATGTAATCCTGTAAAACTTTTTCGATCATATCAGAAAAATTCTTATAAAACGAAGGGTTTTCATCATATTTTTCACTGATCGCTTTCGCGATTCTCGTTCTTATCGCGTCCGCGGTAGATCGTTTTCCATTAAGCCTCGTTAGTTCTTCGCTGAATTTATCTTCGTCAAAAATATCGACCGGATTCGTTATTCTTATCGTTTCACCGGCGTAAACAAAATTATCGAGCAATTTTTGAAGTTTTGCTTCGTATTCTTTATGGTCAATTGAATCAGAATATCTTATTTTTACATTCCTTCGAAGTTCCTGAAAAAATTTGAGTTCTTTTTTGTACTTTTGTAACTGAGCGTCGCCGACTTCGATGTAAATTTTTTCACTCGACACAGCCAGCGCAAGATTACTTCCGAATTTGCTCAAAATTTCATAAAAACAATCTCTGATTTTAATATCTGCTAGGAACACCTCATACTCTTCGAGTTCATTTTTTTTCTTAATTGTCTTGAATAAATCGATTAATTGCGAATAACTGGTTTTCAGTTCGTTGACGATCTTTTTTATATCGGTTAAGGCGCCGCCTATGTCTTCGCGGTCAAAAGCGTCAAGGCCCGCTTCGCTATATTCATTTAAAGCCCTGTCGAGATTTCCGAGCAGACCTCTATAATCGATTATATAACCGAATTCTTTACCTTCGTAAAGTCTGTTGACGCGGGCTATTGCCTGAAGCAGGCCGTGGTCTTTCAACGGTTTGTCAATATATAAAATAGTGGCCCTGGGAGCGTCGAATCCAGTCAGAAGTTTATCGACGACAATCAATATATCGATTTCATCTCCGTTTATGAAGTCATCTTTTATACCGTCTTCGTAGTCTTCCGCGTTTCCATAAACATCCATCATTTCGATCCAGAATTTTTTAACTATATCTTTGGACGCTTTATCTAATTCGTCAAAGCCTTCGCGATCGTCGGGCGGTGAAATTATGACTTCGGTCCTTACCTCTTCGAGTTCGTCGAATGCTCTTTTATATTTAATCGCTTCAGACTTGCTATTACATGCAAGCATGGCTTTAAATGGAGTATTTTTCCAGTTATACGAAAAATGCTCGAATATATCAAAAGCGATCATTTCAAGGCGCGAAACCGATGACGCTACTTTTTCGAACTGGCTCCATTTCTTTTTTACTTCATCTTTTTGCCTGTCATTTAAATGTTTCGTAATCACTTCGAGTTTCGCGTCGATGGCTTTTTTATTAACCGTTTGCTCTATCATTTTTCCTTCGTATAAAAGAGGCAGGACTGCTTTGTCTTTTACGGCCTCGTCAATGGAATATTTATGGATAAGCCCGCCGAATTTATCGAGCGAGTTTTTTTCCCGCCGCATCAATGGAGTTCCGGTAAAACCTATATAGCAGGCATTTTGAAAAACCTTTTTCATTTTGATATGCAATTCGCCGTATTGCGTCCTGTGACTTTCATCGACCAGAACGAATATATTATTATCGTTATATACTTCGCTATTCTGATTTAATACGGCATCAAATTTATTGATTACGGTGGTAATTATATTCGCCTTATTTTCTTTCAATACTCGCGCGAGATGCAACCCCGTGCTTGCTCGAACAGGACTCATTCCCGTATGGACGAAAGTATTTTTAATTTGTTTATCGAGGTTGACTCTATCGGTTACGACTACGACTTTAGGGTTTCGTATCGTCTTTTCAGTCATTATCGCTTTGGACAACATAACCATCGTAAGCGATTTGCCTGAACCCTGGGTATGCCAGATAAGGCCGCCTTTTCTTCTGTTTTCGTCATCAAAAGTTTTAATACGCTCTAAAGTGTGGATTATCGAAAAATATTGTTGATAGCGCGCTATTTTCTTAACATTTTTATCATAGACGGTATAATACTGCGTTAATTCAAGCAGCCGTCCGGGTCTTAAAAGTGAGTAAAGCGCCTTATCCTGTTCGGTAACGAGTCTTCCTTTGACTATTTTTTTCAAACTTTTTTCAAGTAATTCGGTGTCTTCTTCTTTCCATACTGCCCAAAATTTTTCGGCAGTTCCGGTAGTCGCGTATTTCACTTCGTTTTTATTCGCGCCAAGAAGTATCTGGCTGAATTTAAAAAGGTTGGGAACTTCGTCTTTGCCCTGATTTCGTATCGTCTGGCTTATGCCTTCTTTAATGGAAATAGCGGTTTTCTTACATTCAATAACGGCGAACGGAATTCCATTAACGAAAAGAACTATGTCAGGCCGTCTGGTCGTTCCATCCAATCTTTCGATTGAATATTCTTCGGTTACGTGAAACTCATTGTTCCATATATTGTCCCAGTCGATATATTTGAGCGAAAAAGATTTTTTGGATGTATCGTTTAACGTTTCTTCGTAGCTTTTACCAAGAATAAGATGATCGTAAATTTTCTCATTCGTCTTAATAAGTCCGTCTATCAGGGGCTCGTCTAAATCCAGCATCGCCTGATTGATATTTTTATCGCTGAATTTATGAGTTTCGCCTTTGTATTCGAATGAATTCAGCTTATTAAGCTGCGATTTCAGGATATCTTTTAATAAAACGCGATCGAGTCGCTCGCGCATTTTTTCGGCGATTTCGGGTTTTATATATTTATAGCCGAGTTCAACAAGCAGTTCGATGGCCGGTTTCTGGCTTGTTTCAATTTCGGTCGTGAAGTATGGGTTGTGGTCCATTGTGCAGGTCTCCAATTTAATTAAAATTTATTCGCAGTATTCATAATAAAGCTCGCCCATTTCATCGTGAAAGCCCCAACCAATATTATTGGTTTTTTCATAAATTTCGTAACATCTTTTTTTATAATCGCTTATGATGTCGTTTTTGTTCAGGTAATCGAGCAATTTCGAATACATTCCAGCAATATTGTTATAAAACTTTTCGTCGATGTCTCCGTATTCATTAGTAAATTTTACTCCGTACTCAACGTGAATCATCATGAGTTCGGCTATAAATTTTGGATTTTTCGATATATCTTTGAAATTTTTCAGGGCTTTTCGCATATTTGAGTATCGTAATTTACCATCACCACGTTCAGGAAAAAATTCATCGATAATTTGCTTTTTATATTTTTCGAATGCTATTTTTTCATAATCAGAATTAAATTTAGAACCGATTAATTCAATATTTTCAGGGCTTTTTTGATATAGCTCGACTATTATCTTTACCAATTCGCTTTTGGACAAATCGTTTAATTTTTCTTTGATTTCAGTTAATTTCATTTTATTCTCCTTGAACTAAATTATTTTACTCGTATTATTCCCGTTAATAAAAGCTCCATCAACCCTTTTTTCTGCTCTTTTATCATATTTAGTTCTTTTTCAAGAAGTTCAATTTCTTTGTCGGCCATCATTAAAATTTCGGCTATGGCTTTTTGTTCTTTGATATCTTCTGGAATGCGTAAAACTATTTGAAAAAATTCTTCAACGCTCACATTGAGTAATCCATGATTTCTCGCGCCTTCCTGTGCTATTTTTTGTATTTCCTCGTTTAAAAATCCGCTATCAAAATATTGTTTGAAATAATCGTTAGAAAAGTTATTATTTTTTATTCTAAAGCAGATATACAATGGAGATACGATACCTTTTTCGAAATTTTCAAGCCGTTTTATGGCTCCAAACGGATAGCCTATCGAATAACTTTTATTATATGCATAGTCACCTTTTTTTAACAGGTAATATCTTAGTAAACTCTCACTTGCAATCTGTTTTGAAAAATAATGTTCCTGACTAATTAATCCGCGTTGAGCTGATATTGTTAAAATATTGTTGTTATTTTCATGGTTTTTTTCATTTATTCTTTCAAAGCAATCTGACATCGATATCTTGGGCCATTTGCTTTTAAAGCCATTAATTCTTGCTTTTCCTGTTAGTAACTTAAAAGCCAGTCCATTTTTCTGCTCTTTCTTCAATTCAATCAGTTTTTCTTGCTTTTCAATGGCTTTATCCCATTCTGAAAGGATTTCAGCAATCTTATTTCTTTCTGTTTGAGATGGAATTGGTAATTCTAATTCTAAAAATTGTGAAAAATGGACTCTTTTCTTTTCTTTTAGTGAACCAGTTGAAATTGAATTATACAGATAATTCATTCTTACACTTTTCAAGTAATTTTCTATAAAACGTAAATCGTAATCCATATCAACAGAAAAAATATTATAATATGAAGATACAGCTACTTTTTTATTTTCTTTAAATCTTGCTAAAGCGCCAAACCTTATATTCATTGGATTATATACTAATTGATCTTTACTTACTATTTTATAAGTATCTGTTTCTTTTTTTACTAAATGACTACGTTCATATCTTTCGGTTTTAGGCACTACTCCATTTTCAATTGTTAAACTATATAATGGTATAACGCTTGTTTCGTCAGCAAATTCAATCTTTTCTTCAAAAATATTTGAAAACATGACGTTTTCCCACTCTGTTGGCACCAAGCCAATTCTGCTTTTCGTGTACCCCGGCGGAACCTCGCCGCGCCGTATCATTTCGATGCGTTTTTTTATTTCTGGCTTCATTTATGCTTTAACCCCTATTTTTAATTTTACGATAACATTCGTAAATAATCCTTTTGTGTCTGCTTTACGCACTCAGCTATAAATTTGATAAATTCAGAGTTGTCTTTTTTTACATGTGATTTTTCAAGCGCCTGTATATATTGTCTGCGTAATATTGGCGGAATAATTGCAATCGGGTAACCGGCCTGTATTAAAATAAGATTCATCAATAATCTTGCTACGCGGCCGTTGCCATCGATAAATGGATGTATCGCGACAAAATTTCTGTGCGCTATCGCCGCATAAACCACCGGATGATGATCGGATTTTATGTCTTGCAGTTCAAGTACGTATTCTTTCATACACCGTGAAATATTCTGCGGCGCCGGCGGCATGTGTTCTGAACCTGTTATATAAACTCTGTCTTTTCTATATTTACCCGCGTTTTTTTCATCGATATGCCTGTAGAATAAGTAATGAATTTGTTTGATATCGCTTTCTTTTATGCTTTTATTATTGAGCAATGTATAAATATATTCGTAAGCGTCGCTGTGGCCGATAACTTCGAAGTGTTCGCGAAGCGGCTTACCGCCTATGGTCAGGCCGTTCTCGATTATTATTTTTGTTTCGGTTTCATCGATACTATTGCCCTCTATGGCATTGCTCGAATAAGTCAATCCGATTTTATAATAATCTTTTAGCTGTTTCAATTCGCTCGATTTTAATGGTTTCATATCGTCGATTTCCGATTTCAGTTTATCAATGGTTTTTAATAAATTATGCATTGAGTTATCTCCTTATAAACCAAGTTCTTTCAGATATTTATTCATCTGTGTTTTTATGCCTTTAAGTTCGTCTTCGATCTTTTCGATATTTTCTTTTACAGCGTCCATATCAACGGGTTCTTCTTCGGTAAAAGTATCGACGTAACGTGGAATATTCAGGTTGAATTCATTTTCAATTATTTCGTCGATGCTTGCGAGGTATGAATATTTTTCTATCGTTTTATACTCATTATAAGCATCTTCTATTTTTTTAATATTTTCAAGCCTTAATTTATTCTGGTTTTTGCCCTTCTCAAAATCGTTGCTTGCGTCGATAAACAGGATGTTTTTCAGCTTCCGGTTCTTTTTAAAAATGAGAATAGTTGCGGGTATTCCGGTGCCAAAAAATAGATTTTCGGGCAATCCTATAACTGCGTCCAGCAGGTTTTCTTCTATTAGCGCTTTCCTTATTTTTTCTTCCGAGCCGCCGCGAAATAATACTCCGTGAGGCAATACTATTCCAAATCTTGCGGTTTCATTCATGCTTTCGATCATGTGGGTAACGAATGCGTAATCGCCTTTCGATCTGGGTGGAACGCCGCGCCAGAACCTGTTATATTTATCCATGCCAGCTTCGAAGTCAACATCTTTATCATTGCCGCTCGTAAAGCCGCTCGCCCATTTATCTAAAGAAAATGGCGGATTAGCGACGACGACGTCGAATTTCATAAGTTTATTATTTTCAATATGAAGCGGATTAGCTATCGTATCGCCCCATTCAATTTTTGCGTCGTCTATATCGTGAAGAAACATATTCATTTTACATAGTGAATGCGTCGAGCCGTTTCTTTCCTGACCATAAACTTGAAAATTATTGTCTTTAATTTTATTAGCGGCTTTAATCAATAACGAACCGGAACCGCATGCCGGATCGTATATTCTGTCGCCGCTTTGAGGTTTTACGAGGCGCGCTATCACTTCGGAAACTTCGGAAGGCGTGAAAAATTCGCCGCCTTTTTTTCCGGCATCGCTGGCGAATCTTGCGATCATATATTCATACGAATTTCCGATAATGTCTTGTTTTCCGAGCATGGCGGGCCTTAAATCAAGTTCTGAATTGTTAAAATCATCGAGCAGATTTTTTAGCATAGCGTTTCTTTCTTTTGTTTTTCCGAGAACGCTTTCGCTGTTAAAATCTATATTTCTGAAAACACCCGATAGTTTTGTTTTGTTTTCATCTTCAATTCTCATTAATGCTTTATTAATTGTTTCGCCGATATCAGGGGCATTTCTGTTCTGATAAAGGTAGTCAAAAGTTGACTTTTCGTCTAAAACAAATTTTTCTTTTAACATGGCTCTTTTTATTCTTTGTTGATCGCCGCTATACTTTTTAGTATATTCATCCAGATGCTCTTTATAGACATCGCTGAGATACTTTATGAACAACATTACGAGTACGTAATCTTTATATTGGTCTGAATTAATTACTCCTCTGAATGTGTCGCACGCTTTCCATAAAATTTCATTGATTTTTTCCTGGTTTGTCATTTTGGCTCCTTGATATCTTATTTTATGAACAATTTTTCGATCAATCCGTCATATAACTTTTCTTTTTCTATTATTAATGTTTCAAGTAAATTCAATTCTCTGTTTTTTAATCTTACAATCTCCACTATTTTTTTTTGATTTTCCATAGGAATTTTATCGATTGAAAGATCGTTTAAAAAACTTGTGGTAACGATAGTTAAAGCTGAGCCCACTGAAGCTTTTCTTATTTCTTTTTTAATAAACTCACTGTTTAAATACCATGCCAGATATTCAAAATTAAACGAATGCGTCCTTTTTCTTAATATGCAAAATTGCGACGGTACAAGTATGTTTTCAATATTATCATAAATATAAGCTGCGGTATTAGGTTCGCTGAGCCTGATTACAATGTCATTTGCTTTTGTTAAATAGTTTTCGTTTAAAAACTCACTGCTGTAGAATTCTTCAAGCTCATCAGTATTAATGACGCCATTTTTTTTAATACTTTTTAAAGTTAAAGCGCTATATTTATGCAATGCGCTTGATTCTTCATTGGCCTTTTTTCGTTTTAATACAAGGCCGGTTTTAATTTCAGCAATTTCACCGAGTTTCACGCAATGCCCCTTTCGTCATTTTTGTCCTATAACATAATTTTAAACTATATTTTTATTTTTGTCAAGTCGTTTTTAAAAATATTTTTGTTGTAAGCGAAAAATGACAAGCGTAATTTGGGAGAAACGGTAAATCAGGGAGTCTGGTAAGAGTAATAATTTTATAAAGATAATAAGAATAGATGTGCTATAGAGCATTTCCGTGAGCCAAAATATTAAGTTCCGGCAGTGCGCAAATGCTGTGCCCTTGCGCACGCCGTGCGCGAGGGCAAAACTGAGAAAATGCATGAAAGAAGTTTTTGGTAGGAAAGAACAAGAGAATAGAGGCAGACGAGAAAAGAAGAGAAGAAGAAAAGAAAAGAAATTATTAAAAAATGGCTTTCGGGCATGAAAGAACGAGTGACGGCTGCCCGAAAAATATTATGGGAGAGAATAGGGGGCCATGGGGGAAAAGAGAGGGCCATTGGTCCTTTCTTTTCCCCCGTCGCGGTCTTAGCGCGTCTATGCGGTCTATAAGTTATTAATTTAATTGACATAACGGACGGTTATATTGTATAATATATCTTAACTTAAGTAAAAAAGCAAAAAAAGTAAAAATAAAAAGAATTTAATTTAATGAAAAAAACAAAAAGAAATATATTTGGAGGAAGAAAAATGCCCTGTGCAGATAACAACGACGAAAAAAAGAAACCTATGGACAGTTTTGAGGTACTTAAAAAAACCAGAACTATAATAATAAGCGAAGGCGTCAGCCAGAAATTAGCGGAGCGCGTATGCAACCAGCTTTTATTTTTGCAGGAAGAGTCTAGCGATCCCATTAAAATACTTATAAACACTCAGGGCGGCCATGTTGAGGCCGGCGACACGATACACGACATGATCAGGTTCGTTAAACCTGAAATAATTATGATAGGCACCGGCTGGGTAGCCAGCGCCGGCATTCTAATATATCTTGCCGCTAAAAAAGAAAACCGTTATTCGCTTTTAAATACGCGTTATTTGATACATCAGCCTTCAGGCGGCGCTTACGGCCAGGCTACCGATATAAAGATCGAAGCTGAAGAAATAACTAAAATGAAAAAGCGTCTTAATAAAATAATAAGTGACGGCACGGGTCAGTCGCTTGAAAAAGTGACTAAAGATTCCGACCGCAATTTCTGGCTCGGCGCGGACGAGGCTATTGAATACGGAATAGTCAATAAAATAATAACCTCGATC